>NZ_CP073754.1:2142963-2449100 GCF_018734325.1 Methylomonas paludis | reverse complement strand
GCCAAACAGGAAGACACCCTGATCGACATCGCGGTCAACCAGCTAATCGGCCAGGACGAAATTGTGCTGGCCAATCCTCAGGTTGACCGCTGGCTACCGGGTGAGGGCACCCAGGTCAGGATACCCAGCACCTTTTTGTTGCCCAATGCGCCCAGGCAAGGTGTCATTGTTAATCTGCCGGAAATGCGGATTTACTTTTACGCAGATGCCGGCAAAGTGATTATCCATTCTATCGGCATTGGCCGGGAAGACGACTGGAAAACCCCGTTAGGTAAAACCAGTATTACCGGTAAAACCAAAAACCCATCCTGGACACCGCCCAAATCCATTATTGCCGAGCATCTGGCCGATGGTGATGTGTTAAAACCCTACTATCCGCCAGGGCCAAATAACCCACTGGGCTTATTTGCCTTCCGCTTAGGCATCCCCGGCTATCTTATTCACAGCACCAATAAAACCAATGGGGTGGGCATGCGCGTCAGTCACGGCTGTATTCGCATGTACCCAAGCGATATCGAACAGTTTTTTCCGCTGATCAAAGCCGGTACCCCGGTAAACATCGTCAATCAGCCGATCAAAGTCGGCTGGCATCATGACACACTGTATATGGAAGTCTATCCGGCGCTGGAAGAAACCCCGGCCAGCTATGAGGAGCGGCTGCATTCTGCCTTGAAACTGCTTGAACAGGCCAACGCCGGTAAAATGCCGGTCATCAATAGTGCGCTGCTGCAAAACAGCTTGAAAAATCCCACTGGCATACCGGTTGCCCTCTACCAACGCCCTGCCTATGCCCAAAATAACGCCCAATCGGCAGAAAATGACCAAGCAGTACTAGACAGCCGGACAAATTAAGCCTGTCTTAGCGGAGGCAGCGGCTTATTGGCTAACAGGTAAAAATTGACCGCCGCTATCCTGATTGGTTGAACCCACACAGGTCTGGAAACTTAACGCCTTGCTAAAACAAATGTGGATTTCCGTTACATTGCCTTTGGCATCGGCATGTGCATCCAGCATCTCGGCAGCCAGTCCAGGGTTCACGGCTGCAAAGCTATCCACAATAGCGCTAAAATCCATGGTCACCGGCAAGCCAGGCTGTTGCAGCTCAGGCGGAATTTTCACCTGGGCCGCCGCTGCCCTGATGGTGCTGAAATACGCTTGCTGATCCAGACCACTGCAAGTGCCATGCTTAGTCCATTCATGGCTTAACAAAGCCGGATCACCCGGCGGCATCGGCAGCTCGGTATTCAACACCAGCGCCGCCAGCTCAGCCGGCACCTCCTTGCGGCCTTTCAGTTTGCAGTCGTGCGGCCATTTCCCGTTATTAAATTGCGGCCAAAGACCGTGCACCACAAAACCCAAAGCTTTATGGCATTGCTCAGCTTTGCCGGCTTGCTGACCTGCGGCGCCGGTACAAAACGCCGGCGACCAGGACAAGGCCAGCACATAGTAATCAAAATCCGCTGCGGCTCTGCCGCCATGATGCGCTGTTTTCGCCCCGGCTATACCCAGCAGCCCTAAAAATACAGCCAGCATGGCTCCATTCGCTGAAAATCTTGGAAGCGGAACGTAAGTGGAGCGAAGATTTTTAGTCCCCGATAGGCGTAGCGCCGGGCGGGTTTTCGAAGCGAAGCGGAGAAAACCTGCAAGGCATCGCGAAACGCCGTCAAGTCACTTGGAGCCGAAGTTCCGATCCCCTTGTTGGGTCGGAACGAGGTGAGGAGGACGAATCGGGGCCGCCGGAGGCATTAGCGGTCGCGTAATTTTTGCCGCTTGTTGGGGCTGGGATGCCCCTAAACAAGCTTTCGCAAAAATAGCGACTCACTGAAAATCGTTTCATAACGCCACGACACTATCGGCCGGCAGCTCATAAACAGGTTGTGCCGCTTCACCAATCGAAGCCAGAAAAGCGTGTAGATCCACCGCTGATCCAGACGTGTAATAAGTGGTAGCCGCAGCCGGCTGCCGTGGTTTTGATGGGTGCGGCAGCACCCTGGCAAGCTGGCGGGCGATGGCGTCCGAAGGCTCCAGCACAGTGACAGCCGCACCGGCAATCGAAGCAATTTCCTGGGCAAGAAAAGCATAATGCGTACAGCCCAACACAATCGTATCTGCGCCGACGGCGATGCCCGGCTGGATAAATTCTGTCAATAAGCGTCTGGTCAAATCCGTCTGGAACTGGCCGCGTTCCACCTGATCCGCCAATCCTGGGCACGGTTGCAGAATCACTTTTACATCCTTGGCGTAAGCCCGGCAAAGCCGAGCCACCGATTGACTTTGTATGGTGTTGGTAGTGGCCATTACCAGTACCACCTTGGACTGGGTGATTTGAGTAGCCGGTTTGATCGCCGGTTCCATCGCCACGATAGGCAGTACATGCAGCCGGCGCAAATGATGTGCGGCAACCACACTGGCGGTATTGCAGGCCAGTACCAGCGCTTTCGCGCCGTGCTCAACCAAAAAATGGCTGATTTGTTCTGCACGGGATTCAATAAAAGCAGGTGATTTGTCCCCATAGGGGGCATAGGCATTATCCGCCACATAAATAAAAGACTCACCAGGCAACTTCTCACGCAGCGCCCGCAACACCGACAGCCCGCCAATGCCAGAATCGTAGACGCCAATTGGCGCGGAAACAGTTTCGATATCAAACATGTTGTGGCCTGCAAGAGCCAACAAACGGTTCAGTTGATAATTTGCGCTGCGCTGCTCAGCTAATCTAAGCTTAAGCCTTAGGTATTTAATCAAGGGCGTTTGAAAGATTGTCTGCGGGTTTAGAGATGGATTGACGCGCTAAAAAACCCATTAAATCCTGCTTAATGGATAAATTGTGACGATGAGATATCATAAATTTTTTTGAACCGGAGTCAACTATTGGTTTAGCCGAAGATTTATCAGGCTTGGTTTCCCCCGTTCAATTCAGATAGCCCCCATTCTGGTCAATATTCAACCCACAGGCACCGAAGTGCCTGTGGGTTGAATGTCATATCTGGAGAACATCCTATCACTATTGGAGCACAGTCTTTATCTGCACCGCAATCGGTAGCGTCGGGCGGCCAATCAATTGGCTTAATTGGCGGCTGTTATCAAATAACCCACCTTTGGATGCCCCCACATCCGATTCGGCAAGTAGTGTGGCTAAGCTTTCTGGCAAACCTGCACCAATCAGTGCCGCCCGAAATTCAGGTTCCGGGAGATTTTGATAGACAACCGTTTTACCGGACTGCTGAGAAATCGCTTGCGCGAATTCGCTTAAATCATAGGACTCATCGCCGGCCAGTTCGTAGATCCGTCCCGCCTGATCAGTTCCGGTCAACACCGCCGCGGCTACCGCCGCATAATCTGCGCAAGCCGCCGACGCGATACGACCATCCCCCGCACTTCCCAGTAATACGCCATATTGTAAGGCTGCCGGAATACTGGCCAGATAATTTTCAGAATACCAGCCATTGCGCAGCAAAACAGCGGGAATCCCGGAAGCCAGAATCAGGCTCTCGGTTGCCTGATGCTCTACTGCCAACGGTAGCGGAGAATGATCGGCATGGAGGATACTGGTATAAGCCAGCAGGCCGATGTTGACTTGTTTTGCGGCCTCAATCACCGCACGATGCTGCGGCACACGTTGTCCGACGGCGTTGGAGGAAATCAACAGCAGCTTATTAGCGCCTTGAAATGCCTTGACCAATGTTTCAGGCTGATCATAATCAGCCTGTCGAACTTGCACGCCAAGGGCGGCCAAATCATCCACTTTCCGTGGATTGCGCACAGCGGCGATAATCTCATGTGCAGGGACAGACTTAAGTAATATATTAATAACTAAACGGCCAAGTTGGCCGGAAGCGCCGGTGATGACTATCATGTTAAATGTCCTGGTTTGGTGAATAGGGGCCGGCAGCATACAATATGTGCTTACTAATAGTAAGTACGCACTACAAGGTAAGTGTTAAATGGCTAAAAAAATCAAAGATCAAGCGGCACCAGCCCTCTCGATAGCAGAACTATTGCAACGTGGGGACTTGTTTGCAGAACAATGCCCGTCTCGGCTGATATTGAATCATGTCACCAGTCGTTGGGGCGTGCTGTTACTCGTCGCACTGATCAGCGGCACCCACCGGTTTAGTGAGCTTAGGCGCAAGGTGAATGGCATTAGTGAGAAAATGTTGGCTCAGACCCTGCAATGGTTGGAAAGCGACGGCTTTGTGGAGCGTATTGCCTATCCGGTTATTCCGCCTCATGTGGAATATCGCCTGACGCCCATGGGCCAAGAAATAGCCAAGAAAGTAGAAGCCCTAGCTGACTGGATTGAAACTCATCTTCCGGAAATCCTGGCGGCCCAGCAGGAAAAACAGCCGTAGCGCTAAAGACTTATTCGTACAGTGTAGAAATCGTTCAGAAGCAAGTAAACTACAAGTCGAACAAGTGGTATCAAGCTTGATCCAAAGTAAATAAAACAGGGAATTTACCAACATGAAATTAAAAGAAAAACAGGTAGAAGCAGGCTATTTGTATTTAACCACCGTCAATCAATATCGCGCGGTGCTAGCCGTCAAAGGTGATTTTTTGCTTTATGCGCCCAGTTCGGAAGGCACGGCACCCTTAAGTCAGAACCCTACAGTATTACCGTTTGAGCATCAACCGGTTAAGAAATGCCAAATTGTCACCTTTGCCAAAAAGGATTATCAAGAATTTGACTTCAATGGTACTACCGCCATCAAACACAAATTGACCGAATTACAATTGGCCGAAGCAATCGCCCAATGTAATGCCAAATCAGCTATTACGGCGCTGTTGGCAGAATAAGCCGGGTAGCAAAAATACGCTGTATCAGCTATCACCATCCCCGGATATATCGTTTTGCAGAATCCGTTCCAGCTCCGCCCGCTGGGTGCGGGTAAAACTCACCAGTGCCGGTTCATCATCAAAAAACTCAAAAGAGGCTTTCAGCGTAGCCTCATCATGCGCCTTAAACTTTATGGCTTTTGCCTGGGTGTCGGACTCGCTTTTACCCAAAGAAACCAGGATTTTCTGGGCCATTTCCAATGATGAATTAAATATCTCGCGTTGATAATAATCCACGCCGGCTTTAGTCAGCTCATAAGCATGGCGGCGGTTGTGGGCGCGGGCGAAAATTTGCAGATGCGGAAATTCGGCTTTTGCCAGCCTGACGATCTCGAGACAGGTTTCCGGATCATCCACCGCCACAATCAGCAGCCTGGCTTGATGGGCACCGGCGCTACGCAGCAAATCCAAACGCGAGGCATCGCCGAAATAGCCTTTAAAACCAAACTTTCTCAGCAACTCAACCTGATCGGGATTTTTTTCCAATACCGTGGTTTTCACCCCCTGAACATTCAGAAAACGCCCAATCACCTGACCAAAACGACCGAATCCGGCCAGAATGATCGGGTTTTCTTCCTCAATCCGATCAAAAGTATGTTCAGGCAAAACGCTTAAAAATTTCGGTACGATCAACTGATTGTACAAAGCCATCAGCAAAGGGGTGACGGCAATCGAAGTAGCAACGACCAGGGTTAAACATTTCTCCTGGGTCTGGGGCAGAATATGCAAAGTACCGGCAAACTGGAATAATACAAATGCAAATTCACCACCCTGGGCCAGGGCAAAGGCAAAACCGGAACTATGGCGCATATCCAGGCCAAAAAACTTACCCAGGGTAAACAATATCAAACCCTTGACCGTGATCAGTGCAGCAACCATCAGCAGTAAAGGCAGCGGCGATTCGGCAAACAAATGAAAATCCATGCCCATGCCTACCGAAATAAAAAACAGGCCCAACAGTAAACCTTTAAACGGCTCGATATCAGTTTGTAGGGTGTGGCGATATTCGGAATTGGCCAGCACCACACCGGCGATAAACGCACCCATGGCCGGCGATACCCCCACCAGTTGCATCAATAAAGTAATGCCCACCACCACTGCCAGCGAAAGTGCGGTAAACACCTCCCGCAGCTTGGTTCTGGCCACCGCCCGAAACAGGTAATACGATAGGTAACGACCGGCGACTATCACCGCAGCGATGACGCAGGTGACGATCAATGCCTGCGCCCAACCCGGTAAGGCCGCAATCAAACTGGCATGAATTTCCGGGCCTTGACCAACCTGCGTCGCCAGCAAAGGGATGATGATCAGAATCGGGATCACGGCAATATCCTGAAACAGCAATACCGAAAACGAAGTTTCCCCCATAGGGGTGTTCATCAGGCTGGTTTCCTGTAACATCTGTAAAACCAGCGCCGTGGAAGACAGCGACAAAGCCATGCCGGTGGCCAGACTCATCTGCCAGGAATAGCCCAGCGCCACACCGATCAGCGTGAATGCCAGACTGGTCAGCACCACCTGTAAACCACCTAAACCAACGATAGACTTACGCAAGTGCCAAAGTAAAGCCGGCTCCAACTCCAGGCCGATCAGAAACAGCATCATCACTACGCCGAATTCGGCAAAATGCATAATCTCCTCAGCATCACCAGTCAGCCCCAGACCAAAGGGGCCAATCACAATGCCGGCCGCCAGATAGCCCAGTACCGAACCTAATTTAAAACGGCTGGCCAGCGGCACCACCAAACAGGCCGCGGCCAAAAACACAAACACATTGAAAAGACCGTTCTCCACACGTCACTCCGGCAATGGCATAAATTCAAATTCCATTAAACCATGTTCAGACCGTTAAGAATAGATTTGCCGGTAGTGTGCTGGGAACTCGCCAATTCTGCCAGCTATCTCAATCTGGAAGTCTTTGAAAATAAAATAATATTTAGCTAAAGGCCAGGGAAATCAGGGCAGGATCAGCGTTCAAATTTTTAAATCAGCCGCAGCCTCAGAAAAACCTTTACACGACTAGGTTTTTCTCATAGTCTAGCCTCGAAGGTAAATTGTTTTGTTACGAATCTTTCACTTAGCGCGCGATATGACGCCGGTTTATGCAGATAAAAATCCATTGGCTGCTGCTGCCGGCCTAACGGCAGATATAAATATATGTTCATTAACACGAGGAAAGAAACATGAAAAAACTCACCAAACCATCATTACTGGCTGTTATCGGTCTGGCGGCATCCCTCTGGGCCGGCAGTGCAGCGGCGAAAAATTACGAGTTCATTCTCGATTCCAGTCTGGCCGGCACCCAGTGGAACGACATTCATCTCAATATCAGCGGTGGCACCGGCTTTGACGGCAGCGATCCAGTGGTATCGATAGTGCATGGCGGCAATCCGGTCGATTCTTCTACCACCACCGCCAATCCCTTGACCGGGATTATTAATATTGACACCACCACTTTGCAACCCTACGATCAACTGGGTGTATTCGTCATTGTCAGTTTTAATTCCGGCAGCAAGCCTACCAGCTTCGACTACTGGTTCACCAAAGATCACAACAAGGTAGGCGAGTCGTTTCACGACCATTTCCACACCGATCACAACAACCCAATTCCTTTACCGGAAGCCGAGGAATACGTATTGCTGATGGGTGGTCTGGGTACCATAGCCTGGCGTTTACGCCGTAAGGCCGCCTAAAAATGGGCTCAGGGTTAATTTATTAACATTAACCCTGACCAAATAGCATTTTTAAGAGTATGGCTATTTAAAAATAATAGCCTAGTCGTCGACCAATCTTATTTTGACGGATACGGCGTAGGATGCGCTGAACGCAGTGATGCGCATCAATCGCGAACCATGTGCCTGCAGAGTCGGCACATCCTCTGGTGCTTGCGTCAAAGTAATGTTGGGCAACCACTAGTATGAGCTTATGCCAATGCCAGTCGCCGCCACTGTCGCGTTTAATGCGTGCATAAACAATTTTTTAACATATTGTTTTATTAATATAACTGAAGTTTCCCAAAAATTTGTAGATTGTTAGAAGGCTTTGCGAGTGTTTATAAAGAATTGCTTTTGATGTTAGGCGCTTGTCGACTAATCATATACGTTAGACATTAATTGTTTATTTTCCTTAAAAAACAATACTTTGATAGTGAATGAGTCAAGTTTTACTGTATAATGAAAGTTCCTAACGCTTTGATTAGACAAATAAAAAGACCTCATTCATGTTCATTTTACGCGATATAACACAACCCTTACAAGCCCAATTTAGCCACTCTGAACTAGGCAAAGAGCGGTCCTCATTATTCATCTATACGCTGCTTTCCATTATCATCCCATTCACCTCGTCGATTACCTCAAACTGCTATCGCTGTCTTACCACCTTATTTGGCATTGACCTTAACCAAAAGCGTTTTTATACGTTTATGGCATCCAGCACTTTGCCGTGGCAGCGTGTTTGGCAAACTATTTGGGGATTAATTCCATCACCCGAAACAGATGGACGATTATTATTGGCTTTGGATGACACCATTAACCCTAAATCAGGAACCCATATCTTTGCTTGCGATACAGTATTTGATCATGCTGCCAAAACAAACCAAAGCCAATATCCTTGGGCTCAAAATATTGTTGCCGTTGGTTTACTTAAACGCATCAAAGGCCGCTGGGGTTGCTTATTCATGGATTTTCGATTTTACATTGCGCAAAAAACCCTAACGGCAAACTCGAAAAATGCCAGAATCAAAGATCAGCCTGTGCCTTTTCAATCAAAACTTGAACAGGCCTGCCATATGTTGATCGGCATAAGCCAACACTTTCCAAACACCCCTGTGCTGGCTGTCATGGATAGTTGGTTCGGTAACTATAGTGTATGGCAACCCGTACGAAAATGTTTAGGGTTACGCTTCCATATTCTATCTCGATTACGGAGCAACAACGTGTTGTATAATCAACTCGTCGAATCGAAAGAAAACAAGCGTGGTCGTCCTGCCAAGTACGGCAAGCGTATCGGTTCTACGGCTGAGATAGCCAAACAATTTGTCTCTTTAGCAAAGAACTATACCGTTGAACTCTACGGTAAAACGCGTCAGGTGTCTGCCTATGATCAAGTGGTGGTGCTAAAAACACTTAAATGTTCTGTTCGCGTTGTTTGGGTGTATCGTAAAACCCAATGGATAGCCTTGTTTACCACAGATCTGACGTTGTCGGTGAATCAAATCATTGAATTTTATGGCGCACGTTGGAAAATAGAATCTGGCTTTAAAGAACTGAAGCAAGACATAGGCAGCCAATCGGCGCAATGCCGCAAAGCGGCGGCTGTCATCAATCACTTGAACTTTTGCTTAATGGCTTCTACCCTGGCTTGGATTTATGCTGATAAATTAAAAGCAGACCCAGAGCGTCGGCATAAAGTTAAAGGTCGAACCAGTTTTGCCTTTTCTGATGTTCGACACATTATTGCTGAAGCCGCACTTAATGAGGATTTTGTTAGGCTTTGCCCTAAACCCAGCAACTCCCCAATAAATTCTATCGTAGCCGTGTTATTACGCATGGTGGCTTGATGAATTTCGCGGAAACTTCAGTTAATATAATATTTCTTAAGTCAGTGCCATTCGGCTCTGGCCGCCATTTTTTTGAATAAATATGCACCACAGCCATATCGCTTTTCACCGCACCTTAACCGGCGGGCCGCAACTCGGCTGGCCGGAAACCCTGGTGACAGCCGCCCAGGCCGGTTTTGACAGGATTGATATCGATCTGCTGCAAATCCCCAAGGCCGATTACCCACGGGCCAAAGACAGCCTGGCCCAACTGGGCATCCAGGCCGGTGTGGCGCTGCTGCCCGCAGAGTTTAGAGGCACAGAAGACAGGTTTAGCGCCGATATGCAAATCTTAGCTGCACAGGCCGCCTTAGCCAAATCCTTAGGCATACGCACCATGGTCCGCTCGCTGCCGCCTTGCGCAGATCTGCCCAAGCCGGAATACGCCAAAATCCTCAAACGCCGTCTGCGCATCATAGCCAACACCATACAGCAATATGATATCCGTCTGGCGCTGGAGTTTATCGGCCCCATACACTTACGCACACTACGGCCTTACCCCTTCATTTGGCGCATGGATGAAACATTGGAATTTGCCGCCGCAGTGGGAGCTGGCACCGGGTTATTGATAGACGCCTGGCATTGGCATCATATCGGCGCCACCAAACAGGACATCTTATCCGCCGGCGATATGATACTCAATGTCCAGATAGCGGATGCCGCAGCGCTGCCGCCCGAAGATATCAGAGATGAGCAACGGCTCCTGCCCGGACAAGGCTGCATCAACTTTGCGGAATTCTTTCAGGCCCTGCATACCATAGGCTATCAGGGCTTTATCACCCCGGAAGTTTTTGGCTATCACCCGGAGTTTGCCGATCCTGTGCTGGCGGCCAATCAGGCCCTGACAGCCAGCAAAGACCTGCTGGCCAAGACCTGGCCAACCTAGCCTGTGCCGGGGCCAGCGTACCCTAATCTGTTATTTGCCGTAATTTTGCGGCAGAAACTGCAATTTATCCCAAGGAAAGTTTTGTAATATCGCCCAGTTTTGTTTACCGTCAAGCAGGGCAGGATATGGATTTGCCAGACCTTGAGTCGTATAAGACAGCACGCCCTGGCCTCGCAAGGTCAAGGCCCCGCTTTTGTCCCAAACCACAAAGCCATAAGTTTGCGCCGCCTTGGCAATAATTTTGCCTACCGGCGTCAATTTCAAAGCATCAACATTCAGCGTAGGATCAAGCCTGATCCGAGTGCCTTCCGGTATCTGATTAGGCAGGCCATGCGGATTTCTGCCGTCAGAGCGATTGGCCGGCCAGGAAAAAATGCTCTTATCAGCAGCATCAACCAAAGATAGCCCGATAACATGATTGATTTGACCCTTTTGCAGTTCTTCAGCCGTAATTTGCCCGGCCATTAAAGGCAAACCGGTGGCAGTGGCACCAAAAGGCCACGGGAACACACCTTCAGATTTGGAATAGTTTTTCAGCTGCCCCCCCCAGCAAGCCTGCCAATTACCGTTAACATTTTGCATTTTCCAGAATTCCCATAAGGTATCGCTGGTCGGATCGTAAATAGTCAACTCACCATCACTATCTGGCGAACTGGCCGCATTAGCCGGAATCGGCACATTGGCAAATTGGGCTTGCAATTCCGGGCTGGGTCTACTGTTGGCCTGACATAACCATTGCTTCACCGTCGTCGTGGGAGTACCGGGTTTAACGATATAAACCGGCGCATTAAAAGTGTCCAGCGTAATCGAAACCGTCCCATAATAGGCATGCAACTGGCGGATAAACTCATTGGTGTAATTACTGGAATTAGCATCCAGCGGCGCATCGGCAGGAATGGGCGTATGCCAGAAACCCGTACCGGAATGAGGCGTTATTTCAGCGCAAGCAACACAAAACAACAGCACGACAGTAATAAAAAACTTTTTCATAAAATGGGGTCGGGTTACATTAATTAAAATTCTAACGACTCAGCGATCAAGTATTTGTTTAAAAATAGTCAGTTGTAGCATATCCCAAACACAGAGCAGCGCAATATGCGCAGTTAAGTACTTGTTTAAAAATGATCATGCAGAGTTACGCTAAGTAATTTAAATTAATGTAACCTGACCGCATTTATTGCACCTATTATAGAGTTGACAACGCAAACTCGACATAGTTTTATAAGCTGCATAAATTGTCCTGACCGTTGGCGGGTATAGTTCGGCTGTGCCGCTGGCCGGCAGCCGCAGCAACCGACATGTTCAGCAATGCAAAATCAAGCAGCCGGGGAGGGCAAATGCAGTTTTATTGGTGGCGTAACGGAGATCTGGACGGCTTTTTCGGTCTGTTTGTGGATAATTTGATCCAGCTGATTTTGATCGTGGTATTGTGCGGCACCCTACTCAATATGCCGGCTGAAATGGTATTTGGCCGGATACTGCCCGGCGTGGCGGTAAGCTTGCTGGTCGGCAATCTGTTCTATGGCTTTCAAGCCCGAACGCTAGCGGTGGTCAGCGGCCAGGCCCATGTCACTGCACTGCCTTACGGGGTAAACACAGTATCGCTGTTTGCCTTTATTTTATTTGTCATGAAACCAGTGCTGGATCAGAGCCATGATGTGGAGCTGGCCTGGCGAGTGGGTCTGGCCGCCTGTCTGGGATCCGGATTGATAGAACTGGCAGGTGCTTTTGTCGCCGGCTGGGTCAAACGCATCACCCCGCGCGCCGCATTGCTGGCAACCCTGGCCGGCATTGCCATCACCTTTATTGCCATGGATTTTTGCTTTCGCATCTTTGCCGATCCTCTGGTAGGCTTTGTGCCGCTGGCTTTGATTCTGGTGCAATACATTGGCCGCCTGCAATTGCCGGCCAATATTCCGGCTGGTCTGGTCGCCGTGGTATTCGGCAGCCTGTTAGCCTGGGGATTGGGCCGTATGGATAGCGCCGCTCTCAGCAACGCACTGCATATACAGCTGCACATCCCGCATTTATATCTGGCAGATGTGTTGGATGCGACATTTTCGACCTATATGATCAGTTTTCTCCCGGTTATCGTACCGATGGGGCTGTTCAACTTGTTGGGCTCCCTGCAAAACCTGGAAAGTGCCGAAGCAGCCGGTGATGTATATCCGGTGCGAAGCTCATTGGCCATGAACGGCCTGGGCACCGTGGCAGCAGCCTGTTTTGGCAGCGTCTTCCCCACCACCATTTATATCGGCCATCCCGGCTGGAAAAAAATGGGCGCCGGTGCCGGTTACTCAATCGCCAATGGCGTCGCTATCACCTTGCTGTGCCTGCTGGGCCTGGTCGGTTTTGTGGCGGCACTGATACCGGTCGAGGCCGGTGCGGCCATCTTGTTATGGATAGGCATCACCATTGCCGCCCAAGCCTTTGAAGTCACCCCCAGAGCCCATGCCCCGGCAGTCGTGGTCGGCTTCTTCCCGGCTTTGGCCGCCTGGGGCTTATTAATGCTGGAAAGCGGCTTACGTGCAGCCGGCACCAATGTCGAAGCGGTTGGCATCGCCGCGCTCAGCCGGCAATTACCCATTGCCGGGCTGATTGCCCTGGAGCGCGGCTTTATTTTTACCTCAATGATACTGGCGGCGATGACCGTCAGCCTGATAGACCGGCATTACCGATCCGCAGCCCTATGGGCGCTGGTGGCGGCGCTGATCAGCAGCAGCGGACTGATGCATGGCTATACCATAGCCGACGGCGCCATCATCAACGCCTACGGCCCCGCCACAACCTGGCCGTTTGTCTGCGGCTATACCGGCATAGCCCTGATCTTCTTCAGCCTGGACCACCTCAAAAATGGGGTCAGGTTACATTAATTTGACTAAACAAGCACCGGCGTAAGCTGGCGGTTATTTAGTTCCTTTCCTATAGTTCTGCGCATCCGCTAATTGCCAAGTTTTAAACTGAACGATTGGCGCCGAATAAAATTTTTTTCTCCATTTATAAAACCGTTTGGTACACTAATGCAAATAGTAAACCATACGGTATAGTATATGAATAGCAATTCAGGTATTCAGCATAAAATCCGGCCATGTCCAGGCCGGCCCAAGGATGTGCAGAAGCGCAGGGGGATAGTGGCGGCAGCGCGCAATCTGTTTTTGCAGCAGGGTTATGAATTAACCAGCATGGAGGCGGTAGCGAAACTGGCGGATGTATCCAAACTGACTATTTACCGTCATTTTGATAATAAGGCCGATCTGTTCCGCGAGGTGATACGCGAAGGCTGTGAACGGCAGGTGGCGGCGGATAATTTTTCGAATTATGCCGGGCAGCCGCCGGAACAGGCTTTGCTGCAGTTAGGCGTCAGTCTGGTGAAATTGATTTTTAACCCGGAATCGCTGCGGCTGCTGCGGATAATTCAAGCCGAAGCCTTGCATCATCCACAAATCGTTCAGGTGTTTTATCAGGCCGGCCCGCAACGAGTGAAAAGCGCTTTCGCCGAATTGCTGCAGGTGTGGGTGGCGCAGGGCCGGTTGGCTGTGGCAGATATCCCCAGAGCCTGTGAACAATTTTTCAGTCTGTTGAAAGGCGAAGCGCATCTTAAGGCCCTGCTGCATCAGGATGCCGGTTTAAACGATGCGGAAATGGCCGAGCATGTACGCGCTTGTGTGCGGTTGTTTCTGGCTGGATATGGGCTTAACCCGACGGAGGCAGGATGAGCGGCAAACACTTGAAATTTTATCTGGGCGCGGCGCTGCTGGTGGTGGTGAGCGGGGTTTATTTATACTTGCATCGTGGCGAGGAATCCACTGATGACGCCACTATCGGCGGTCGAGTGGTCGCGCTTAGCCCTAAAGTGTCCGGTTACGTCAAAACCTTGAATATCGACGATAACCAATTGGTGCAGGCCGGCGAGGTATTGCTGGAAATCGATCCCAGCGATTATCTATTTCGGCGCGACAGGGCCTTGGCCACTTATCAGGCGGCTAAGGCAGCGCTGGCAGCTTCCCAGCAAAACCTGGAAACCACCAATGTTTCCGCGCCCTCCAACCAGGATGCGGTGCAGGCGCAGCTGGAGGCCGCCCAAGCCAATTGGCGCAAGGCCGAACAGGATTTGTCGCGGATGCAGGCCTTGAGCAGTCAGGCCCGCAGCCAGGGCCAGCTTGATCAGGCCGTTGCCGCTGAGAAAACCGCAAAGTCGGCTGTTTACGAGGCGCAGGCCCGGTTGCGCAGCGCCGCCACTGCGCCCAAGGCCATCGCTGCGGCGCGGGCTCAGCATCAGCAACTGTCGGCGCAGTTGTTGCAAGCGCAGGCCGATCTGTCACAGGCGGAAAACGATTTGAGCAATACTCGCATCGTTGCAGCTATGGCTGGCCGCATCACCAATCGCAGCGTGGAGCGCGGCGATTATATTCAGCCCGGCCAGTCGTTGGGTTCGCTGGTCAGTCTCGACACCTGGGTGGTGGCCAATTTCAAGGAAACCCAGTTGCAGCATATACGACCGGGCCAGCCGGTGGCGATCAGCATCGACGCTTATCCGGATTTGAATTTATCCGGACAGGTGGACAGCATTCAGGCCGGTTCGGGGGCGTTTTTCTCAGCATTTCCGCCGCAGAATGCCACCGGGAATTTTGTAAAAATCGTCCAGCGGGTACCTGTGAAAATAGTTTTTGAAAAACTGCCGGCGGATATGCCGGTGCTGGGGCCGGGCATGTCGGTTACGCCTACCGTGTTTACGGCTGATTGATATGAATGCTGCCGCTCCCGCCGTAAATCCTTATCTGATCGCTGTGGTGGTAAGTCTGGCTGCCTTTATGGAAGTGCTGGACACCACTATCGTCAATGTGGCGCTGGCGCATATCGGCGGCAGTCTGGCGGCCAGTCCGGATGAAAGCACCTGGGTGCTGACTTCCTATCTGGTGGCTAACGGCATTGTGCTGCCGCTGTCCGGCTGGTTGGCCGGGGTGATGGGCCGGAAAAATTATTTTTTACTAAGCATCGTCGGCTTTACCCTGACTTCATTCGCCTGTGGCCTGGCAACCTCCCTACCGATGCTGATCGTGTTCCGCTTATTGCAGGGCTTGGCCGGGGGCGGATTGCAACCCATGCAAATGGCGATAGTGATGGACGCGTTTCCGCTGGAAAAACGCGGCACGGCGTTCGGTATCACTGGTTTGACCATGATAGTCGCGCCGATTCTGGGGCCGACACTGGGCGGGTTTATTACCGACAGTTTTAATTGGCGGTGGATATTTTTTATGAATGTGCCGATAGGTTTGCTGGCCTTAATACTGGTCAAGCGGCTGGTGCAAGATCCAGTGCATGCCCAGGCCAAAGGGCTGCTATCCATCGATTACATCGGTCTGGGCTTAGTGGTGCTGGGTTTGGGGGCGCTGCAGGTGGTGCTGGACAAAGGCCAGGAAGACGACTGGTTTTCCAGTCATTTCATTATCTTTTTTAGTATTGTTTGCGTGGTTTCGCTGCTGGCCGCCGTTGTTTGGCTATTACGCCAGCCCGATCCGGTGATAGATTTGCGGCTGATGCAGAACCGTAGCTTCGGCATGGCCAGCCTGATGATATTTTTTGTTGGCATCGCCTTGTACAGCTCCAGCACCTTGCTGCCGTTGTTGGTACAGACCGAATTCGGCTACGACGCCACTACCGCCGGGCTGGTGCTGTCGCCGGGCGGTTTGGCGCTGGTGATTTTAATGCCGGTGGTCGGCAAGTTGGTCAACCGCTTTCAGGCCAGTTATCTGATCGCGCTGGGCATGCTGCTGGTCAGCGGCGGCATGTGGCTGACCAGTTTCATTACCCCGCAAAGTGATTATGAGCACTTTGTGCTAATGCGAGTGTTTCAGGTACTGGGTTTGCCATTTTTGTTCATACCATCCAGTACGCTGGCTTTTTCCGGCATCCCACCGGAAAAAAGCAGCAAGGCATCGGCACTGTTTTCCTTGATCCGCAATCTTGGCGGCAGCATCGGCATATCACTGGTGCTGAGTTATGTGGCCCGCCACCAGCAACTGCATCAAACCGTACTGGTCGAACACCTTAATGCCGCCAATCCGGGGTATGTGGAGTTG
The DNA here is from genome assembly GCF_018734325.1 of Methylomonas paludis. Classification (NCBI taxonomy): domain Bacteria; kingdom Pseudomonadati; phylum Pseudomonadota; class Gammaproteobacteria; order Methylococcales; family Methylococcaceae; genus Methylomonas; species Methylomonas paludis. The sequence goes on along the minus strand of NZ_CP073754.1, from coordinate 2,432,701 downwards.
TTGGCGCAATATACCCGGCATGCCGCCGGTTCCGGGGTGGAGGCGGGCAGGCAGGCGCTGAACCGGATTTATCAGCAATTGCTCAGTCAGTCCAGCATTCTGGCGTATTGCGACGCCTTCCGGCTATTGGCGGTGATTACTCTGGGTCTGGCCGGCATCGCCTTGCTGATGCCTAAACACCGATCCGGACCAACCGCGTCCCCAATCGCGGGGCATTAGGAGATGACCATGTCCAAGCGTAAGCGTTACCTGATCGGTGCACTGCTGTTGAATTTGGGCGGTTGTATGCTCGGCCCGGATTATCAGCCGCCGGCCAGCCAATTGCCGGAAAACTGGCGTTCAGCGCCGCTGAGCGCCGGCGAAAATCCGGCCAACGCCATAGAACGGAACTGGTGGCAGCATTTTAACGACCCGCTGCTGAATCAGTTGATTGAAAAAGTCGGCGCGCGCAATCTGGATATTAAACTGGCCGAAAACCGCATCGTCACAGCCCGAGCGGCACGGGCCGCCAGCAGCGCGGTACTGCTACCGTCCGGCGACATGATGGCCAGCGCCAACCGCCAGCAAAACCAGCTGGGTTTTCCCAGCAGCGGCCCGTCCAATCTGGCTGGTTTGGTCAAACAGCCGTTCAATATTTTCAAATCCGGCTTTGATGCCAGTTGGGAGCTGGATTTATTCGGCGGCCACCGCCGCGACGTGGAATCGGCGCAGGCCGAACTGGAAGCCGCGGCGCTGTCGCAGGCGGACATTCTGGTCAGCTCCCGGGCGGAAACCGCGAAAACCTATTTTGATATCCGTTTGTATCAGGCCCAATGGCAATTGGCGCAGCAGGTGCTGGCCAGTGACCGGCAATCTCTGGCAATTTTTCAGGAACGCTATCAGCAAGGCGATGCCAGTGCCGACGACGCAGCACGGGCCGAAGCCAAGCTTCAGCATGATCAGGCCCAGATCGCCTATTACGCCAATCTGCAGGCTCAGGCTGAGTACAGCCTGGATTTGCTGCTCGGCGCAGCGCCGGGTACAGCCCATCAACTCACTGCCGCCAGCGCCGCCGTGCCGGTCAGCCCAGTACAACTGGTGCTGGCCGCGCCTGCCGCCGTGATCGCCCAGCGTCCGGACATTCGTTATGCTGAACGCAAGCTGGCTGCGGCCACCGCCCAGCAAGGCGCGGCGGTGGCCAAGTTTTTTCCGGACATTTCCTTAAGTGGATTTGTCGGCTTGTTTAACACCAATGCCGGTAACTTTTTCAGCTTGAGCAGCAAAGCCTTTGGCATGGGCGCAAATATGATCTGGCCGATACTCAGTTTCGGCACGCTGTCCGCCAATCTGGACGCGGCGGACGCCCGTCAGCAGGAAGCCATGACGCAGTATCAGCACAGCATCCTCGCCGCGCTGACCGATGTGGAGCGTGCCTTCAGTGCTTTCAGCGCCCAGGAACAATCCCGGCAGGCACTGGCTAAAGAAGCGCAAGCCAACCGGCAATTACTGGCGATAGCCGAAGAACGCTACCAACAAGGCCAAACCGCTTACCCGGAAGTGCTGGACGCGCAACGCATTTGCTACGCCAGCGAAAATAATCTCAGCCAAGCAACCGCCCAAACCGGGCAGGATTTGATTGCAGTGTATAAGCGTTTGGGGGGAGGATGGTAAAAATGGGGTCAGGTTACTTTAATTTTTATTAAAGTAACCTGACCCCATTTTTTTAATTCTTTACTTCGGCGGCATAACGGGCCAGCAACTGCGGCTGGTTAGGCTGCCAAATGTCGGTGATAAACGTGCTCAGCGGTTTTTTATAACGGCCTAGGGATTTATCCAGCACAAAGCTGACCACGGCAATATTGTCCATATTACGTACCGTCAGATTGCGGATATGATAAGTGCCGGTTTGCTGGCGCTGCAGGGACAGCCAGGCGCTTTTGCTGAGTGGATCAGGGCTCTCGGTGGATTGATAGCTAAAATTGTCTGCGACCACCAGCGCCTGCGGGTCTTGCGAATACACGGCATTGATAAGCCGGTATTCCAGCGCAGTGTAGCGGCTGATCTCGGTGCCGGCCGCGGGCAGGGTAGGGGCGGGCTGCACCGGATCGGTCGCCCAACAGTGGTCCGGCACCAGCAGCGCGGTCCAAATCAGACCCAGCCATAAGGTTTTGGAAAAATGATGGGGCATTTTCGGTATCAACTAAAGATGGTCTTAAAATGAATAAGGCAGATATACTGAGAGATGACCCCGCACATCACCATCGGGATGCGAAGCGGCACCACTCAGCACATAAGAACCGTCGAACTTTAATTGCAGAGATTGATTAAAGCCCAGGCGGATACCAAAGCCGACACTGTTTAAATCCAGAGCTTGCTTTCTTTCTCCATTCAAGGCGTTATTCTGCCCCGCCCCATAATCATAAAACACCAGGCCGCGTAAATGGTCGCCCAACTTGGTCAGCTCAGCCAGATCAGGGCCGTAAATTTCATTATTCAGCACAAAACCGGTATCTCTGGTCACTTCGCGCTCCCAAAACCCGCGCACCATGGTGCTGCCTGCCAGGGAAAACTGTTCGGCATACACCAAAGCATCAGGGCTGAACTGACCGTTACCGGCCAGGCGCAATTGCCAGTCTTCAACCAACAAGGCATTGAAGTTAAACCCGCTGCGGAACACATTATACTCGGCAGGCGCACCACCGCCACCGTTGAGAGCGGGACGCAGCTGAGTAAAATCGTTTTGACTGCCGTGCGCCATACCGGGCAGATTATGAGCGCCCAGCAGATAAAAACTCAGGGTTTGAGCTTGCCAGCTGAATTGGCCGCTGTAATTAACACTCAGCGGCATTAAGCTGATTTCATGTCCGGATGGCCCGCAAGCCTGGCTGCCAAATACGCCTATCGTACAATGGTTATTGAATTGCCGGTAATTATAACCGGCTACCAAACGATGGCTGTACTCACCCCAGCGCGGCAGCAGCAAATTGTAATTAAGTGCATAAATTTCACCGCTGCCGGCAAACTGTAGCGGCCCGGCCACGGTATCGGTGGAAGAATTGCCGACATCGGATTTGGCCGCACTAATGTCCAGCGAATCACCCCAGCCGTATAAAGGAATCCGGTAACTGCCGCTAAATAAATTAACATGGGTCGGCGATTCAATTGGGGTGATATAGTTAAAAGTGCCGACATGATCCCGGCCCCATAAATTGGCATGTTGTAAGCCAAACCCCATCCGATATTCACCGGTCAGCGCCGTACCGGTATTATCGATTGTGGTATAGGCCTTGCGCGGCGGCAGACCGCTGACTTTCACTGTCGCGTCCAACTGGGTTTTGTCGGCGCCGGGGCTGAGTACCACTGCCATTTTGCGGGCCGGATTTTCATTGGCCAATTGAATATTTTGCGAGATATCCACGCTGCGCAATAACAGCCCGGATTGCAGAGCCGGCAGATTGGCGCGTATTTTCGACTCTGGATAAAATGCCCGTAACGACTCCGGCTGGTATTCAACATGAATGTCCGCCAATATAGGCTCAATCACGCTAAAGCGGATGATGCCGGCATTTAACTCCTGGGCCGGCACACTCACCACAGCTTCACCATAGCCTTGATCCCGGTAAAATTGCTGTAAAGTTTCCAGCGCCTTCTGAATGTCAGCAAACCTGCGGCCCGGTCCCAGAAAGGGTAGCAGTTGGGCTTGCAACTGGGCATCCGTCAAAACATGATTACCTTCAATGACAAAACCCTGAATAGCAATATCCACCGACTTGGCGGCAGCCAGTGCCGGGTTTGGATTCAGACAGTTTAATAAGCATAGAGTCAGGTAAAATAACTTGCGCTGCTTATAGGCGGCGGTTAAGGAATCGTACATTGTCCATTGTGGTGATTCGGATCCGGACGATTACCATGACCGCTATCAGGTATGATATGTGGCGGTATGGTAATTTGAATACCTTGCTGACTGCTGACCTGAGCCGGTTCATGTTCCGGGTCAGCCACAAAGGCAAACTCACCGGCAGCCACTCTAAGTTCGCCGCCGCTGTTTTGCAGCGCAATAGCCCCTTCCAGCACATCCACATGCAAACCATTAGCTAAAGGCTTACCGCTGACGGTAGGGATTTCGCTGCAATCGTCCTGACAAAACAGCAGACCGTAATGAGTGCCGCGTATGCCTATGGTGGCCACCGGCGTGATTAGCTGATCTTGGTCCGGTACCTTGTGACCGATTTCTCCGGTAATTTTCCGCAAACTGCCCTTGATTAGCCGTAATAGTATACTGCCCAGTTCGGCCTGTTGATTAGGGTATTTGAAACTTTCGATGGTAAGGCTGGAATTGGGGCGCAGCACCACTTCGCTTTGGTCAATAAATTTAAGTCGGGCGTAACTATTGGCCTCGGTGCTGAGCACATCATTTTCAAACACTGCCGAGCTTTCTGCCAACAGGGCTGCGTTACCGTCAGCATGTTGCGCCGACAGCGTGCCCTGCAAATCACTGATAGTGGCTACCACATCATTGGCAACTGCTGGCATCTGGCAGGCCAACAGCACAAAAAAGACAAAGGCTGCCTTAACGGCAATGGGGGAGTTTATGCTCATCGGCCGGAATATTATGATGGGCTGTGCCGCCATGTATGCCGGCAGATAGGGATTTTTCGGCCTTATTTGCCAGACCGACTCGTTGTGGTGAGGATAGTAAATTAGTTGTGCCGGAGGCCGACCAATAATTGGCATCGGCACCACTACTCAAATGTTGTTCCTGTAATTCGGCTTGTTGAGTGTCGCTATCATTATCACCCAGATAACCCAGCGAGGTTTTGGCATAGTTGTTAGCCAAATTGGTGCCGGTCACCACAGTCTGTTCCAGTAATTTGGTGGGAGAGTCATCATTACCGTGTTTTAAATGCTCTAAATATTCCAAGTTACCATCTTCAATTTCATGTGTATTGGTGCCGGCTGTCACGGCAGGGCTTGAACTTAAAGTTAGGCTGGTTTGAGCGCTGGTCGCTGCCAAGCTAGTTGCAGCAGAGGCTGTAGCGGTGGTCAAGCTGCTTGCAGTTGCTGGGCTGGCCGTCAAAAATACTTTGCCGTTGTCATCGCTGCTCAGTTGCTCAGCATTAGCCGGTGCGCTGTGTTTAATAACCGCACCAACCAGGCCATAGGTCTGAGTGTCGTTCAATAATTGACCAAGGTGCGCGGATTGATCGGCTAAGCCAGCCACATGTGCAGAGATGCCAGGCAGCGCTGGATCATGGATGTCAGTGGCCGATTGTTGGGTATGCTCGGATAAAAAGTCCGGGCTGCCGGTCTGCTGGCTTGCCGCCATCTTATGCGCGGCAGCGCTTAAATCAGTGTGATGGTTGAAGCTGAGATCAGTTTCAACCATTGGATCAACATAGGGAAAGGCCCATGCGGCGCCGGACAAAGGCAGTAGCCCACAACCGGCTGTGCTGATCAGCAAACTAAAGCTTAAACGTTTCATTTCTATCATCATCAGCGAAGGGTAGTTGCTTAGCATAAAAAACTTATGTTACCGTTATATGAAATAGGCTGACGATAATCCGCTCTGGGTAAAATCTGCCCTAATTCCCTTGTTATCAAGGTGGACTCCAGAACCTGCCAATATTCAATGACAGGACAGGCTAAAAACTTTACGGTAGATAACGTTTAATTTGCCGGTAGCATAATGATATCAAAGTCAGTTAATTCAAAGTATAGTCTATTTACAGATAATAATCAGGGTTATTTATATTAGCCAAACCGGCCAATATACCCATGCGCCACTTTAAAAAAACCGCAATTATTCGGCATGATTAAGCCGGTTTAGCGATTTAGAATAAAAGGGTGGTCAGCGCTAGTCTAAGGTTTTTCCAGAACAGGTGTTAATGATATTATAAGCACCATTAATCGGCATAAGTAATAACCATGACTACCATAGAATACGATTTTGAAGTTGATGCCAGCGGTTTACAGTGTCCCTTGCCGCTGCTCAGGCTAAAAAAAGCCATTATGGAAATTGATAGCGGCAAAATAGTTAAAGTAATCGCTACCGATCCGGCTGCACATCTGGATTTTGGCGTTTATTTGGATCAGGCAGGGCATATCGCCCTTAAGATACATAAAGAATCGGAAAAACAGATTTTTTATATCAAGAAAAAATAATTGCCCAAGCTAAAGCTGAAAAACTCATTGCCTTCAGGTTAGCCATCAATCACAGGGTAGCCAAGGCTACCCTGTAAGATATTTCTGAGCAAATAAAAACAGTTAAATGGCTTTGCTGCGCAGACTGCGGTGTTTGAAACCCAGCATGGTCAATAAGGCTAAGCTTAACATCCAGGTCGTTGAGGTTTCCGGTACAGCAGTCGCACCAAACCAAGCATAAAACAGGGTGGTCTTGTTTTCGTTAAACTGCAGGCCTTGGGAGGTATCAAATGCCCAGGCATCGTGAAGATAGTTGCTGTATTCTGTGCCGGTCCAATAGAAGCCGCTGGCTAAATTGGTGAAAGCGTCAGGCTGACCATTTGCGGCATTGGTAAAGTTAGGGTCGGCTGTCCCGGTCCAGCTTGAATTATGGGCAGGAGTAGATTGGTTCAGGTAGAGGTTGGGATTGGCCAGTTCGGCATTATAAAGATAGGCCAGATAGGATGAAGTGCTGCTGGTATTGTAACCAAAATCGGTACTGCCGTTATAGCTGAGACCACCGATATTCAGTGGGGTTACGCTAGGCAATGTCCAGGTGGTATGACCAAGATAATCAATATTATTCAGATAACCAATAAAAGCTTGGGCCGCCCACCAGTCTAACTGGCCTGTGGTGGTATCAAATTCAGTAGGGTTCAGGGTATGGGTGCCGGTACCGCCGTCACTAACTTGGCCGCCATTCGCGCTGATCACGGTATTAACAAAACTACTGGCATTACCTGATTTAGTCGCCAAGGTCAGAAACAGATTGGCGTCTTTTGCCCAGGCGAAGGACAGCGCACTGTCTATTACCAAGCCGTATCCGTAATCGGTCAGCGTTGCCTGTGCCGGGACACTGCATGTCGCCAGCACAATCGCCGTGCCTAGCAGGCACTTTTTGTATTTAGGTTGTCTCATGGCAATCTTCTCCATCTTCACAGGTTAAGTTTTAGTTTCAAGTTATTTGATGAGTTAAATAAATTTATAACCATAGCGATTAGCAAGCGGAAAGTCGGTGTATATCGACATTACCGTGCTTCCTGCACACAAGCCAGTCTAGGGTCAAAAGTTATTCTTGCCTCAATTAATCTGTCATTGATTTTGAGAATTCGCCCTGATTCTTTATTTAAGGTAGTCCGCATATGCGCCGACTAAATTTTCTCTTAGTGCGATGTTAATCAATCCGGTAGTGCCTTGTCAAGCAAAAAACTTAATCAGCCGGGTTTTTTTTTAAAGGTTCATATATGCCGCTGGTGATGGGGTTTCGGTGCGGTTTAGAGTTGTCAGGAGCCTTAGAATATAAGGTGTTATATAGGGTGGTACCCGACGCGCCTGCTTCTAAACTAAGTTGGCTGGCCTAAATATTTGGATAATATTAAACCATATTACTTTTTTTAAAGATTAAAATAATTATCTGGTTTTTTTTTGCAAAAATGTCGGCAAAATTACTTGCAGCTTATGTCGTGATTAATGTATATTCCAAGCTAGGATTAAGTTGCCAATTATTGGATTTGCCTGCTTTGGCTCGGCAAGCAGCTAAATACAAAACGATATATTGTAAGCCATATTAAAGTTTTTTTTCAAACTTATCAGGGGATCTATCTTATGTGTAGTACTAAATTCAAGCGCAAGTCAATTGCCGCCGCTATCGCAATGCTGTCTATGTCTTTTGCACAGAATGCATCTGCATTAACAGACACCTCGCTAACAATTACCAATAACGGCAGTAGCGCCACTAATAGTATCCAGGCTCAGGGGCAAAATGCCGTCAACAATATTTCGGCTTTGGGTGTGGGTAGTTCAAATGTCATTCAGTCCGATGCGGTTTCTGGTACCAATGATATCGAAGGTCACACAACTCAGATCGGTTACACTACTACAGGTTCAGTTACCACCATAGGTAATCCGGATTTAAGCTCCATCAATACCGTACAGGGCAGCACCAATGCCATCACTGCCGGTGGTGCCAATAGCATTACCGCAGGTAGTACCAATACCATCACTGCCGCTACGGGTAACACCATCACCACCACCAGCGGTGATAACAGCATTACCGCCAGTGCCGGTGCCAATACCATTACCGCTGCCACCACCAACACCATTACCGCCGCAAGCAATGTTATTTCGGCTACCACCAACACCATTACCGGCACCACCAATATTAACGCCAGCAGCAATAACGCCACTAATATCAATACCGGCACCAGCACTGGTGCAGTGGCGATAGGCAATGCTGCCAATACCACCAGCCTGGCCGGCGGCACCAATACTGTCGGTGACAGCAGCAGCTATGCCACCACCAATAACATCGGCACTGGCGCTGCCAACGGCAGTACCAACAATATCGGTAACAGCAATACCGCCACCACGGTTAATGTGGCTGCCGGCAATAGCTCTATATCCTTGGCCAACGGTTCGGCATCTTTAGCGCTGCACAGCAACGGCAAAACCGCCGGTGTAGTGGTCAGCGATGCTCAGACCGTAATTTCCGGTGGCCTGAATTCACCGACCAGCTTGACACTTAACGGCAGTGGCGCAACATTTGCCGGCAGTTCTGGTCAACCGGTGCAATTACATAATATTGCCGCCGGTACCCAAGGCACCGATGCGGTTAACGTCAACCAGTTGAATCAGGTTTCCACGGCGCTGACTCAGAACTCCAATAGAGCCTACAGCGGTATCGCTCAAGTAGCTGCCATGCAGGCTGTACCAAGTCCAGTGGGCGGCAAAAAATACTCTCTGGGTATGGGCGGCGGCTTTTATTACGGCCAACAAGCGATTGCCTTTGGCGGTAAAGCCATTGTCGGTGATCATCTGACTGTTGGTGCCAGCGTAGCCACCGGTTTTGGCAGCAATGGCGATATGGCCACCTCTTTAGGTGCCGGCTATAGCTGGTAATTGTTGATATCGCCTTCCCAGTTGCCCGGCAACTGGGATAAGCCAGTCAAAACCACCTCTTCGCTACTCGAAAAGGTGGTTTTTTTTGCGCTTAACACTGGCTGTATTGTCTGATTGAACACTGAGCCGGTACAATGCCAGACCAACAATCCATACCCAATATGAGTAAATTATGTTAATTCGCTTGGTATCCTTAATTACTTTATCCGCCTTACTGGCGGCTTGTAATCAGAAAGCCGCCACTGAGCTGAGCCCGCAATCAGTGTTGGCGTCCTGCCAAAAAGCCTTGGCGGCCAAGGATAATAATACCGCAGCCAACGATTGTTTATTTGCCCAACTCTGGCTGGCCCACGTCCAGCCCGAATCCAGCAGTCACGCCGAATCACTGACTGCGCTGGGCGATTATCTACTCAATAGCAATGTTAAAGCGGCCGGCGAAAATTATCAAAAAGCCCTGGTCATCCAGGAAAAATTGGTGCAGGATCCGGCCCAGCTTACCCAGCTGGAACTTAAACTGGCCAAGACCTACTCTCTGAGCGGGCAATGGCCGGCGGCGGAGCTGGCTTTAAAAAAAGTATTACGTCAGCTTGATGCCGGCAAAGACAAAGATACCCTGGAAATCGCCGATGTGTTAAACCGCCTGGGGGTGGTGGAATTACAGCAAAAGCTGCTGGCAGATGCCGAACAAGCGCTGCGCCGCTCTTTGACCATCCGCGAAGCCCATATGAATGCCAGCGACGCCGGATTGGGTGAAACTTATAATAATCTCGGTTATATGTATGAGGCCATGGGCAGAACCGTCGACGCAGACGGTTTTTACCGTAAGGCTATCGCCAATCAGGAGTCTGCTGCTGAACCCAGATATCAAGCCCTTTACGATGCTTTGACCAATCTGGCGGCATTATTGCAAAAACAGGGCAAGCTGCAGGAGTCCGAACCGGTTTGGAAAAAATTATTAACAGTCGCCGAAACCGGGTTCGGTAAAGACAGTGTCCAGTATGCCACTGCTCTCAATAATCTGGGCTTGCTGGGCTTGGCGGCGCGTAATTATCCGGCGGCGGAAAAATTTCTGCAGGAAGCCTCAACCATCTGTGAAAAAAAATTGGGTATCAATAATTTATTAACGGCCGAAGTGGCCAATAATCTGGCGGTAGCCCTGGCAAATCAGGATAAACACAGCCAGGCTGAAGCACCGATGCGGCAGTCTGCCGCCACCACCCAGGCCTTACTGGGTGCAAACAGCAGCTTGGCCCAACAGCGTTGGTCCAGCCTGATTAATCTGGAAAACAGCCTGGGAGTCCGGTCAGTTGCCGCAGGACAAAAACAGCCGGTGCCGGCAAGCAACAGCAAAGGTGGCAGAAAATGATTTCCACATCCCCATATAGCCTTAAACCAGTGGCCCAGGTGCTGATGGTATTATACCTGGCAGCGACCAGCCTAAAACTCAGTGCCGAGCCAGACCAGAAAGCCGCGCCGGAACCCAATGTGTTAACCAAAGCCATGACTCAGGCCGGTGTCGTGTATTGCCGGGATCATGTGCAAAAAGTTTCCGATTTCCTGACCAAAGGCAGTGAAAGCGGCGTCAGCCTGCAATTACCAGTGGATCATGTCAATGATCATCTGGTCTCAGCCTCACTGGAAGTGCTGGATAATTCGGCCGTGTTTTATGCCAATATGGATTTTTCGCCGCTGGTGGCTTACGGCTGCGACGCCAGTTTCGAGATCGTCATGTACTGGCCGGACAAATGCGATACCGTGGCCAAAACCCAATTCAGCGAAGCCAAAAACAGCGGAAAATTGCGCAAGCACATCAGCTTGTTGACCTACGGTGATAATTTACAGATCTTCCTGATGCCGGCCGGCCCAGGCTGCGTTTCCATCAAAAAACAAACCTTATTCGATAAATTCTAAAAAATGGGGTCAGGTTACATTAATTTAACGCAGTCGGGGTAGGGCGTTTTCACAGCGTGCTCTGGCGAGTCTGGACAGCAAAACGCCAGACACCCTCACAGCTTAATTGCGTAAACTAATCACCGGCCAATTAGCGCTTTGGGCGGCTTGTAATAAAATCTCGTCAGGATCGACCGCAACCGGATGATCAACCAGTTTCAACAAAGGCAGATCGTTATGCGAGTCGCTGTAAAACCAGCTGTCCTGCAAAGTCTCAGTCGAGCTATCCAGCCAATTGCGTAAATGCACGACTTTGCCTTCCTGAAAACACGGCACATCAATATATTTGCCGGTGTAGCGGCCTTTGCTGAATTCCGGCGTAGTGGCCAGCAGATTATCAATACCGTACAACTTGACGATGGGCTCGGTGACAAAACGGTTAGTGGCGGTAATTACCAGCAGCGTATCACCCTGGGCGCGGTGCCGCTCCACCAGAGCTTGGGCTTCCGGCAGCAGTATTGGTTTAATGATGGTATCAACAAATTCATCACGCCAGCGGTAGAGCTGGGCAGGGTCGTGCAAGGCCAATGGTGCCAGCGAAAACCGCAAAAACTCCACAATATCCAGCGTGCCGTGCTTGTAATCGGCGTAAAATTTTTTATTGGCGGTCTCATAATAGGCCTGATCAACTATACCGTGATCAACCAGAAATTGGCCCCATAAATAATCGCTATCATTAGCAATCAGCGTATTATCCAAATCAAAAATAGCTAAACTCACTGTAAAAACCCGTTGTTGTAAATAAAAGAAAGCAGATGATGGCTTTAACCGCATATTTGTGGAACAATTGCACCATAATTTTAATTGTCGGCTGGTTTTAATTCTAACATTAGCAGTTTAAAACCAGCCGTAAGAATACAGGTTTTTTTGACATGATAGACTCGAAAGGATACCGGCCCAATGTCGGCATTATCCTTTGCAATGACCAGGGTCGGGTGTTTTGGGCCAAGCGCAAAGGCGCTAATTCATGGCAATTTCCGCAAGGCGGAATAGATTGCGATGAAGATCCGGAAACCGCGATGTATCGGGAGTTGTGGGAAGAAACTGGCTTACGCGCCGAGCATGTGCAAATGCTTGGCCGCACCCGCTACTGGTTGCGCTATAAGCTGCCGGATAAATACGTGCGCAAAAATTCCATGCCCTTGTGCATAGGCCAGAAACAAATCTGGTTTATCCTGCGCCTGTTAAGCGATGAAACCAATGTGCGTTTCGATTGCGGACACAAGCAGGAATTTGATAACTGGAAATGGGTGGAATACTGGTATCCCTTAAAAGACGTAGTGTATTTTAAGCGCCGGGTTTACCGCAAAGCCCTGGATGAATTAGGCATGTTGTTAGTGGACGACGAAGTGCAGGTCAATGCGGAAAGTTATCTGGCCGGTCGCCACCAGCTTTAAATTATGTAGGGCGGTTCACCGCTAATTAATAACCATGCATCCGGCAGTCTAAGCCTTGCAGCGGCTCCGTCAATCTAAAACAAGCCGATGTCAGCGTGCCATCACTTTTCAACTGGAAAACCCGGTAGCCGGGCGGCGTATCGGTCACCGCAAACGCCACCGATAGCGGTTTAAATTCAAAACAGGTAGCCGGTGCGGCAAAATACCAAATGCCGTCTATCTGCCGGGCCAGTTCCTGATGAATATGGCCAAAAGTCACGGCTTTTACCTGATGATGCTGTGCCAGCACGTCCAGCAGAACAGCGCTATTGCGGATTTGCATGGTATCCAGCCAGGTGCTGCCGCTGGCAATACAGGGATGATGTACCGCAATCAGACAGGGCAGTTGCGGATGGGCTGCCAGACTGTGCTGTAAAAAATCAAGTTGCTCATCAGCCAGCTCGCCTGCCGGGCTGTCCACAATCTGACTGTTCAGACAAATGATCTGCCAACCCTGTTTTTGCATAGCCTGCCGGCAACTGACCAAACCGGTATTGAGCTGAACTTGCATCAAGCCAAAATCATCATGGTTGCCGGGCAGGCACAGCGTTTCGGTGTCATAGCGCTGCAGAGTCTGGGCAATCCGTTGATAACTGGCCGCGCCGGGCTGCTGGGCCAGATCGCCGCTGACCAGAATCAAATCAAAGCGGCCATGCGCCAGATGCGCCTGTTTTAGCACTTGCTGAAAATAATACTGGGTATTCACCCCCAGCAAAGTATCATTTTCATCCGCCATAATATGCAGATCGGAAATTTGCAGAATTTTCAAAGCAGACCTGGGTAAGGTTTAAATATCAGACTATTATAACCGCCTACATCAGCTTTTTTGTATAGTTCCCATAGGCATAAATGCAACACAGCCACGTAGGGCGGATTCGCCGCCAGCAATCCGCCTGACGGTTTGGGCGCGACTCGCCAGAGCACGAAGTGAAAACGCCCTACATCAGGCAAACAGGTATAATTAGCGCCGGATTACAGACCCTTTCGCAACAGAATTTAGGCAACACCATGCAACTGATAAAAATGGCCGGATTCACTATGGCCGCTATGTATACCACCGTATTACCAGCCGAAACCGTATTTGTCAGCCTGGAAAAGGATAATGCCATTGCCGTTGTCCAGTCCCAGGATGGCGTATTGCAAAAAACCGTTAACGTAGGCCAGCGCCCCAGAGGCCTGGCGCTGAGCCCGGATGCCAAATTCCTGTATGTGGCCACCAGCGACGAAAACACCATTAAAATTCTGGATAGCAATAGTTTGCAGGAAATTGGCCGGCTGCCGTCCGGTGAAGATCCGGAAACCTTTGCCGTTAGCCCGGACGGCAAATTGATGTATGTCTCCAACGAGGATGACAGCGCCGTCACCGTCATAGATATTGCCGCCAAAAAAGCCCTGCAGCAAATCAAGGTTGGGGTAGAGCCGGAAGGTATTACCGTCAGCCCCGATAACCGCTGGTTGATCAGTGCATCGGAAACCACCAATATGCTGCACTGGATAGATATCAAAACCCGGCAAATCGTCGAAAACACCCTGGTCGACCCCCGGCCGCGTGCTGCCGCCTTTACTGCCGACAGCCAGCAACTGTGGGCCACCTCCGAAATGGCCGGCACCGTCATGGTGCTGGATACCGCCACCCGCCAGATCCAGCATAGCTTAAAGCTGGAAGTACCGGGGCTGAGTGCCGACCTGATCCAGCCGGTCGGAGTAGTGATAGACGCCGAGCGACATTATGCCTATGTAGCGCTGGGCCCGGCCAACCGGGTGGCGGTGATCAATGCCCAAACCTATCAGGTCGAAAAACTGCTGCTGGTTGGTCAACGAGTCTGGAATCTGGCGTTCTCGCCCGATCAAAAACGCCTGTATACCACCAATGGCGTCAGCAATGATATTTCCATCATTGATCTGACTGAACAAAAAGTGCTTAAATCCGTCGCGGTAGGCCGTTACCCCTGGGGTGTGGCGGTTAAACCATGAGCCGCTACGCATTGAATATAGCCGAGCTGAGTTTTGCCTATGGCCAGAAAAAAGCCTTGGACAACGTCAATATCCAGGTCGAGCCAGGCGAATGCACCATATTATTAGGCCCGAACGGGGCCGGCAAGAGCACCTTGTTTGCCTTGATCACCCGCTTGTACGACAGCCGCTTGGGCCGGATAGAACTGTGCGGCTATGATGTTAAAACCAATAGCCGCCAGGCCCTGGCCAAACTGGGTGTCGTGTTCCAGCAAACCACCCTGGACCCAGATTTAAGCGTCACCCAGAATTTACGCTACCATGCCGCCCTGCATGGCCTATCCCAAAAAACCGCTGATTTGCGCATCCAGGAAGAACTGGAACGCCTGGACATGTATGAACGCCGCCATGAAAAAGTCCGCCAATTGAACGGCGGCCATAAACGCCGGGTGGAAATTGCCAGAGCTTTGCTGCATAAACCCAGCTTGCTGCTGCTGGATGAGCCTAGCGTGGGGCTGGATGTGCCCAGCCGCGAAGTCATCGTCCGCCATGTCCACCAACTGGCTGGCCGGCAAAATCTGGCGGTATTATGGGCCACCCATCTGTTTGATGAAATCGGTGCGGATGACAGTCTGGTCGTACTGGATAAAGGCGTGGTCAAGGCCCAGGGTAAACTCAGCAGCGTCTTGTCAGCCACCGGCACCAGCAGCGCCGGACAGTTGTTCTCACAATTAACCCAGGGCAAAAGCTCATGAAAATTTTGCATTACTGGCGGGCGCTGTCCGGTATCGTCGGGCGGGAAATATTAAGATTTTTACACCAGCGCGAACGCTTTATTTCCGCACTGGTGCGGCCTTTAGTCTGGCTGTTTGTGTTTGCCGCCGGTTTTCGGGCCGCCTTGGGCGTAGCCATCAGCCCGCCTTATGAAACCTATATACTTTACGAAGTCTATATCACGCCGGGACTGATCGGCATGATCCAGTTATTCAACGGCATGCAGAGTTCATTATCAATGGTTTACGACCGGGAAATGGGCAGTATGCGCATGTTAATGGTGTGTCCCTTGCCGCGCTGGTTTTTATTGTGCAGCAAGCTCATCGCCGGCACCGCCGTATCGGTACTGCAGGCCTATGCCTTTTTGGCTATTGCCTGGGCCTATGACATCCGCGCCCCACTGGCCGGCTATCTCTATATATTACCGGCCCTGCTGATCTCCGGCATGATGCTGGGTGCCTTAGGTCTGCTGTTGTCCTCGTTCATCAAACAACTGGAAAACTTTGCCGGGGTAATGAATTTCGTGATTTTTCCGCTGTTTTTTATGTCCACCGCCCTGTATCCACTGTGGAAAATCAAGGAATCCAGCACTGTGTTGTACCAGTTGGCCCAGTACAATCCGTTTTCCCAGGCCGTAGAGTTAATCCGATTCGCCCTGTACGAACAATTCAACCTCACCGCCTTAATCTTTACCGCCGGCGCCTTCCTGATTTTTATGACCGCTGCGATCATGGGGTATAACCCATCAAAAGGCATGATGGTCCGTAAAGGCGGTGGCCCCGAATAATCCGCCATAAAATCCGCCTAACTAGCCGATTTTTAACTAATGTGTTATTTTTTGTAAATTATGTAGTGATAAAGCAACAAAATGCTATCGGTTTTGGTTTTTTTATTGTATAGTTTGAACTGTATCGATTAATAGCATGATCTTAAAGGTTTTGCTGTTGCCCAGACTTGAAATTCCTGATAGCGTAGCAGGTGACAGCTTGGGCAAACTAATCATTTTGCAACTGGTAGCCGGCAGTTGGTGCGATTAACTGAATTCAAACTTTTTATAGGGTAGGTAAATATGCAAAGAAATAAATTAATCCCGTTACTAGCCATTATTGGCGCCGGTGTACTGCCGTCAGCTCATGCTGATCAGTTTCTGGACAACCGCTGGTATGCAGCTCCATTTGCGTCATATATACGTGCCGGCGGCGACCGTGATTCCAAAGACGGTTTCGGCGGCGGTTTGGCTGTTGGTAAAATCCTTAACGAACAATTCAATGTGGAATTAAGAGGTTTTTATAACGGTTTAAACGGCAAGCAGGGCAATTGGAACCTGGAAGGCGGCACCGTTGATTTGCAATACTACTTTACCCGTAACAAATTTGCCCCTTATGCCGTGTTGGCAGCAGGTGGTCTGAATACCTGCGTATCCGCAACTTGCGGCGCCGGTATCCTGGCTGAAGGCGGTGTGGGTTTCACCTACGAAGTACACGATAACTTCCTGTTACGCAGTGATGTACGTTATCGTTACAACAACAACTATCATATCCAACCGGGCAACACCGACTACAACGATATGGTGGTCAACGTTGGTTTTGTAATTCCTTTCGGTGAAAAACCTAAAGCAGTTGCTAAATTGGACATTCCAGCCCCAGCGCCTGCCCCGGTTGTAGCAGACTGCTCAACTAAAGACAGCGATGCTGACGGCGTCAACGATTGCCTGGATAAATGCCCTAACACCCTTAAAGGCAGCAAAGTTGATTTCAACGGTTGCCCAGTCAGGCTGATCCTGAAAGGCCAAAACTTCAAACATGATTCAGCAGAATTGACGCCAGAGTCCAAACTGATCCTGGATGAAGTGGCTGCCAGCCTGAATTCATACCCAGAGAAAAATGAGATTGAAGTTCAAGGCCACACCAGCAGCGAAGGCAGCGATGCTTACAACCTGAAATTATCCCAAAAACGGGCTAACTCAGTGGTAGCGTATCTGAAATCCAAAGCAGTTACCAACAAACTGACTGCTAAAGGTTTTGGCGAATCTCAACCGATTGCCGACAACAAAACCGAAGCCGGCAGATCTGAAAACCGCCGTGTAGAGCTGATCTGGATCACCAACTAATCCCGATCACGCCGGTTTAATCGGCACAAAACAAAGGGGCGGTTCATCCGCCCCTTTTTTTTACCCAAAAAAAATGGGGTCAGGTACAATTTACAAATGTTTGCGTAATAGCGGATGCCTGCGCCCTCGATATTGTAGAATGTGCTAAACCCAGTGCAGCGCATCATTCAAAGCCAAGTACTCGTGTAAAAGAACAGCTGTTTTGTGTCGTTGTAGCCTCGATGTAACGCAGTGGAATCGAGGGATTCGCAGCGTAACCTTCCCCCCGCGAAGTTACCTGTAGAATGTGCTAAACCCAGTGCAGCGCATCATTCAAAGCCAAGTACTCGTTTAAAAGAACAGCTGTTTTGTGTCGTTGTAGCCTCGATGTAACGCAGTGGAATCGAGGGATTCGCAGCGTAACCTTCCCCCCCGCGAAGTTACCTGTAGGATGTGCTAAACCCAGTGCGGCGCATCATTCGAAGCCAAGTACTCGTTTAAAAGAACAGCTGTTTTGTGTCGTTGTAGCCTCGATGTAACGCAGTGGAATCGAGGGATTCGCAGCGTAACCTTCATCAAACGCAGCTTATAGCTATTTACAATGGCCTCTGAAAAAATGAAAAAATTTCCAACCCCCAAAACCCTAATCCGCAATATAAGCTATCTCCAGCCCCCGAAACACCGAACAGCGCTTAAATACTTCCAAATCCAGCGGCAACTGTTTTTGCTGGCAGAACTTGGCGACCAGTTTGGTCAGTCCCTTGATATCGCGCCCGGTGGCACCCGGAAAGCACACCGCCAGATCAGCAATCAGCTGTTCATCCAGCGCCAAACCAAATTGTTCCGCCATCACCCGCCAGATTTTGCGCCGGTCTTCGGCATTGGGCGCATGATATTTAATCATGGCGATACAGCGCGAGATAATGGCTTCGTCAATATCATCCACCCGATTGGTGGTCAGAAACAGCAGACCGTTGAAATATTCCAGCACCCGTAAAAACACCCCAACCACCGCATTGGTAGCCAGATTATCGTTGCGGCGCTTGATATAGACATCGGCTTCGTCAATCAGCATCACCGCCCCCCAGCGCTGGGCGCGGATCAGGGTGTCCTTCAGCACTTTTTCCATCTCCGCCACATTCAAACCCAGTTGCCCGGAATGCACCCGGTATAAAGGTCGTTTAATGATTTCCGAATAAACCTCGGCAGTCAGGGTTTTACCCACCCCCGCCGGTCCGGCGCATAACACCGTAGTGCCACCGGATTTACCGGCCACAATATCGTCCATCAGCATATCCATTTCCGCCGTCAAAATGTCGATCAAATCGGTTTGTTCCGGCGGCAGAATCAGCTTCTGCTTCAGTTCCGGCTGATACCGGTAAGGCTCAATATCATCCACATGCACCCAGACATGATGATGCAATTCCAGATGAAACATCAGGATATAGCCATGCACCGGCAACTCAGTAAATGCGCCGGCGGGAATATCAGCCTTGCTGGCGGCCACCGCATCTTCGGCTTTGCAGTCATAGCGCATACTATTGCCGGCTTTACGCAAATACTTGCCCAGAATATCCCCGGACGCCTCCAGACTCAGCGCCCGGTCATTGATGATATTCTCATCATTCACCAGCCGGCAGGCCCCGCCGCCGGAAGACAGCACCACCGTGTTTTTGCGGGTCCAGTCGCTGCTGCGGTGGCTGGCGCTGGGGTCTTCGGCATAAATCCCGGTACCCCAGCCGGAAAACTGCTCACCGTAACGGCCCCGCCAGTCGAAATAGCGCTGCGCCACCTCGGCGTAACCGCCAATCAACTCTGGCGTTTCGCGTAAAAACCCCTTGGCGGCAAACATTTCCGCAATCGTCACCCCGGCAATATCTTTACCGCGTATCAGCAGCTGTTCCACCTGGATCTTGCCTTTGGAGTTGGCTTTCAACTCCACGATAATCCGCCCGGCTTCTTCCTCGCCCGGCGGCGTATAGTCCAGCCGAGTGATCAGA
The DNA here is from genome assembly GCF_018734325.1 of Methylomonas paludis. Lineage (NCBI taxonomy): Bacteria > Pseudomonadati > Pseudomonadota > Gammaproteobacteria > Methylococcales > Methylococcaceae > Methylomonas > Methylomonas paludis. Next base: position 2,413,442 of record NZ_CP073754.1, on the reverse strand, counting down.
TAGGCGCTGGTGCGGCCTTTAGCATCAGCCTGAAACAGCCAGCCGCGTATGGCAGAGTCGATCAGATACCGGGCCAGGGCCGGCAGAAACTGTTCCAGCTGCTCGGCTGTCCAGCGCTGGGTATCGGCAGTCATGGCCTGCTGTAAACTACCCAGCAGCGTAGCCTGATGCTGCATACCGGTGTCGGGCTGAGCATACAACTCCTGCAGAAAAGTCCATTCGTTGGCAGCCAGCTGCCGATAACTGACTTCAGCCTTATTACCCAAACGCAGCTGTTCCTGCAGTGGGCTCAGATGCGGAAATTCCGTCAGCAGGGCGTTAACGTAGCGGCGTTCTATCTGTAATTTCATCAGCTCTCTCCGGGGGTTGGGCAATGGCGGCGTACAACAGTTCGGCAATGTGTCGGGCCGGGCCGAAACCGCCGTGGTCAATTTGTAACTGGCAGGAAAAACCATTAGCGATAATGCCGGCCTCTGGTTCGGCACGCAGCGCCGGAAACAAAGCTTGTTCGGCCATTTCCTGAGCCTGGGCATAATGTTCGCTTTCCAGACCAAAATGGCCGGCCATCCCGCAGCAGGACGTTTCCACCAATTCAAAATCCAGACCGGCCACACTTTTCAGCACTTTGCGCATCGACTTCATCGCCCCCACCGCTTTTTGATGGCAATGGCCATGCACCAGCAGGCGCTGGCCGTTACTGGTAAAGGCCAGCGGCCAGCGTTGGGCGGTTTGCTCACGGGCGATGAACTCTTCCAGCAGAAACACCCGTTCCGCCAGTTTCGGCGCATTTGGCCCCAGGCCCAGTTTCAGATATTCATCGCGTAAACTTAAAATACAGGACGGCTCCAGGCCGATAATCCAGCGCCCGGCCTCGATATGCGGTTGCAGCGCCGCCAATAATTGGTGCGCCTGGTGACGGGCTTCCGGGATCATGCCGTTGGCAAAATAGGTACGGCCACAGCACAGCGCCTGCTGTTCCCCCGCAGGATTGCTCAGCGTAAACACCGTATATTGAGCGGCACTGAGCAAATCCAGAGCCGCCTGGGCGGCCTGAGGGTGAAAATGGCGATTAAAAGTATCGACAAACAACACCACTTCCGGACGTGATTCAGCGCCGGCCAGCGTCACCGCTGCGGCGCGAAACGCCGCTTGCGGGCTGGGCAAGCGCATTTGCGGGGCAATGCCCAGCCTGCGCCCGGCGCTGCTGATCAGACGACTGCGATTGCGCCAGCTAATCAAGGTAGCAGTCAGCGGCCAGTTTAATAATTTGGGCAAATTGGCAAACAGCCGGCTGCGGAGCGACAGGCCGTTTTTTTTCCGAACCTGGGCCAGATATTCAGCTTTAATAGTGGCCATATCAACCGCATTTTCACATTCGCGCTGGCAGCCTTTGCAACTAACGCATAAGCTCATGGCTTCGGCCAGTTCCGGGCTGAACAGGGCAGGGCTGTCACTATCGGCATTCAAGGCGGATTTCAGCAGTTTTACCCGGCCACCCGGAGACAGCAAAGGATTTTGACTGATACGGAAGCTGGGACACATCACGCCTTTGCCATCGCGTTCGCACTGGCGGCTGGCAATGCACACCGCCACGGCTTTACCGAAATCGCCGCCCTGTTTGGGGATATCGGCATAAGCATCACCCATGCCGGCATTTTCGTAAGCAGACCAGTCCAGTTGCAGTTTCATGAGCTCAGCTAAAATCCAAATATCAAACATCAAGCAAAATTAACGCCAGTGCTTAACTAATTGAATTTAATAGCAGGGTAATGCTAAAACTGTGTCGCAAAGCCGACAATCGCTCTGGGGTAGTGGCTTAGCCTGTGGCCGGGCCGGGCAATACTTTGCGAAACGTTAAATTGATTCTGCCGCCAACCGGCTCGGCGCTGCCGGGTACACTATGCAGCCAGTGGTGCTGAAATTCAGGCTGCATCACCAGCAGGCTGCCGTCGCTCAATAGCAGCGAGCCGTGGCGGGCAGATTTTTTCTGCCGGTAAGCAAACTGACGGCTGGCGCCGAAACTCAGCGAAGCGATCAGCGGCTGGGGGCCTAGTTCCGGCTCGTCATCAGCGTGCCAGCCCACATAATCATCACCGTCCCGGTAATAATTGACCAGCACCGCATTAAAACCGGCTTGCAGATAATCCTCAAGCTGCTGTCTAAGTTCAGTCAGCAACGGACTCCAGGGCCGGGTTTCCAGCAAATTATTACTATAGCTGTAAACGATGCCGGGATCAGCATGCCAGGTCTGTAAGCGCGGCAGGGTAAACTGGCGGCCGGCCACCAGATAATGATTGTCCGGCCAATTCTGTTCCGTTACCAGGCGCTGATAAATCTGCCGACACTGTGCCGCCGGGTAAAACCCTGCAATTAAACTCAGCGCAGAACCCGGCATTAACGGGGCGATCTGGTTTTGATATGGCTGACCAAAGCGCTGTCCATAGTGCTGATGTGCAACACAAACCACTGGCACAGGCGTTCTCTGGCAAAAACCCGGCCAAAGCTGATCAGGCCTTTATTGACTCTGAGCTGAAATTGTTTGAATTCGCCCAGCACCCGCTGATGTTCTGCCTGATGATCGGCGGCTCCCGGATATTCATGGCTGGTCATCAAATCATCCTCCATCTCAAAATGCGCTTCGGTTAACCGGTATAATTCCTGAAAATGCGCCGGAAAATCGGCATTATCCACCTGTTCCAGTGACTTTAATAAATCGTAAAACTGCTGATGATCCTGATCAATTTCGCTGTGATCAAGCTGGTCGAGGTTGTCATGGGTAAACCAGTTCATAAATCCCTAAATAATCAATTATTAAAATCCAGTCCGCATAGAACCTTTTCACTGCAAGCTCAAGCGATTCGCTGTACCGCCACCCGTAGCCTCGATGCAACGCAGTGGAATCGAGGACTTCGCAGCACAACCTCAATCAAATCAGCATCAGCACAATTCAACCACACCACGCAATGGTCTACCATAACCAATATCACCGCCCCCGTAGCCTCGATGCAACGCAGTGGAATCGAGGAGTTCACCGCACAACCTCAATCAAACCAGCATCAGCGCAATTCAACCACACCACGCAACGGTCTACCATAACCAATATCATCACCACCCGTAGCCTCGATGCAACGCAGTGGAATCGAGGAATTCACCGCACAACCCCAATCAAACCAGCATCAGCACAATTCAACCACACCACGCAATGGTCTACCATAACCTACATCAGCGCCACCCGTAGCCTCGATGCAACGCAGTGGAATCGAGGAATTCACCGCACAACCTCAATCAAACCAGCATCAGCGCAATTCAACCACACCACGCAACGGTCTACCATAACCAATATCACCGCCATCCGTAGCCTCGATGCAACGCAGTGGAATCGAGGAATTCACCGCACAACCTCAATCAAACCAGCATCAGCACAATTCAACCACGCCACGCAATGGTCTACCATAACCAATATCACCGCCATCCGTAGCCTCGATGCAACGCAGTGGAATCGAGGAATTCACCGCACAACCTCAATCAAACCAGCATCAGCGCAATTCAACCACACCACGCAATGGTCTACCATAACCTACATCACCGCCACCCGTAGCCTCGATGCAACGCAGTGGAATCGAGGAATTCGCAGCGCAGCCTCAATCAAACCAGCATCAGTACAATTCAACAATGCTTCAACCATTAGCCCAAACATACCCTAAATTATCGGAATTACCAGGTCAAGTATAGTGCCTGACCGGCAAATATTGATTCCTTAATTGGGCAACTGGCTAAAATTTGCATTGCAAAACAAGCCTAGCAGTGTTTTCATAGTCACCATTGACTGCCATATCCGTTAATTTGCCAACCCAGGCTAGCGAAATGCCTATTTCCAAAATATCCCGCGACCGGAAGTTTTTCTGGTTATCCGTGTCCTGCCTATTGTTATGGCTGGCGGCTGCGCCTGGCGTTCAGGCCGGTGCCGATGCCAATCTGAGCCGGGCGCTCAGCAACCTGCTCAGCGGTAAACAGCCGCCCCTATTGCAGGATATGGATTTCCCCCGTTATCAAAAAGAGCTGGGCCTGCTGTATCGCAGCAATGCCATGCAATTGGTCTGGGTCGGGCCGGGCGGATCGCAAACCAATTTGCAGGACGCCCTGCAGGTGCTGCAAAATGCCGAAGCCGATGGCTTAAATCCCTTAAATTATGCCGCCGAACGCCTGCAGCATTATTTTCAGGACCTGGCCGTGCAGCCCAATACCGATCTGCAAACCCTGGCCAGCTATGATATGGCCTTGTCACTGGCCTTATTGAGCTATCTTCACGATGTGCACCAAGGCCGGGTAGACCCGCGCGGTTTTAACTATCCGGAAACATTCGGCGTTAACAGCCTGTTTGACGCGGTACGGGTGTTAAAAACCCATATCGACCAGCAAACCCTGCACCGCTTACCCGACGATGTGGCACCAAAAACCTATCAATACCAACAATTGAAACAGGCCCTGGCTTATTATCGCCACCAAGCCGAGGCCGAGCCGCCGGCGGATTTGCAGTTTACCAAAACCCTGCATCCCGGAGAAGAAGACGAACATTTGCCGGAATTGCGCCTGCGCCTGCAGGAACTGGGTGAACTGTCCGCCGCCCAGCTTGCCGACATCGCGGCAAATGTCAGCCGTTACGACGAAGCCACCACCGCTGCGGTGATGCGCCTCCAGCAACAGCAAGGCCTGCATGCCGATGGCGTCATCGGCAGACAAACCCAGGCCTTGCTCAATCTCAAACCCAAACAAAAAATCGCCCTGATCAAATTGGCACTGGAGCGCTTGCGCTGGTTGCCCAAACAACCCGATGGTCGTTTGATCGTGGTGAATATTCCGGCTTTTCAATTATGGGCGTTTAATTCCCCGGAAGATCAAAATGCTTTAACCATGAAAGTCATCGTGGGCAAGACCGGCGACACCCAAACCCCCATACTGTGGGAGCAAATGAATGCGCTGGAATTCATGCCGTACTGGAATATTCCCAAAAGCATCATGGACAAAGAGATTCTGCCCAAACTCAAATCCGACAAACGCTATCTGGCGGCTCAAGACATCGAACTGGTGGAGCGCTTTGCTGAAGACGACAGCGATCTCACCCTGGACCCGCTGGATCATTTACAACACGGCTTGCTGCGCGCCAGACAACGGCCCGGCGACAAAAACCCCCTGGGTAAAGTCAAGTTTATTTTCCCCAATAAAGCCGATATCTATATGCACGACACCCCAGGCCGTGGCGCTTTCAACCGGGACCGGCGGGATTTGAGCCACGGCTGTGTGCGAGTTGCCGAGCCGGCCAAGCTGGCCGAATTTGTGCTGGGCAATCAAACCGGCTGGGATAAACAAACCATAGAACAGGCCATGTCCGGGCCAAAAACCCAGCGCGTCACCCTTAAAAAAACCGTACCGGTGCTGTTTTTTTATAACACCGCTTACGCCGGCCAGGACAACAAACTGCGCTTTTATCCCGATATTTACGGCTATGACGAGCAACTGCAGTCAGCCATTAACAAATCCAATCTGGCAGTCAAGATCGAAAAGTCTGTGGCAAGTGACGGCTGAAGGCCAGTGATTTTAAGATTAGCTTAGCGGGTTTGACGCTGTATAGTGATGGTTTTTTCTGGCAAACCCCCATCCCCATTTAGAAAGTGATGAGTATTAACCAAGTACACAGCATTGCCCAACAAAGCCGTCTTGCCGCACGCCGGTTAGCCTTTGCACCGGAGTCGGTGCGTAATCGGGCTTTACTGGAAATGGTGGCGGCGTTGGAGTCTGTCAAACCACAGGTTTTGGCGGTCAACGCCGAGGAAGTCGGCACAGCCCGCGATCAAGGCCAGTCGGATGCACTGCTTAAGCGCTTGACCATCGATGACAAAACCTTCGAATATATGCTGTCACGCTTAAAGAAGGTAGCACAATTACCTGATCCGCTGAATCGGGTACTGGCGGGACATACCAATCCTGCCGGGCTGCGCGTCTACAAAAAGTCAACACCACTGGGAGTGATCGGCATTATTTATGAATCACGACCCAATGTCACCACCGATGCAGCCGGCGTCTGTATTAAAAGTGGCAATGCGGTTATTCTGCGGGGCGGATCGGAAGCCCTTAAAACCAACACCTTGCTCACCGATGCCATGATAGCCGGCGCGGTCAAAGCAGGATTGCCGCAACACGCCATACAAATCATCCGTACCCCAGGTCACGAAGCCGTGGGTGAATTGCTGAAAATGGATGAATATATCGATGTACTGATTCCGCGTGGCGGTAAAAGCCTGATCAAACGTATCGCCGAAGGTACCCGGATTCCGGTCATCAAGCATTACGACGGTATCTGCCACCTCTATATCGCCGCCGATGCCGACCCTGCCCAGGCCATCGCCATAGCTGTTAACTCCAAATGCCAAAGCGTGCAGGTTTGTAACGCCTTGGAAACCCTGTTAATCGATCAACACTGCTCCGCAGCACTGTTAGCACAATTGCAATCGGCATTTGCCGCCAACAATATAGCGCTGCGCGGCTGCCAGCAAATCCAAGCCCGCTGGCCCAATATCGCCGCTGCCGGCGAAACCGATTGGCAGAGTGAATATCTGGCGCCGATCTTGGCAGTCAAAATGGTCGATGGTATCGATCAGGCCATAGCCCATATCAATCATTACGGTTCCGGCCATACCGATGGCATTGTCACCAGTAGCCTGAGTCTGGCAGGACAATTTGAAGCCCAGGTCGATTCGGCTTCCGTGATGATAAACGCCTCAACCCGATTATCCGGCGGCGGCGATTATGGTCTGGGATCGGTAGTGGGCATCAGCACCGATAAACTGCATGTGCGTGGCCCGGTTGGCCCCAACGAACTCACCAGCTATAAATGGGTAGCCTATGGGGAAGGGCATTTGCGCAGTTAAGGCCGTCAGGCAAGCCACCAAACTTTTTTAGCTATCGGCATTTTGCAATCGCAACTCGCCAGAGCACCAAGTTCAAAACACCCTGTGGCCTGGATGCAGCGTAGCGGCATCCGGGATTCGAAGCCAAATGCCGTAATTGTGCAGATTTCTAATTAAGCCCATAAGCCTGGTAGGGTGGATTCGCCGCCAGGCAATCCACCAAGCTTTTGTTAGCTGGTCCAGCGTTTTCCTAGCCCTAAAACGCCCTGCGCAGCCAAGCGACTCCCATCACCCGGTATTTTTCACTGCCGACACATCGCGCAAACTACCCGAAACATATTTGTATAACACACTGGCCACCAGTGTTTGATAAGGCAAGCCTTCTTCCAAAGCGCGACGCTGTAATGCCGCTAAATCCCTGGACGAAATTCTGATATTGATACGCTGGTCTTTTTTAAACACCGCCGTGGCGGCGTCTGCCAAATAGGCCTTACGCTCATTGCTCAAATCCGATTCAAATTCACCGGCTTCAAATGCCTCTAACAAAGCTTGTTCATCTTGATCTAGTTCTTGCTTATTCATTCGCCACCCCTTAAATATTTTTTGGTCGCTTTTCGACTGGGAATAATGGTTTTCAGAAAAATATCGGTGCTGGTTTCCACATAAGGCACCAAATAGGCGTAATCATTAACATTAACCACAAATACCCGTTGATGGGCATATTTCCCATTATTAGGATGATAAACATCATCCAGTACAGCGCCTGACTGTAGTGCAAACAAAATATCTTCAAACGAGACGCCCCATTCTGATATTAAAAGCTGATTTTTCTCAGCATTCCAATTAATGATCTTCATGCTGTAAAGACTAGCATAATGGATGCTAATGTCATCAACCACAAGCCTGGTAGGGCAGATACACCGCAAGCAATCCACCATGCTTTTGTTAACTGTCCGGCGCGATTCGCCAAAACACAAAGTGAAACCACCCCCCACCAAAAATTATTGCCCACCGGCAAGCCGGCTTGATCCCGGCACCGCGACATTAATCAAAATTTCGGCCGCCTGACGCGCGCTAACGCTGGCCCCACCGCCTCTTTTCATTTGTTCCGACACAATCGCGCCTTCGATCAGCAAAGCCAGTTGTTGCGCCAGATTATCGGGATGTTCCGCCCCGGCCTGCCGGGCCAGATCGGCAATATAATCTCTAAACTTTTGATAAAATTCGGCAGACACCTGTTGCACCGGATTATTTTCCACTGGAAACTCTGCCGAAGCATTAATAAAAGCACAGCCACGGAATTGCGGGATATCCAGCCATAGGCCAATGATGTCAAAAATGGCCAGTAACTGGTCTTTGGGCTGCTGCGCCTTACTATTGACCTGCTCGACAAACCAACTGGTAAAATCCGCATCGCGCTTGCGCAAAAAGGCAATGATTAAGTCATCCTTGGCTGGAAAATGTTTGTACAGCGTCATCTTGGTGGTACCCGCCGCCTTGACGATAGTTTCCACGCCGGTGGCCTTAATGCCCTGGCTGTAAAACAGTTCGGAAGCGGTTTCCAGGATTTTGGCTTTCAGATTGTGCGACATAAATACCATGAGTGCCTATAAGATCTAACAGTATGCCGACAGCGACATTCATGAGCAACCGGATTTAGCGATAGCCGCAAATGACGGGAAAAACTGGTATATCGGCACTGCTGATCAGCAAATCCGCCAACACCGGTTCCGTCAGCAACAGCACTGATTATGACATAGATAAGCCTATAAACTTGCAAAAACTATACTGACCGGTTAGTGTATGACCCGTTCAACTTTTCAAAGGCCGTGCAAATGAAGTTAAGTGTATGCACCCTGCAACGCTATGCGCCTAATCCACATTCGTGTGGTAACAGCGGTAGTGTTGAGATAGCCAAAAAACTGGAGCAAGCCCTTGCTGAGAACCGGCTGGATGTCGCCCTGGAGCGGATCGGCTGCTTTGGTGCGTGCCTGAAAGGGCCCAATGTCAAGTTAATGCCGGCAGGCAAAAACTGGCATGGGGTCAGTATCGATGATGTAGATCAAATCATTGCCTACATCAAACACCAACCATAAAAATTAACAATAATAGAGGAGTAACACCTTGGAAATTATGCTGAAAATGGGCGTGATCTTGATTTTCTGTTCACTTACCTGCGCCTGGTTGGGCACGTTTAGCCGCTGGTTCCCGATCAAGGGTTTGGAAGGCGGCTTTATTAAAGATTACGGCCTGCTGATTAAAGCCCATATTGACTACATCCTCATGGCCGGCCTTAATCTGACCATATACGCGGTGGCTAAAGTAGCCAATATCGCCTTGCCTATCGAAGCCTGCTGGCTGATCGCCATCGGCGGCTTTACCAACCCTACCGTATTTACCATTGCCATGCTCAAACCGGATTTCTGGCAATATCAATGGGCCAAAATCTATACAGCCGCCACGTTTGCCCTGTCAACCATCGGCTTCGTCTGGGCCGGTGTGGTGATGTTCAACGCCGCTTAGGCTGTGCGGTGATGCTGCAAAACCAGCATCACCGGCGTTTATCTATCCATCTGTGCCTGCAGCTGCCAAAGCTGATATCCATCTTTATATAGATGGTACCAGCTTGCTGCGGAAGCACCATTAAAAAGCGCGTTACCGAGTGGCTTAGAAATCCAACACATTTCCGCTCCTTTATTGATAGCAACAAAAATTGAATCATTCTATGGTCGTGGTGCCGGCGATTACCTTCATCATGATGTTGAAGATATCATTAATCTTGTCGCTGGCCGGCCAGAATTGATAAATGAACTACAGCAAGCACCTCAACAGCTACGTGACTTCGTTGAACAGGAAATTGATGATCTACTCGCGGATGAGAACTTCGTTGACAGTATTTCAATGCATCTCGGTCCTAGTCAATCAGAGCAGGCGAGGGTGAATATAGTGATAGCACGACTGCGGCAAATTGCAGGTCTGTAAGTGGGATACACCGCAGGCCATCTACCAAAACCTCCCAGCCTCCCCAACATTACCATCGCAAAAACACCCCACATCGGCTAAATAAAGCTAATATAGCCTTTTCCAACCACTTTTTACCTGAAGAGGAAACCACAATGAGTGAAAGAATCGTGTTGCGCAGCGGAGAAGCCCTGGTTGCCGGCGGCCCGCCCGGTACCGCTGCAGAACCTGAAGTGATAATTGGCGAACTTGACGGGCCGGTCGGCACCGCGATTGCTTCCCTGACCGGCGACCAGGTTAAAGGCCACACCAGGGTATTTGCGCTGTTAAACACCGATATTCAGGTCAGGCCACTCACCCTGATGGTCAGCAAAGTCACCGTCAACAACAGCCGCTACACCAATATCCTGATGGGTACCGTACAAGCCGCCATAGCCAACGGCGTATTGGATGCGGTGCGGGCGGGCGACATCCCCAAAGAAAAAGCCAACGACCTGGGCATCATCGTCTCGGTTTGGCTCAACCCCAGTGTGATTACCACCGAAAATCTGGATCACAAAATCCTGTTTGATCTGCACCGCAAAGCCACGGCAACCGCCATCCACAAAGCCATGCACAACCAGCCGGATATCGACTGGTTATTGGAAAATCAGGACAAAATCACCCACAAATATTATCAACTGGGTCTGGATGGTAAAATTTAGGCTGAGCGGCGTTTTGCATCGCGAAAACACCCTACTGGTAGGGTAGGGTGGATTCGCCGTCAGGCAATCCGCCGTAAACCTTTAAGGCTGTCTGGCGTTTTGCTATCGCGAAAACACCCTACTGGTAGGGTGGATACACCTCCGGCAATCCACCCAGCACTTACAAATTCTGCAAAATATCGGCAAACTTGGCAAAATTCAGCGGCTTAAGCAAATGATGGTTAAAGCCCGCAGCATAGGCCTGCGACCGGTCATTTTCCTGGCCAAAGCCCGTCAAGGCGATCAGGATGGCACCCTGGATTTCTGGAATGCTGCGTAGCTGTTTGGCTACCTCATACCCCGAAATATCAGGCAGGCCAATATCGATCAGCGCTACCTGCGGCCGGAAAACCAGCGCCTGCTTAATTCCCGCCAAGCCGCAATCGGCAATCTCCACCTGATGCCCTTGCAACCTCAAATTCATCGCCAGCCCATCCGCCACTTCCGGATAATCATCCACAATCAAAATCCGGAGTTTATGAGGCGCTAGTTCAGAATTAGCGCTGCCGGATCCATTATCGGCAATCGGAGTAGCCAATATCGGCAAGCGTACACTAAAGGTACTACCCAGACCGATACCATCACTGGCCGCGCTTATCGCGCCGTCATGCATTTTTACCAGCCGGTTCACCAGCGCCAGCCCCAGGCCTAAACCGCTAGGCGCATCGGCTTGATTATGTCTGATCTGAAAAAACAGGTCGAAGATATCATTTATGTCATTAGGTGCAATACCAATGCCGTTGTCTTTGACATCAATCACGGCCTCGGCCTGATCCCGTCGGGTAGTCAAAGTGATTTTCCCTTGTTTAGCGGTGTACTTGGCGGCGTTATTCAACAGATTTGATATCACCTGAGTCAGGCGGGCCGGGTCGCCTTTAATCCATAATGGTGTGGCGTCAAGATCAATTATCAGCACTTGCTCGCGCTCCAGGATCAGCGGACGGCAGGCATCTATGGCATTATTCACCACATCGTTCAGCAGCACAGGCTCCTTTTTCAGCGTAATTTTACCCTGGGTAATCCGGGCCGTATCCAGCAAGTCATCAATTAAGCGGGTAATATGATCAACCTGACGATCAATAATATCGTAATTCCGGGTAATCAAAGGATCACTGACATCCTGATTTTTTAACCAATACACTGCGTAGCGAATCGGTGCCAGCGGGTTACGTAATTCATGCCCCAGCATGGCCAAAAACTCATCTTTACGCCGGTCACGCAGCTCCAACTGGGTTTCAATACGCTTACGTTCGGTAATGTCATGCAGCACAGAACGGCTCATCAGGAAATTTCCGTCCGCATCTCTGATCGCCGTGGCGTTCAAGATAATATTACGCACCATGCCGTTTTTGCCGACCAGCTCAAATTCCAGATCGCCGATATGACCATCCTCCAACAGCCCGGCAAAAGTGTTATGGTATTGATTGGGATTGCTGGATGTCAAAAACTCGCCGGATTTTCGCTTGCCCTCAATTTCTTCCCGTTCATAGCCCAGCCATTTCAGTTCGGTATTGTTAATACGCAGGATAGTGCCGTTGCTATCCACAGAATGGTAACCGCACGGTGCATTATCATAAAGATCCTGGATTTCCTGAGCCGATTCCTGCAGTTTTCTTTCCAGTAATTTCCGCTTTGTGATGTCTCGCGCAGAGTTATATAAGCAGCGCAAACCATCAATGACTATGCCCCTGGCATGAATCTCTACATCGAACACCGAACCGTCTTTACGCCGATGCCTGGTCTCAAACCTGCGGCTTTCTTTGAATAAATCTTTAATAAGTTCAGAAAGTTCCGTATGCGGTATCTCAACATCCCAATCAAATACACTCAAGTTGGCCGTTTCTGCTCGGCTATAACCCAACATCTCGGCAAAAGAATCACTAAACTCAAGGAGTTTGCCGTGTTCATCCAATATATGAATGCCGTCACTAGCGGCGTTGAGCAAATTGACATATTTTTGGCTTTCATTAAGAATGCGTTGCTTGGCTATCTTGCGCGCGGTGACATCGTGGCCTATGGCCAGAATACCCAATAAATTGCCCTGAACATCGCGCATCGCTGAGCGGGTGGTTTCCAATACAATCTGGCGACCATCAATAGCATTGATTATCGATTCATTATTATGCTCAATGGCATTCAAGCGATTAGTGACCAGTATCTCACTACGGAAAAAATCAGATTTGGCTTTAAGCATAAAATCCGTATCGGTCTTGCCAACTATTTCAGCTTCAGAAACGCCGGTTAATTGTTCAAAAGCCCGATTGCAAGTCATATAGACACCGTCCGGATCTTTTAACCAGACCAGATCCGGTATGGTTTCCAGCAGGGTGCGTAACTGAGTATGCTCATATTCAAGCTGTAATTCAGCAAGCTTGTTGTGAGTAATGTTTTCATGCAATACCGCCACGCCTTCACAAGGCGGGCGCATCGGATAAACATGCATGCGAAACCAGCGCGGCTTGGTTTGCAAGTGGCAAGGATAATCCAGTGAAAAATAGCTCAGTTCACCGTTCAATACTGCTTTAATACCGAGTAAGGCATCAAAGGGATCAATCTCTCCCGAATAATAGTCCTTGGTATCGCAGATATGCTGGTAATTTTTACCCACTGGGTTAATATTTAACTCCGGCATTTCATCCACTGCCGCGGCTCGTTTCCAGGCTTCATTTACCAGCACGATAATGCCTTGCTTATCGAGAATAGCGATTTTTTCCGGACTGGAATTAAGCAGGGTAAGGGCAAAAGCCTGTTCTTTACGGATCTCCTCAATTTCAATTAAAGTACCCAACTCTTGGGCGGAGCTTAATTCTGCTTCCTGCCAGGGTAAGCTTGTTCCGGAAATATTCTGCAAAAACTGGGCGAAGGATTTTCTGGGCGAAATCTGACCGCTTTCGTCTATCAGATGGGCATGCGCCGGGTCGCCGCCCCAGCGTATCGAATAGGATCTTTCGCGGCGAAACCAGATCAGATGGCTACGAGGATATTTGAAAATCGTCACAAATACCGCCCCGGCTATGCCGCTGTCATCATCAAAGCCAAGATCGGTGTGCAGGTTAGAAGATGCATACAGGCTGGTGTTTTTTTCAGCTTCAAAGCGACGCAGCAGCAACGCTTTGATCTGGTGGGGTTCAGGGGTAATACCACAGCTATAAATGTTGTCATCGGTTACTAAGGCCAGACCATCTGCACTAATGACTGCCAATATCTCGTCACAATCTTCCTGCTGCATTAACACCGTTAAGTCGATTTCCCGTACCGTATTGAGCAGTTTTTGCCGATGATAGGCTAGACTATCCAGCATTTCCCGGTGTAGCCGGCTTTGTGTGGTTTCGATTAACAAGGAGAGATCTTCGCAAAACCAGCTCAGTACCTCCCGCTCAGCGAGATCAAAATACTTTGGTGTATTGAGTTGATGACAGGCCACCAGCCCCCACAGCCGGTCAGCTACCACCAGGGAGCCAACCAAACTGCCTCTAACCTGCATATTAGCCAGATACTGGATATGCATGGGTGAAACACTGCGCAGGCTGGATAGCCCCAGGTCGATAGAGCGGCTGTCCTGGCGGGCCAGCAAAGCCGATGGGGTATAAAGGGCGTCAGAAATCAGCCGGATTTTACTGGACTGGAACAAATCGCGGGCCTGTTTGGGGATATCGCTGGCCGGAAAGTGCAAACCCAGAAACGGCTCAGTGTCTGAGTCACAGGCTTCGGCAATCACCTCGCCGTTCCAGTCCGCGTCAAAACGATAAATCATCACCCGGTCATAGCCGGTGAACTGGCGAATCTGCTGCACAGCTTCCTGACTAATCGCACTCAGATCAGTCAAAGCCCGCAACTGTTTCAGCGCTAAGCGCAAGCCATACTGCATATCCAGTGCCGCATTAGCCTGATTTTGCACTTCGATATCCAGCAACAGCTGACCATTGCTATTCACATGCTGTCTGCACAGGAATTGGCGGCCATTCAGCGCCAAGGGCACCAGGGCCGATTGGCCGGCCAGGCGGGCGGCATCGTCCCCCAAAATCAGCGTCAGACTTTGCCCCAGCAAACTTTCTGCGCTAAAGCCAAACAACCCCTGACAGGATTCACTGGCCGCTTCGATAATCCCGGAGTCGGGCGCTACCACCAATAATACACCATGCGGCTGAACACTGCCAGGAAAGCGGATCGGCTCGGATTCACAATTGGTGATATCAACATTCATCATATTAGCGCAGGACAGTTGGCAAAAGTAACCCGTATGCCACAATAAATTCAAGTGTCAACATGGTTTCAGATAAAAACAGTCACGGCTATCTGTCGGGCTCATAAGATATCAACTGTTGAAAACTGCTTAAGGTAAGCTGAAAATACTGCACAAGCAGCATTTTCAGCCTCTGGTCTGGATTCAACCGCAATCCTGTCCAGGCGTTCCACAAAAACCTGCCAGTTATTAGGGGTTTTTTGCCCATATACGCTTATAAAGCGGCTGGCTTGTGCTAAATCATGGTCTTCAGGATTTAAACGCTTTTTAAGTAGCATCAGGCCTAAAGTGCTGCCCTCAAGCACATACTGAACACCCAAAGCCTGAGCCGGAGACGAGATAGAGGGAACATCGGCAGCCAATAGCGGCTCATCGCAACCCAAGGCCTTAAGATCGGCCAATAACCATTCCGACTTGACCAGCCGCAGTGCCGACCAATCAGCGGATTCCCACAAACGCAATTGCGCTTCTAAAGGTGCAATCAGGGCTAACTGCGCAGACAGATACTGCCGATATTGCTGCCGGGTAGGGGTGCCGGCGGCCATGATTTTCAGCAAAGCTGTCTGTTCCAGCGCTTTATGCAATGAGGCAGTGCTATGCTGTAGTTGCTGCCTGAAACTTACCATCAAAATTAATCCTGCCAAAATGAAGCGATAAAAATTTTAACATTCATATTTTGACGGATATCACGTAGGATGCGCTGAACGCAGTGATGCGCATCAGTCGCGCACCATACCCCCCAAGAGACAGCACATCCTCTAGCACTTCCGTCAAAGTAATGTTGGGCAACCACTGGCTATACTAAGTGAAAGTGATTTACCAATCTGATAACTTTAATATATCATCAATTATTTCAATCAAAATGTCACGCAGCGCATCATCAAGCAAATCATTTTGTAGTTGGGAAGGCGAGATACTGGTTCTCAATATACTCGGCACACCCAGCGCCAAAAAAGACGCCATAGGCAAGCCCAAAGGTCATCAGCTAAAAGTCAGCGTCACAGCAGCGCCTGTGGCAGGCAAAGCCACCGATCACATGGTCAAATTTCTGGCCCAGGAGTTTGGCGTCACCCCCAAGGACATTGAAGTGGTATTTGGCCGTTATAACATCAATAAACAATTGCGTATCACCTCACCCAAGCACCTGCCGGTTGTGATCAGCAAACAGCTGGCGCTGCAGGCCGCAGACGCTTAGCCTTTCAGGCCTCAAAGCCGATCTGGAAAGAACCAAGATCAGCGGCATCCCCGCTGATCAATGTCAAACCGGCCGGGTCCGGCATCTCAGTCTGATGCGCCGAATAAGCGTCCAATAAGGGGATAATATGGCGTACTGATTTAGGTGTGGTATACACCAGATAGCGGGTGCCATCCTCATTCCAGCAGCCAAACATCGCCATGCCCTCCGGCCCGTTTCTGGCAATATAAGCTGCCCGAAATGCGCCCAGCAGCACATTTAGTTCCCCGGACAGGTATTCCTGGCGCGAGAGCGAGATACGGTGCCAACTCATGCTTTTGATCATTTCCTGTTTGCCCTCACTAAAAAATCACCTTGGCTGTAGTGGGTCGGGTGGATACGCCTAGCCAATCCACCAAAACGGCTAATTCAGCCTATGGGCAGATTTAAGCACATTAAATTCCTGATGCCGAGTTTTTTCCTTTTCATCCACCCGAACCCGGTTGGCCGCTTCGGTCAACGTATCCGCCAGCCCTAAAAACTCCCGCACTTCCAAACGCATAGCCAGATTTTGGATATGCAGATGCACAATACCGCATTCCTTGCAGATTAACACTCTGGCAGATTCTGTAGCCGCTAAATATTCATGGGTACAAGGTTTCTTACGCATGGGATTACTCACTTAAAGGTTGAGGAGAGATGGCTGGACTAACCGCTGATCAGGTTATTGAGTTTTGCTTTTGCCAGGGTCAGGAATATCTTGCCGACGATATGTTTTGAACCTAAATCCAGGCATTTAAAATCCGTGGCATGAAGCTGGCCTTTTTCAATCAGCTCAGCCAGCACATCCGGCGTAATCGCCAGCTTTACCACTAAAGGACCACGCAAAAAACCGAATAAATTTTTCATAATAAGCGTCGGCAGTATTGATTTGTTGTTAATGATAATCATTATCATTTAAAAAGTAAAGCCCAGGCTAGCTAAAAATTTGTCTAATTATTCAGCGTCCAAGCATTTCTTTAAAAAATTACCGGCGATTTATGATGGATGCGTAAAAATTACGCCAAGTCATGACCAAATTTATAAATTCAGACAGAAAATTAAGCACTAAAGCCGGAACGGCAAGACTTTACAGCAAACAGGGAGTTTAGCCCCAAAGCAACTGATAGCGCTTGGAGCTTAAGCAGGGGAGTACTAACTTACCAGGTTCTGGGCTTACCGGTGTCCAGGTGCACGAAGTCAGAGTCAGGATAATAACCGACACCGCCGCGATTCATGGCCAGAGCCGCATGGCGGATGCGGCGGCTGTCTATGCCTTCGACGCGGATATCGATGGCGCGGCCCTGCATATGCAGGCTGTTGGTAGCAACGCCGGAAGTTTCATTGTGCAGCCAGCTATTGGTCTCAGGCGAGCGGTAGCCGGAAATGATGTGAAAGGGCCGGTTGCCCACGCCCAGCATGGCTTTAATATCGTGTAACTGGTCGATTAAATCAATATCGATGGGGTAGATATCGCCGGAGCGGAAATCACGGAGGATGTAATCTATTTCGCGTAAAGCCGATTTAATATAACGGCCTTTTTCAAAATAAGTCAGTTTCAGTTTGTCGCCGGTGTGGGTATGTTCAAATGCCAGAGTCTTGTGCATCGGCAGTCGCGATCGGGCCGCTTCGGCGATAGCCGGGGTCGCCATAGTCAGCAGCGTGCCGCAGGCCAATTGCCGCATGAAACGGCGCTTGGATAGCACAATATCATTGTCGCCTTGGTCAGGCTGTTCAAAAAAACGCTTTAACATGAATCTTTCCTCAGTTCGGACTCAATCCTGTGGGGTTGAGACTGGCAATAGCAGAATCTGTAATGCTGCCTAAAACACAAATCCCGAATTTTACCAATAAATTTCAGTTAGCAGAATGTTATAACAATTCTCCGGATTTGTCATGTCCAGCCGGCTTATCCGGGCAAAATGCTCAAACTGGGTTAAAATAAAACCATATCCCGGATAGCTGCTAGTAGTGTACCAATCAATTTTGACGGATACGGCATAGGATGTGCGGAACGCAGTGATGAGCATCAATCGCGCCGCAAAGATAGTAAAGACTGTACCGATTATCAAGCCAAGTCTGAATAACAACCCAAATTAAGCTCAATACCAAAAGGAGAATTCTCGTGCGGATCAGTAAAATCTTAGCCTGCCTGTTAAGTCTGGTTTTTTCCGGCGCACTATGGGCGCAGGCGGCGCCCAGTCATGGTGGACATGGCGGCGGCAGTGGCGGCGATGATGCCTGCATCAAAGCCAAAATCACCCGCTTCAAACCCGAACATCTCAGCACAGTGGCACCCGGCGCCGAATTTCAGTTCACCGTATCCGGCAGCAACGGCCCCGGCCATATCCACGTCACCATCAGACAGCAAGCCATCCCGCTGACAGTAGAAGACAAAGACAGCTTCTATCTGGTAAAAGGCAAACTGCCGGACACCATCAAAAACGAAACCGTGCGAATTTCGGTCAAAGCCAAAACCAAAACCACAAAATGTGATGCCGACGAAGGCATTCTGTTAAAAGTCACAGAATAAAAAATGGGGTCAGGTTACATTTCCAGGGCTAGGGTGGCTCGCCGCCAGGCAAGCCACCAAAACACCTATCACCGCAACCCGTAGCCTCGATGCAACGCAGTGGAATCGAGGAATTCGCAGCGCAACCTAAATCAAACCAGCGTCAGCGCAATTCAACAATACCCACTGCAACCAGAATAAACTATCACCGCAACCCGTAGCCTCGATGCAACGCAGTGGAATCGAGGAATTCGCAGCGCGCCTAAATCAAACCAGCGTCAGCGCAATTCAACAATACCCACTACCACAGCAACCAGAACCAACTCTCACCGCAACCCGTAGCCTCGATGCAACGCAGTGGAATCGAGGAATTCGCAGCGCAGCCTAAATCAAACCAGCGTCAGCGCAATTCAACAATGCCCACTACCACTGCAACCAAAATCAACTCTCACCGCAACCCGTAGCCTCGATGCAACGCAGTGGAATCGAGGAATTCGCAGCGCGCCTAAATCAAACCAGCGTCAGCGCAATTCAACAATACCCACTACCACAGCAACCAGAACCAACTCTCACCGCAACCCGTAGCCTCGATGCAACGCAGTGGAATCGAGGAATTCGCAGCGCAGCCTAAATCAAACCAGCGTCAGCGCAATTCAACAATGCCCACTACCACTGCAACCAAAATCAACTCTCACCGCAACCCGTAGCCTCGATGCAACGCAGTGGAATCGAGGACTTCGCAGCGTAGCCTAAATCAAACCAGCATCAGCGCAATTCAACAATACCCACTGCAACCAGAATAAACTATCACCGCAACCCGTAGCCTCGATGCAACGCAGTGGAATCGAGGACTTCGCAGCGCAACCTTAATCAAACCAGCATCAGCGCAATTCAACAATGCCCACTTCAACCAAAATCAACTATCACCGCAACCCGTAGCCTCGATGCAACGCAGTGGAATCGAGGAATTCGCAGCGCAACCTTAATCAAACCAGCGTCAGCGCAATTCAACAATGCCCACTACCACTTCAACCAAAATCAACTCTCACCGCAACCCGTAGCCTCAATGCAACGCAGTGGAATCGAGGACTTCGCAGCGTAGCCTAAATCAAACCAGCATCAGCGCAATTCAACAATACCCACTGCAACCAGAATAAACTATCACCGCAACCCGTAGCCTCGATGCAACGCAGTGGAATCGAGGACTTCGCAGCGCAGCCTAAATCAAACCAGCATCAGCGCAATTCAACAATGCCCACTTCAACCAAAATCAACTATCACCGCAACCCGTAGCCTCGATGCAACGCAGTGGAATCGGAAATTGTCAATGTAGTTGTCGCCTCGACGTTTAAATCTTAAGCGGCATTTTTGTTCTGAGTTGTCTCCTCTGTATTAGGTTTACTGTTAGTCACTGGCTTATCAGGATTAAGGTGGACTGCTTGGATGCAATCCCAATTCCGCGTGTTACCAGTCCATCGCTTCGGGTTTCGATCACGGGCAGCCTCATAAACGGCTTTACGCTTAACCAGTAGGCCTTGATCTAAGCCTTCATGGCGTTGCGCTGGCGTGACAAACCGGATGGCGCTGTGGCGATGCTCGTGGTTGTACCATTCCACCAGTCTCGTTACCCAGTCACGAGCATCCGTCACCTTTGCAAACGGCTTTAACGGATAGTTTGGCCGGTATTTTAAGGTCTTAAAGAGCGATTCTGAGTAAGGATTGTCGTTGCTAACCGAAGGCCGACTTAACGAGGGCATGACACCGAGTTGTTGCAAGGTTGCCAGCATGGTAGCGCCTTTCATGGGGCTACCGTTATCAGAGTGCAGTATCAGCTGTTTGGGCTGTATCCCCTCACGATGGCACAGGTCACGTAACAATTCGCCTGCCAAGGTACTGCTTTCCTCTTCAAACACCTGCCAACCCACGATCTTTCGGCTGAAAATATCCACAAACAGGTAAAGATAGAAAAACTGTCCACGGATTGCTGATGGCAGATAGGTAATATCCCAGCTATAAAGTTGGTTAGGTACGGTGGCACAGAGGGCACGCGGTTTAGTGCGGGATTGAGCAGGGCGTTCACTGCGACGGTGTGCCAATTGGTTTTCTGCTCGCAGTACGCGATAGAATGTCGATTCAGAAGCCAGATAGCGGCCTTGATCGGCCAGCCGAGGTACGATCTGACTCGGCGGCAGATGCCCAAATTCATCGGAATTGGCAACAGCCAACACCTCGGCTCGCTCCATGACGGTAAGCTTATGCGGCGGTTGATATTCACGTAATGGACGTTGATCACAATGAACGGTCTCACCGGTCTGCCAGCGCTGCAAGGTGCGTTCGCTTAAACCCAGCACTTCACAAGCTTGGGCTTGCCGCGCACCCGCTATTATCGATTCATTCAGTAAAACAATTACTTGCTTGCGCTCTTCGTGGGCAGTCATTCGACCTCTCCCCCCAAGAGCGCTCGGAACTTTTTTTGCAGAACCAACAGCGCGGCGGCTTCTGCTAAGGCTTTGTCTTTGCGTAACAACTCTCGCTCCAGGGTATGAATTTCCGCTTTTAGGGTATGCACTTCACCTTTTTCAGATACGCCACCCTGACGACAGAATTCAGCTTTCCACTGCTCAAGCTGATGAACGAATAACCCTTGTTCACGGCACCAGGCATTCAAGTCTTCCCCGTTCAAGCCATAAGATTTCTGTAACGCTGAGAGACGTTCTTCAGGACGCCAATCATCAGGGCGTTTCGATTTCGACGGTAGATCTCGGGAGTTATGCAATTTAGCTTTTTTCATCCATGTTTTTAGGGTTTGCCAGCAAACGTTCAAGTCCTTCGCAATATCCTGAATCGATTGGTCGTTTCCACGGTTGTAAACTTTTCTCAGAGCTTGCTCTTTGAAGTCTTCAGAATACCTTGTATATGTTTTCATCTCTAATCTCAAATTTTATTGGCTTTAAAAATTTGAGACGACAACTAGTCTGACGCGGGGGGGAATCGAGGAATTCGCAGCGCAACCTAAATCAAACCAGCATCAGCGCAATTCAACAATACCCACTGCAACCAGAATAAACTATCACCGCAACCCGTAGCCTCGATGCAACGCAGTGGAATCGAGGACTTCGCAGCGCAGCCTAAATCAAACCAGCGTCAGCGCAATTCAACAATACCCACTACCACAGCAACCAGAACCAACTCTCACCGCAACCCGTAGCCTCGATGCAACGCAGTGGAATCGAGGACTTCGCAGCGCAGCCTAAATCAAACCAGCATCAGCGCAATTCAACAATGCCCACTTCAACCAAAATCAACTATCACCGCAACCCGTAGCCTCGATGCAACGCAGTGGAATCGAGGAATTCGCAGCGCAGCCTAAATCAAACCAGCGTCAGCGCAATTCAACAACACCTACTTCAACCAAAATCAATCATTTACCCAAACATTAGGCATAGTAATACATCGCCCCCAATAACGGCGTTTTCGGATTTAAAGCCAGCCTGACCGGCACTTTTTCCAACATGGTTTTAAACCGGCCTTTAGCGGTAAAAGCCAGCATAAATTCCTCAGTCGCCAGCGCCGAGCGGATTTTCGGGCCGATGCCGCCGCCGATATAAACCCCGCCGGTGGTAAAACCTTTCAGGGCCAGATTGCCGGCTTCACCGCCATAAATTTCCGCGAACAGCCGCACCACTTCCTGACACAGCACATCTTCACCGTCTACGCCCAGCCGGGAAATCACCGCATTGCGGTCTATACCGGTGGTTTTGGCATATTCCAGGCTAGGTACCGCCAGACAGGCCGGGCCGAAACCACTCTCGACCAGAAAATCGTAAAGATTACTAAAGCCCAGGCCAGACAACAGCCGCTCATAACTCACATGCTCCGGATAGCGCTGACGCAAAAACGCCAGTAATTGATCCTGCTGACTGTTTTGCGGGGCAAAATCACTGTGACCGCCCTCGGTGGCCAGCGCATGATGCTTTTCCCCATCCCAATACAGCAAGGCTTCACCCAAACCAGTCCCGGCGGCAATCACTCCAATGTTACCGGCTTGCGGCTCGGCTCCCGGATTGAGTTCAATAAAATCATCCGCCTCCAAATGCAACATACCAATAGCCATAGCTTCCAGGTCATTCAGCAACTTCACCCGCTGGGTGCCGAGTCGGATTTTCAGGCGTTCGCCATCCAGAATCCAGGGTAAATTGGTGGTTTGGCAGCGTTGATTAATCACCGGCCCGGCAATCCCGAAACAAGCCGCACTGATCTGGGGACTATTACTCAAAAACAGTTCCAGAATATCATCAAATTCGGCAAATTCGCCGCTGGCAAAGGTTTGTTCAGTGATGCTGATCAGCGCGCCGCTGCTGTCGGTATCAATTAGGGCCAACACAGTTTTGGTGCCGCCAATATCGCCTGCTAAAATCATATGCTTTCCCGGTTGTTATTATTAGTGGTTGTTGAGCAAATAGATCAAGGCATCCAAAATACCGTTAGCCACGGCATGCGGAGGCAGTTGGTAGAAGGCCTGCCACGCCAGCGATACATAATTTTCGTATTCCTGCTGATGCTCGGGATACATTTGCAGCCAGCATAACCGCACCGCATGACCAATCAGAATATCGGTAAAAATAGTATCGTCCAGGCGCAGCTCAGGGTTATCCTGGAAAATCATGGCCAGAGCCCGTAAGGCTTCCACCGTCAACTGCCGGTACACCGGCGCCTGGATTTTATTCAGCAAATGATTAACGTGCAATTTAAAAGTCTGTTCGCCCGGCGTCATCTGCGACAGCGTGGTTTCACTGTCAATCCGGCGCTTGCTATTAATTTTTTCGCCTATCATCAAACCGTGGCAATGCGGCAGCAAAGACCACACCCCAGCGTAAAAAGCATCATTTTCCCGGCCGATATTACCCTGCTGTTCGCGCCATTCATGCCAGTCATCGGCACCGCCGCGATCCTGGGGGTTCAGACTGCTGGGGAAGCGCGCCGAACTCAATTCGCGCTGCTGACCATCGTAATGCAGGCTTTCCACCGCACCCAGCTGATTTTTACTGCTGGCGTAGTCTTCCAGCGTTTCTTCCAGCAACTGCGAGAGCTGAAACGGTGCCAAAGCCAGAATCTCATTAAAAGCCTTATCCAGCGGACTGCCGGTGCGGCGTTTTTGGCGGGCAATAATCAACTGCAGAATATGTCCAACCCGGATGGTATGCATATCGGCAAACAGTTCCGGTTTTAGCTTGATCAGCATACCCAGGTAAATAATCAACTCCTGAATAATAATATGCTGGCTGGTATCGGCACTATTGAAATTGCGGATGGTTTTCAGAATTTCCCAAGAGTCGGTAGGCCGACGCAAAGTGGCTTTACCGCTATAAGCATGCCCCACCGTCAAACTATGCTGGCGCACCAGAATTTCCGTAGCCGCCTGTTCCAGATTAATATCATATTTACCCAGCAGACCGGCGCAGCGCCGCACAATTTGCCATAAATGCAAATCCCCGGCCCTGGCATACACCTCTTCCAGCAAATCCTGCACTCGGCAGGGCAGGCCGTCTTCAGTCAGTAGGCCGGTCACATATTCCAGGCCGTGGCGCTGGCCCAATAGACTTAGCGCTTCCATTTGCGCATACAGATTACCATTGTGCTGCAGCGTATAAATCAGCCCGGCCTCAGAGCCGATTTCCCATTCAGTCAGGGTATAAGCATTAATCGGCACCAGTTCGGCAGAATTATCGGGCAACACCTTGGCGTAAGCCCGTTCAGTTTCGTCCCAACCGTGTTCCGGAAACTTGAAATCATGCAGATAATTAATTTTTTCCCGGCAGGCAATCTTAATAAACTCGCTCAACACCCCCAGTTTCACCGCAACGCCATTGACGCTATTGGCACTCAGCTGGGCGATAAAGTCCAGCAACACCTGACGGCTCTCGCCGTCCAGCATATTTTGCTTGATATTGATCACCAGCAAGGGCGGCTCGGCGCTGTCCCAATGCCGGCTGATATAAGTCAGCTCCAGGCGTAAACGCTGGATCAGCAAACGGTTATCCATAGCAATATAAAAACCCTTCTGGTTCATAAATTGCGGTAAAAAAATCAGATATTCACCGGCCAGTTGATACAAACGCGAGGTGGACAAAGTGCGCAGCTGTCTAAGCGGCCGGCCGCTTAAGCCCATCCGGTCATTACGGCCCACATGGGTATAAGCTTCGGCCAACTCACCGGCATCGCGTACCTGCAGCGGGGCAATTTCGCTATGAGTCTGGCTGGAAATGCCCAGATCCTGCAATTGCTGCTGCACGGCTTCATCTTCAGCCAGCAGCGCAATCTGCAGCGTAGTGGCCGTACTCTGGCGCAGGGTTTGGCGGTGCTGGTAACGGCCCAGCGGATCGATATCTTCGGCAGTAATCAAACCTTCCTGCAGCAGGCTGCCCAAAATAAACAGACTTTGCGCCCATACCAGCGGCACGTTTTCATTGGCAATCCGGGTCTGGCTTTTCGGGTGCTGCTTCTCGGCGGCAATCGCCTCGTGCGGCACAATATACAGCTCCGGCAGCAAATCCTGGCCGTTTTGCTGCACCAGCAGACTATGCAGGCGTTGGCTGTATTCCGCAGCGGCTTCCTTATTACCGGCCAGCAAATGATTCAGCAACAAATAGCAGAAAAACAGCGGCCATTCACATTCAATATCCATAAACTGCTTTAATTCATGGGGTTCGTAATGCAGGCGCTGATGATCTTCCAGCACGGTTTGATGACCGTCCAGCAAAAAGCGTTTACAGCCGTAACGGCCTTGCAGTTTAGTCACGATCGCGGCTTCGGTTTTTTCCCGGAGCAGGGCATTATCCACCGCAAAAGCCGGGAAACCGGTAATACTCAGCAGCGCCGCATCCACCTCTTTGGAAATCGATTCCCTGGGCAACAGCGATTCCAGCGTTATTCGGGTGCGGGCAATATCGTCGCGGATCACATGAATCACCGCCGCCTGACCACTGTTATTACCAAACAGATTACAGCCGGCCATGGCTTCCAGCGCCGCTTTGGCCATGCCGATGGAACTGGCGTTCAGCTCAGCGACACCGTGATTCATCTTATTGCCGCGTTCCCAAATCCCGTAATCCGGGGTGCGGTAAGCGCGGCTGATATAATGCACCAGATTCTGCACAAAATTCACTTCCTCGTTACTGAACACAATACGCAACCCGGAAGCCGTCATCTGCGCCAACATCAGCAAAAACAGCGAAGTGGCATCCAACTGCAAATGCCCCCATTCCTTATCACCCACCACCACTTCCCCGGTCTGGGTATTATATTTGGCGTGCAGCGCATCCAGCGGATCCTGAGTATGCTTAAATTTTTCCACCTTAGGTGTCTGACGCATCATCGCCGTTAACAAACCGCGCATCAGCTTAACCACGCTTTGCTCCAGCAGATAAGTCCGATCCGGCTGATCCTGAGTTTTCCGGTAAGCCAGCGCCAAACCCCAGGCCGCCAGAATACTGTATACATTGTCCCGCACCCAGGCATCGGTGTAATTGCCGTGGGTATTAACCGCCGTACTGGCCGGCAGCAAGCCGCTGATCCAGTCCTGACGTTTAAGAATAATATCGTTTACTTCCTGATAGAAATAGTCTAACTGCTCGGCTTTGGTTTTGGTGGTCATCTATGGTTTTAAATAGTGCTGTTCGGCAATCTAAAAAAATGGTTTTAGGTTGCGGCCGGACTAATAGTCGCCGCGACATTCCCTGTGACTGACTGATTCCAATTAAACGCTGACATCAAAAAACGCTACAAAGCTGATTATTCCCGGATATGCACACCCAGTGCAACCGATATTTTATGCTTTAGGCAAAGTAACGCCCAATTGGCCCTGATATTTACCGCCCCGGTCTTTATAAGAAGTTTCGCAAACCTCATCACCGCCAAAGAACAGCATCTGCGCCACCCCTTCATTAGCGTAAATTCGCGCCGGTAACGGCGTGGTATTAGAAAACTCCAACGTCACATGGCCCTCCCATTCCGGCTCCAGCGGCGTAACATTAACAATAATGCCGCAACGCGCATAAGTGGATTTGCCTAGGCAAATCACCAGCACATCGCGCGGAATTCGAAAATACTCCACCGTGCGGGCCAGTGCGAAAGAATTGGGCGGAATAATGCAAACATCGGATTTCACATCCACAAAACTGCCTTCATCAAAATCCTTAGGATCAACGATAGTAGAATTAATATTGGTAAAGATCTTAAACTCATTGGAACAACGCACATCATAGCCATAACTGGAAGTACCATAAGAGATAATCCGGCCCTGAGCCGATTCCCGCACCTGCCCGGCCTGAAACGGCTCTATCATCCCTTGCTGCTCGGCCATCCGCCGTATCCATTTGTCTGATTTAATACTCATGCTTTAACTTAACCGGATAAAAAAATTTTGGCTTCAACCATAGCACAACTGGCCCATGCTCGAAAGAGGCTGGCCGCATTAATTTAAACAGTCCAACATTGCGCCTGCCACGCAAACCGCATGGGTAGGGTGAATTCGCCGCTAGGCAATCCATCAAAACTTCTGCATCAAGGTAACTTTTATTGTTTAGAGTTGTTTAGAGCTAGAAAATCGGCTAGATGGAGGCCCGTAGCTTCGATGCAACGCAGTGGAGGATCGTACGGTGGATTCGCCGCAGGCAATCCACCGCAAACCTCCAAGCCTGCCCAGCGTTTTGCTGCGCGACCCGTTACATTACAAAGTGAAAACGTCCACACCCTGCCGATATTGCCTTGGATCGTAGGGTGGATTCGCCGCAGGCAATCCACCGTAAACCTCCAAGTCTGCCCAGCGTTTTGCTGCACGACCCGTTATATCTCAGTGAGTCGCTATTTTTGCGAAAGCTTGTTTAGGGGCATCCCAGCCCCAACAAGCGGCAAAAATTACGCGACCGCTAATGCCTCCGGCGGCCCCGATTCGTCCTCCTCACCTCGTTCCGACCCAACAAGGGGATCGGAACTTCGGCTCCAAGTGACTGGACGGCGTTTCGCGATGCCTTGCAGGTTTTCTCCGCTTCGCTTCGAAAACCCGCCCGGCGCTACGCCTATCGGGGACTAAAAATCTTCGCTCCACTTACGTTCCGCTTCCAAGATTTTCAGCGACAAAGTGAAAACGTCCACGCCCTGCCGATATTGCCTTGGATCGTACGGTGGATTCGCCGCAGGCAATCCACCGTAAACCTCCAAAGCCCGCCCCGGCGTTTTGCTATCGCTAAACCCCCCTACGTTCTGCTATTATTTTCCTTGGTTTATATGCAGATACCGGGGTTATCATGCCAAATTACCGACGAAACTTTGTGGATGGCGGTTGTTATTTTTTTACCGTCAATTTACATGATCGGCAAACCACATTGCTGACCGACCATATCGATTTATTAAGAGATTCGGTAAGAACGGTAAAACGTACATATCCCTTCCATATCGATGCATGGGTAGTATTGCCTGAACATATCCACTGCATATGGACACTACCGTCCCATACCAATGATTTTCCACTACGCTGGCGCCTGATCAAACTAATGTTTTCCAAAAGCTTACCGCGTACCGAACGGCTTACCGCAACTCGGCGTAAACGCGCCGAACGCGGAATATGGCAACGCCGCTATTGGGAACATACAATCACCACCGAATTGGATTACGCCAGACATATTGATTATATCCACGTCAACCCGGTAAAACATGGCTATGTAAGCCGGGTACAGGATTGGCCATATTCCACATTCCACCGCTATGTCCATGACGGCATTCTCACCGCAGATTGGTGTGGCGATACCAGCGACTTGTCAACAGCACAAGATTAAAAACCCACGAACAGTGGATTACCTTGGATCGTAGGGTGGATTCGCCGCTAGGCAATCCACCGCAAACCCCCAAGTCTGCCCAGCGTTTTGCTGCACGACTCCGTAAGAGCACGAAGTGAAAACGTCCACGCCCTGCGGATATTGCCTTGGATCGTAGGGTGGATTCGCCGCTAGGCAATCCACCGTAAACCTCCAAGCCTGCCCAGCGTTTTGCTGCAAGACCCGTTATATCACAAAGTGAAACGTTCACGCCCTGCGGTCATTGCCTTGGATCGTAGGGTGGATTCGCCGCAGGCAATCCACCATAAACTCCCCAGACTATCCGATGACTTTAGACCAAGAAGTGAAAACACCCTACAGACAAACGTATTCTCCCGCGCCAAAGCCAGAATGCATTTCTTTACACCGGCATTTGCTTATTTAATCGTCAGCCGTACGTCCTTAGCGTTTTCTATATAAACAGATTTATCACCTTGTATTATGCTTCTGCTGTTTCCTGATGCCGTGCGATGTACATTTAACTTAAATCCCGCCAATTCCAGCCTATCCAGCTCCAGATTGAACTGCCGCCATAAATCATCAAACCCGATATATTGGGTATAAAAATGATCCAGAGATATAAGCCGTTCTTTAAACGCCTGTAAACTAGCGTCGCTTGTGGCCTGTGTGTCTTTAAAGTAAGTAAAAATAAACGGCTTTCGGGTTTCTTGAAACCGACCAAAAGCCTGTTCAAACTCCTCTGCAGTATACATGCCCACTTTGTTGTAAGCTAAAAGTACAAAAATATCGCTCTCGGCTATTTTTCGATTATATTCATCCTGGGATCGGGTAGCCGACATGCGCGCAGACAAATCCTCCCAAATCTCCAGATGCAGAAAAATACCTCGATCTATCCAGGCCTTACATTTTCGGTAGATTTGAATTTCAAATTGCTCACGTTCAAATTGCAATTCGTTTGAGGAAGCCAGAAAAATAGTAATTTTATTCACAGTCTTTCATTGAATAGTTAATCATCATAATCCTGATAATCTCTGTACAACCCAGTCATTGAGCTGCTTGAACTTGACATACAAAGGTGAGCTATTAACTAACTCGTCCAGAAACAGCTTTGCTGTTTGGTAATACTCTTTAGCTTGCTGATTAAGGCCGGCTCTTTCAAAAAGTCTACCCAAATTTGTGTAAGAAATAGCCAAACCGTTTTTAATGGACACATCACTAGGGTGGGCCTCATACAGTTCTTTGCTTAGACCAAATTGTTCTTCAAAAAAGTCCAAGGCCTGCTCCCAATTTTCAAGTGCGAAGTGTACTTTACCCAGTTTCTCGTAGGAAATCGCCAATCCGCGTTTGAAGGCTACGTTGGTAGGGTAGGCATCATACAGTTCTTTGGTTAATTGAGTATCAGCTGTAAAAAAGATCAAGGCCAGTGCCAAATTGCCCAGCGCGGCGTGCGCAGTGCCCAATTTTTCGTAGGAAATCGCCAAATTGTTTTTTAAGGATACATTGTTGGGGTGGGCCTCATACAGCTCATTACTTAATCTAAAATACTCATCAAAAAAAACTAAAGCCTGATTTAAATTGTCCAGCGCGGCGTGCGCAGTGCCCAATTTTTCGTAGGAAATCGCCAAGCTGCTTTTAAAAGATACATTATCGGGGGTGGCCTCATACAGCTCGTTACTTAATCTAAAATACTCATCAAAAAAAACTAAAGCCTGATTTAAATTGCCCAGCGCGGCGTGCGCAGTGCCCAATTTTTCGTAGGAAATCGCCAAGCTGCTTTTAAAAGATACATTATCGGGGGCGGCCTCATACAGCTCGTTACTTAATCTAAAATACGCATCAAAAAAAACTAAAGCCTGATTTAAATTGCCCAACGCTGTGTATGTGTTACCCAATTTTTCGTAGGAAATCGCTAAGCCACGTTTAAAGGGCAAGTTGTTGGGGTTGGCCACATACAATTCTTTGAACAAATCAGTTTCATTTTTATAAAAATACAAGCACTGAGTTAAATTACTTAATATAGTGTGTGTATCGCCCAGTTTCGAGTAGCAAATCGCCAGACCATTTTTAAAGCTCACATCGTAGGAGTAGTTTGCATGGAGTTCTTGGAATAACAGAATTTCAGCTTCAAAAAGACCTAATGCCTGTTCCAAATTGCCCAGCATAGCATGCGTATCGCCCAATTTTTCGTAGGAAATCGCTAAGCAGTTTTTAACGGACACTTTGTTGGGGTAGGCCTGATACAGAGCTTTATAGGATCTAAAATAAGCTTCAAAACAGTTCAATGCATTAACTAGATTACCAGTGGTCTTGTGAAAATTTCCCAGTCTGTCACATAGCAAAGCTAGATATTCGTCAGGTTCAATCAAGCGCTGGATAATCTGTTCGCCATAATGCGTAAGCACAGCAGCTTCTGTATAACTGATTTGAACCGGGTGTCCAATACCAGGTTCGTAAATAAGTTGATCTATCAGTGAGGCTATCAACTGCCGGCAATCAGCCAACAAGCGCCGCCGGTTTTTGTCCAAGGTAATTTCCTGCACTACCGGGCTGATTTTAAAATTGCTATCGGCCTGGTTTGCCAACCAGCCTTTTTGAGCTAAGTCCAGCAGTACGGTATCCAAATTTTCCTTGTCTGGCAGCAATGTTTCCAGTACAGCATAGTCAATATTTTCCGCCGGCAGCACGGCAAACACAGACAGCAAAGCGGTTTCTTGATCATTAAGCTCCCCCATATCGTACATGGCGGAGATAATCGCCGCCGGGCTTGCCGCGCGTAACGCTTGGCCATCGCTGTGGTAAGCCGTGTTGACTACTTGACTCTGTATCGCCAGCAGGCCTTTTTGTTGCAGATCGGCCAGCAGCTCAGCCAGGCGATAGCGGGTTTTCAGCCGATTGCTGATCGCCAGATTTTTCGCCAGCAGTTCAATCACCAAAGTGTTGTAGCCCACTGCCGCCAGGATGCTGTGCAATAAGGGATTTTCTGCGCGCTGATGTTGCGGATAATGTTCAACAAACAACTGAGTGGCTAGCTCAACCGGCAATGGGGAAATGGCATATCGGGCTGCCTGCTCAAATTCAGTAATGCGAGTGGTCAGTAGAATATGAAAATTTGGGCAACTGGATAACGCCAGATAATAATCATTAAGCTCAGCTAAATTATTGGCGTTATCAATCACCAGCAAACAGGGGGACGCCAAATTAGCCATACCGGCCAATAAGGCATTAAGCCGTTGTTGTGAAGAGCATTGCGGAGCAAATTCCAGTTGTAGAGGGCTAGCCAAGCTTAATAAAGCCTCTAGCAGACTGCTTTCAGCGAAAACCCAGGCCACATGCTGATAATCATGAGCATATTGCTGATAATAATGCGCCGTCAGTGTGGTTTTGCCGATACCGCCTTCGCCATTGACCAGCAGTAACAAATGACCATTCTGCAACTGCTGACGTACAGCCTTAATTTCAGCTTCCCTGCCGATAAACACCTTGGAAATAAATGGCGGCGCGGTCAGGTTTTTGGGTATCGGCTGGTTGCCGTGATTTATGTTAATGTTGCCGCTTTCAGCATAAATTCCATAGTTTGCTTGGCTAATTTCGCGGTGGTGTTGATTCATGAAATTGGATTTAATGATTAAACGTCGGGCTTCAAATTCGGATTTTGCTGCGCACTCATGCAGTATCCTTATAATATCTATGCCTTAAGTTCACGGCATAAAGACAACTTTTCCAACCATAGCACATAGTTATCAATGCTAGAAAGAGCTTATCTCATTAAAGTGGATTTTAATTTCAAGTATGGTCGATTCCCCACCTGCAATCCACTACAGACATCCAAAACTGCCTGGCGTTTTGTCACTCGACTCGTTAGAGCACGAAGTGAAAGCGCCCAGCTCTGCAGTTATTTTTGTTGGATTGTCGGGATCGGGTCGGGATGATAGCGATAGCGCACAAGGCCCTGCAAACAGCCACGAGTAAAGCCACAGTCCCTGATGTTCCGAGACACCGAGACAAGACGCTAGAAGCCAGTCTGAAGACGATTAATGAATGGTATATAGGCTGGTCGAACTACTATAGTTTGACCCACTCTACTATCAAACAAAGGGTTCGGGGATTTTACTATGACTTCTACCTTATTCTGCCCAAATCAACTATTAACGCCAACATAGCTTTAAAAAACAGTTAGTTGTTGAGAGCATTATCAAGATGCGCCAATGTCAGGGGCAGTATAGCCTTCATCAAAGTGCGTAAGGTGGCTTCGCCGCTAGGCAATCCACCAAAACTTCAGCATCAAGGTAACTTTTACTGTTTAGAGTTGTTTAGAGCAAGAAAATCAGCCACATGGCGGCCCGTAGCCTCGAAGCCAACTACTTGTTCATAAAGGATCATCCAGCGTTATGCTGAATAAATTACAAAAGATAAAAAAGACAATGCAAAAATTGGGCTGCGTAATTGGAAAATGCAATCGTAATTTATCGACTTATTTATCTTTGATGCCAATTACCGATATCGGGCATGGATTCATGCTCGAAGTTTAAGCCAAAGTAGCCGTAATCTCAATTTTGTTGGCCACAGCCTGGACTAATTTGTGTACGCCGTGACCGGGATTGGCTTCAACTTTTGAAACCAGCAAGCCGGCTTTTTCAAGTAAATTAACATCTTTGCTGATTGCCGAGCGATTTCGATTCAATTTAATCGATAATTCGTTAATAGTTTTAGGTTGTTGTATCAATTCATGCATTAAATTGCGTCTGGCCTTGGTCAATACACTAAACATGCGTTGCGGGTCTGCAAAAGACAGTGTTATGCTTCCATCAAACTGGTCGCCTTGATCTGCACGTTTGGCGGCAGCTTTTGCGCGGGTAAAAAAATCATCAGGCTCACTGCTGCGAATCACAACTTTATTCATTTTTGTTTGCCGCTTTGCTTGGCTTTAGGCTATAAGCGTCATTATTCCAACCGTGCTTCCGAGATCATGTTTGACATTTCAGCACCAATTTCAGGTGTGACTCATCGTAAAATAGCTGAGAATACTTGGTAAGTTGAGCATACAGTCAACCTCGCTTTAAATAACTACGAGGCAAAGCGAAGGCAGGGATGTTCGTGTTATGAAAGTGACAGGAATGATCCGCCAAGTCATTCAGAAACATTACCCCCCAGCCGGATCCCCCGGCTGGAGGCTGAAGACAGAATTTATTCCACCTGACTCCGCACGCCTTCATCCATGCCGGCCGCAAAAGTCAGCTGGGCGACATTGTCTTTAGCGAAAAAGCCTTCAAAATCGCCGAATCTTTGTACATATTCGATGATCAATGAAGAATAATCCGAGGCGGAGGAGAAGATTTGTTTCAAACCTTCTTCGCGGGAACCAATGGTGTCCAGCAAAAAGCCTTTACCTTGCGCGGTAATGGCATCCACCACCACATCGATATTTTCCTTGCCGTTGGTCTGGCCGTCTTTAACATCGACTGCCATATGGTGTAAACGCGGGCCAAAGTTGCGCACAAAGGTTTCGGTAGGGCTGGGCAGCTGGTCTAGATGATTCACGCAATAAGGGTGGTTATTGGCGGTAAATACTTTGGCCGGACTGTTGGATTCCGGCGTGCCGCGAACGTTTTTGGTGACGTTGGTCGACGAGTTCTGATCTTTAATATCATAACTGCCCCAGTAGTAATAACTGGATAAGGCCAGATATTCCAGAATAGCGGCTTCGCGGTTTTGGCTATATACCCTGGTAGCCAGATGGTCGATAGGCAGAATCAGGTCTTTAATGCCCAAACGCTCCTGCATTTCTTTTCCTCTGTCGTTTGCCGCTTGAGCAGTGGGCAGGATAACACAGGTGCCGTGATGGTAAACCCGGATGCCGTCTACCGGGCGTTCCATATAACCGATCACATTTTGAGTGTAAGGCGAGGGTTTGGAAATACTCACATTCAGGGGTAAATCCAGTTCGGACAGCTGGCCGATCGGGAAAAAACGAAATTCGCGTTGCTGTTGCAAAGCCACCACTTGATGACGGTCAGTACTGAGCAGGATTTCACCCAGATAACGGCTGTGCGGACGTCTGGCGCCCACCGGGTACAGGTCGTTAAGGCTGCGAAAAATGTCGTTATGTTCAGGTTGCTTGACTTCGCGGAGCAGGATGTCCGGCGAATTCATGTCGATACGCAATACATGAGTCAGATGCTTTTCGCTGTCCAGCGTCACCAGATACTGATAAGGCGTCATCAGCGCCAGTTCGGTAATGTATTCCACCGAGTTACCGGGCTCTACGCTGATCATCAGCGCTTCGATGCCGCCTATCATATCGGTCAGGCCGCTGCGGTCCCGCTCTTCCAGCAGGCGATACACATACTCCTCAAAAAAAGGCGAGTTTTGTTTATCCCCAAAGCGGGGATGATTGGTTGAGCACAACATAGGGTTTAGTCCTTAAATTTTATGGTGTTTGCCAACGTAAATCCAGGGTCAATGGAAAGCGCGGATTGAGAGCTTCCGGTTTGACTTGCAACGATCCGGCACTATGGCCATGTTCCCAAAAACGGGCACGGCGGCGGGCTTCGGCTTCGTTGGCGTTGACGGGGAATGTCTCGTAATTGCGACCGCCCGGATGGCTGACATGATAAGTACAACCGCCAATGGAACGGCCATTCCAACTGTCGAGCAAATCAAACACTAAGGGTGCATGAATGCCGATGCTGGGGTGTAGGGCAGAAGGTGGGGCCCAGGCTTTAAAACGCACGCCGGCGACAAATTCGCCGGGGATACCGGTTGGATGTAGCGGTAAGGCTCTGCCGTTGCAAATCACTTGATGGCGGCTGCCTATCATATTGCTGACTTTGATTTGCAGACGCTCTACAGAGGAGTCGACATAACGCGACATACCGGAACCGCTGATTTCTTCGCCCAGTACATGCCAGGGTTCGATAGCCTGTCTAAGTTCAATTAGCACGCCTTCGTAAGCAACTGAACCGTAATGCGGAAAGCGGAACTCCAGAAATGGGGCAAACCAGTTATAGTCAACCGGGAAGCCGGCACTATGCAAATCACGGCAGATGTCACGCAAATCCTGTTCAATGAAATGCGGCAGCATGAAACGGTCATGCAGCGAGGTATCCCAATACACCAGTTTGCCGTGGTAAGGGTCATTCCAGAATCGTGCAACCAGCGCCCGCAGCAATAAGGATTGCACCAAACTCATGCGGTAATGCGGCGGCATTTCAAAAGCGCGCAGTTCCACAAGGCCTAGCCGTCCAGTAGCGGAATCGGGCGAATAGAGCTTGTCGATACAAAACTCGGCACGGTGAGTGTTGCCGGTTAAGTCGATCAACAGGTTACGCAGCAGCCTGTCAACCAGCCAGGGCTGCAGGCTTTCCTGACCGATGCCGATTTTTTGCTCGATTTGCTGAAAAGCAATTTCCAGTTCGTACAGGTTATCGTCTCTCGCCTCATCGACACGCGGTGCCTGACTGGTGGGGCCGATAAACTGACCGGAAAACAGATAAGATAAAGCCGGATGCTGTTGCCAGTAAGTAATCAGGCTTTTCAACAAATCGGGACGGCGTAAAAAAGGGCTGTCAGCCGGGGTTGCACCGCCTAAAGTGATATGGTTGCCGCCGCCGGTGCCGGTATGGCGGCCATCAAGCATAAATTTTTCGGTGGCCAGCCGGGTGAGGCGGGCTTCGGCATATAAGGCTTCAGTTCTGGCTTCCAGGGTTTCCCAGTTTTCAGAAGGATGAATATTCACTTCAATTACGCCGGGGTCTGGTGTCACCGACAGTGACTGCAGGCGCGGATCATAAGGCGGTTGATAGCCTTCCAGACGTATGGTTTGGTTTAAGCCGGCAGCGGTGTATTCAATGGCGGCCAGCAGTTCCAGCCAGGCTTCCAGGCTGGTGGTCGGCGGCATGAATACGTATAAAATACCTTCGCGAACTTCCAGCGTCAGCGCGGTATGGATGATCTCTTTTGCCTCTGGGCTGTCGATAAACGCTGCTGGCACACTGGTTTTGGCGTTACGCGGGAAATCGCTCAAATTTTCGCGGCTGGCAAACGGATCGACCGGTACTTCGGCCTGCTGTTTTTGGGCAGGCGCAACCCAGGGTAGGCTGCTCAGCGGCAATCTTAATCCCAGTGGTGAATCGCCGGGCAGCAGATACAGACGGTCATGTCTAAGCGGCCATAGGCTGGATTGCCAGCTGAGATTGGTATCGCCGACCGATTTGATCGGCAATACATAACCAACCACCGAGTTTAAGCCGGCCCGCAGAATTTTGGATAAACCTTTGCGAACTTCAGCCTTGTTCAAATCAGCTTGGTGTGGATCAACATTGGCCGGTAAACGGCTTTCTTCATCAAGGGCCAGCCAGGGGTCTTCAAAGGCGGGTATCAGATATTGGGGGTTGACACTCAGCCGCTTGGTCAGCGTTTCGGCAAATTTTTGCAAATCTGCACTGTTGATAATGGTCGGTTCTTCGGCGATTAAGTTTAAATCCTGCCAGACAGGTACGCCGTCTTTACGCCAGTACACATTCAGCGCCCAACGGGGCAAGGGTTCACCGGGGTACCATTTGCCTTGGCCGAAGTGCAATACGCCGCCGGTGGCGAATAGTTTCTGCAAACGCCGTACCAAGTCATTGGCCAATTGCCATTTTTCCGGGCCTAGCGCGGTAATATTCCATTCCTGGCCGTCCATATTATCAACCGAGACAAAAGTGGGCTCTCCCCCCTGAGTCAGGCGCACATCGGAATTCTGCAGCACTTTGTCGATATTCAGACCCAAGCTGCGGATGGCTTGCCACTGTTCTTCGGTATACGGTTTAGTCACGCGCGGGTCTTCGTGGATGCGGGTAACGCGCATCTCCACATTCAGATCCGATTCGCAAACGCTGGTCATGCCGCTGATCGGCGCGGCAGAAGCCGGGATGGCTGTTACGGCCAGTGGGATATGACCTTCACCGGCCAGCAAGCCGGAGGTGGCGTCCAGTCCAATCCAGCCTGCGCCGGGAACATAGGCTTCGCACCAGGCATGTAAATCGGTAAAATCGGCGCTGGGTCCAGATGGACCATCCAAAGGCTTTTCGTCTGCCGCTAACTGGATCAGATACCCGGATACAAAGCGGGCGGCTATACCTAGGTTGCGCAGGATTTGCACCAATAACCAGGCACTGTCACGGCAGGAGCCGGATTGATTGTGCAGGGTTTCTTCCGGGCTTTGCACACCTGGTTCCAGCCTGATCAGATAACCAACCAGACTCTGCACTTTTTGATTGGCCTGCACCAGAAAATTGGTGGTGGTAATTTTTTTGGGGGTTTCCTGCTTAATTTCTTTAAGCAGCGCTTCCAACAATGGCCCAACCGGTGTAGTTTCCAGAAAGGGTGCCAGTTCAACCTTCAGACTGGGTGGATAGCTGAACGGATATTGCTCTACCGCTTCTTCCACAAAAAAGTCAAAGGGATTAACCACCGTCATATCGGCCAGCAAATCCACGGTCACTTCCAGTTCGCGGGTTGGCTCAGGGAAGGTTAAGCGAGCGACAAAATTGCCATAGGCATCCTGCTGCCAGTGGACAAAGTGTTTTTCAGGTTTAACGGTTAAGGAATAGCCGGTAACCGGAGTGCGGCTGTGGGCGGTCGGGCGCAGACGGATTTCGTGCGGCGCAGCAACGACTGGCCGGTCAAAAACATAATGCGATTTATGGTGTAAGGCAACGCGGATTGTCATGGCTGGCGGCTCTGCTGTGTTACTGATTCAATGGTTAACTCGGCGGAATAGGATCTGAGTCATGAATTTCGGTTAGCCAGTCGGGATTGGGTAAAGAGGCAAACACACCGCGTAAGCCTTCACTCCAGCGTCGACTGATCTGGGAAAAATAGGGGTCATCCTGAGTAATATGTTGCTGTAAATCCAGGCAAAAACTGGAATGTTTGTAGCAGGCCAAGTCGATAGGCAGGCCAACTGACAGGTTACTGCGCATCGTAGAGTCAAAGGATACCAGAATGCATTTCACCGCATCAATTAAAGCGGTATCCGGTTTTATCACACGATCGATAATCGGCTTGCCGTATTTGGTTTCGCCGGTTTGAAAATACGGGGTTTCGTCGCTGGCTTCAATGAAGTTGCCTTCGCTATAAACCAGAAACAGGCGCTGGCGCTCATTCTGAATCTGGCCGCCGACAATAAAATTGGCGTTGCAGTCCACATTACTTTGTTGCAGAAATTGGCCATCATGTTCGCGAACTTCGCGCAAGCATTCGCCGAGTAACTGGGCAACGTCGAACAGTGATTCGGCATTCCATACATTACGCACTGCTGGATTACGGCCATAATGTTCCAGACGGTTAACGGCATTTTGGGTAATGGAGAGATTGCCCGAGCTTAAAATCACGATGGCTCTGTCTCCCGCATTTACAAAAGTGCGCATTTTTTTGAAGCTGGAAATTTGGTCTATGCCGGCATTGGTGCGGGAGTCGGACGCAAACACCATGCCGGCATTCAGTTTTA
Source organism: Methylomonas paludis (assembly GCF_018734325.1). Taxonomy (NCBI): domain Bacteria; kingdom Pseudomonadati; phylum Pseudomonadota; class Gammaproteobacteria; order Methylococcales; family Methylococcaceae; genus Methylomonas; species Methylomonas paludis. Next base: position 2,374,540 of record NZ_CP073754.1, on the reverse strand, counting down.
GGGCAACACAATATGTCATAAGGATTTTAATTAACAAAAGCGATCTGCTGGGTTTGTGACTGTTTTTTTATCGGAGCAGAGATAATGTAATCACGTCTGGATAAATAAGCATCACGAATTTCCTGGCCCAACAGGCTGGCATCATTTAGAAAATCGGTCAGATAATCATGCAGGCCTTGTTCAAACACATCTTCTATCCGGCCAAAATGCAGGGCGGCATGGATTTCTCCCGCTCGGCGCCGGGCTTCACGGCCGGATGAACCGTTTATGTCTATGATGGCGGCCTCGACTTCGTTCATGCAGTTATGCAGAGAGCGCGGCATATCATCACGTAATATCATGATTTCCGCTACTTTAATAGGCGTAATCACATCCCGATAAATTTTGCGGTAAGCTTCAAAAGCACTGACCGATTTGAGCAAAGCTCCCCATTGATAGAAGTCGGCTGCACTCATCACCGAATTATTCTCGGAAAACAGAATATGATATTTTACATCTAATATGCGGGCAGTGTTGTCTGCCCGTTCCAAAAATGTGCCGAGTTTGATGAAGCTTAAGGCGATATCTTTGATGATGGTACCCAAAGTTACGCCGCGAAACAGATGAGAACGGTCTTTTACCCAGTCGAAGAAGTCGGTGAATCTTTCGTTATCCAGATCGCGTGAAACTCGGTTAAGTTCCAGCCAGGTGGCATTGATCACTTCCCACATCTCCGAGGTAATGGCCCCCCGTGCGGCTCTGGCATTTTCGCGGGCCAGGCGCAGGCAGTTATAAATACTGGCCGGGTTTTCCGGGTCTAATGCCAAATAGCGGTTTACTGTGCTGCCCCGCGCTAAACCGTGTTTAAGTTCGTAACCGTTGGCACAACCGGTAATGTTTAAGGGGGCATACCATAAATAGGCTTCGGGGCCTTCTATGTCCAGGGGGAGTAAAGATGTACGGTGGGCAACATCCAAAACCCGGGCGGTATTTTCGGCGCGTTCGATATGACGCGCCATCCAGAATAAATTGTCGGCAGTTCTAGAAAGCATTTTTAGTCCTCCAGTACCCAAGTGTCTTTTGTGCCGCCACCCTGTGATGAGTTAACCACCAGCGAACCTTCGCTGAGGGCTACCCGGGTCAAACCGCCGGGGACTAAACGCACTTCTTTGCCGGATAACACAAATGGCCGTAAATCGACATGGCGCGGCGCTACCCCGGATTCGACCAGAGTAGGGCAGGTTGATAAGGCAAGGGTAGGCTGAGCAATAAAATTGGCTGGTTCGGAGAGAATGCGTTGCCGGTATGCCTCTATTTCAGCTTTTGAGCTGGTTGGGCCAACCAGCATGCCGTAGCCGCCGGAGCCTTGTACTTCTTTGACCACCAGTTCCGGCAGATTGGCCAGCACATATTTCAGGTCGTCTTTATCACTTAAGCGCCAGGTTGGCACATTGGATAGCAGGGGTTGTTCATCCAGATAAAACCGGATCATATCCGGAACATGCAAATAAGTGGATTTGTCGTCGGCAACCCCAGTACCCACGCCATTGGCCAATACCACGTTACCGCTGCAATAAGCATCCAGCAGGCCGCGTACGCCTAAGGTGGAATCGGGGCGGAACGCCAGCGGGTCGAGATAATCGTCATCAACCCGGCGGTAGATAACATGGACTTGTTGCGGGCCTTCCGTGGTGTGCATATAGACTTTTTGCTGATGCACAAATAAATCCTGACCTTCCACCAGTTCCACGCCCATCTGACTGGCCAGAAAAGCATGTTCAAAGTAGGCGCTGTTATAAGCGCCTGGGGTCATAACCACAATGACAGGGTCAGATACATAAGCTGGCGCCGCCTCACGCAAGGTATCCAGCAGCATTTGCGGATAGTGTTCCACCGGCTCCACAGTGTGATTGGCAAACAATTCCGGGAATAAGCGCATCATGGCCTTGCGGTTTTCCAGCATATAAGAAACACCGGATGGCGTGCGCAGATTGTCTTCCAGAACATAAAACTCGTTTTCGGAAACTCTGACCAAGTCTATGCCGGCAATGTGGGCATAAACCTGATTAGGCAGGTCTACGCCCTGCATTTCCGGTCGATACATGGCATTGTCCAGCACCTGATGGGCGCTGATGATGCCGGCTTTGATGATATTTTGCTCGTGATAAATATCATGCAGAAACGCGTTTAGGGCTTTGACTCGCTGTTTAATACCTAGCTCCAGACGCTGCCATTCGGCCGCACCAAAGATACGCGGCACAATGTCAAACGGAATCAGCCGTTCGGCTCCATCCGCTTCGCCATATACGGCAAAAGTAATGCCCATGCGTCGGAACAGCAATTCTGCTTCTGCACTTTTTCGCTCCAGCGTGCTGTTGGGCAGGCCCTGTTGCCATTGCATATACTGCTGGTAAATATCCCGCACATCACCACTATTGGTGAGCATTTCGTTAAAGTATTTTGGGGTAGGCTGTGTATTCATATAGTTAGTCCAGCAAGAGATATGCCATAGGTATTTGAACCGTTTTTGGCAGAATTTGGACTAGGTTGAGCGTTGTTTGCACTAATTTGGGTAGTTATGGGGTGCATTAGTGCTTTAATGGTGCGCTCGCTCGTCTGGTTAATCCTGATAGTAGGGTAATGTGTGCATTTCATTATTGCCAATGTGCGGCAGCGCTGCAAAGCTTTCCTTGAGTTTTTCATGCCAAAGTCGGCGTAACTGAAGCAGATAATCATCATCTTCCTGAAAGCAGTAATATTCCTGCAGATGATAACTGTCTTTGCGGTAGATTAATAGGTCTACCGGTGCGCCAACGCTGACATTGCTGCGCATCGTGGAATCCATTGAGATCAGGCAGCAGCGTCCGGCTTCGTGCAGGCTGGTGTCGACTTTTAGAAATCGATCCAGAACCGGCTTCCCGTACTTGATTTCGCCGATTTGCAGATAGGGGGTATGGCTAGAAGTGGTAATAAAATTACCTTCCGGATAAATCAGATAAGCACCATGAGCGGCGGGGGCAATCTGGCCGGCCAATATAAAAGTGGCCGCTGGGAAAAAGCCATTTTGACCGGCATTGGCATTAGTATGGCGATTCTGTTTACAGACGCTGATCTGACCCAGATATTCCGCTGCTTCTGCCAAACTGGCGACAGTGTTCAGATTAACGGCGGCATTTTCCTTCATGTCACGCGCCAGCTGATCCACCACCGCTTGAGTGGTCGCCAGATTGCCGGCACTCAACAGCACGATGGTGCGATTGGTATGAGTGGGCAGTGCGTGCATTTTTCGGTGAATGCTCACGTTGTCTATGCCGGCATTCGTCCTGGAATCCGATGTTAAAACTAAGCCTTCCTTGACTGATACAACAATACAATAAGTCATGGTGTATGCTACCTAACCAACTATTTTGAGCTTTTTACGGCCTGAACATTGAATAAACATATTACCCTGCTGGTAATTGCGCTTATCATAGCAACCACTTATTGTGATACCTAACGTTTTTAATCCTTTTTGTGCAGTTAAATGTGATTCGGTTTAGGTAAATATATAGTTATCATTATGTTATGAAAACTATTTAATTTTGATTATTAAGTGTCGATCAGCTGTAATTTATGCTGTTTTTTCCCGGGTTTTTTGAAATTTTGGCGTATGTTCAGTTGCTTATCGTCGCAATTTCTAACCGTAAGCCAATTCCAAAGCCTGTATCAACTCATCCAGGCGATGTCTTTCCAAATGATTGATCCCGGCAGCGGCTTGGCGGCCACCGCCTTCAGCAAATCCCGCACAAACGGCATCAGCACCGGTTCTATTGCTTAACGGTGCCCGCACACTAATCTGATAACCACCGCGCTGATTATGGCTAATAACGGCGTGCGCTCTGTCTGGATATTGATTGGCCAACTGATTACCCCAAACGCCATTAACCCTTCTGGCCCATTTCTGATCCGGCAGAATATAAACAGCAATACGCCCGGTTTGATACTCAGGTTTAATAGTTTGGGTGAGAGCCATATCTTCCTGGTAAGCACTTTGCAATAGATTGAAAACCCCTGGATTGTCGGCAATAAAATCCAGCGGCGAAGCATAGCCAGTCAGCAACTGATACAAATGATCCGGAGCCATATGCAAATCGGCCAGACTTTCGCCGTAGGCATTATAGTTAATGTATATCCCTAATTGCTGGAGTTGCACGAGCTGTCGGTCAGTTAATCCCAGCGGCTGGGCAGCACTGATGGCGCTGTCGATAAGATTGTCGCCAAACGCCCCGGTCACTGCCCAGCCTATCCAACACTGTCGGACATACTGGTTGATAAGTAAGCTGGTGCAGATATTGGCATCGGTGTTGATAATAGGGCTGAATCCGGCATGATGCGGTATCTCACCCGGCGCATGATGATCGACATAAAATATTTCAGCTTGCTTGTCCAGCAGATCCATCAGCGCCGGACGATTTTTCGGTAGCGCAATATCCAGGACGCTGAGTTGATCTCCCGCGCCGCCAGGCACTCGTTGCAATAATTCAATATCACGTTTGCAGCCGGTAATCAGTTGGGCTTTGCGCGGAAATGCCTGACGCAATTGGATCAGGGCGCAAATGCCGTCGGCATCGCCATTAAAGATGTCGAAATAAGCCATCAATCGCTCACTATGCCCTTGCGTTTCAGCAGCACCATGATTTGCTCAACACATTCCCCTAGATCCAGCCTGTCAGTTTCCAATACCAACTCTGGATTAATCGGAGCCTCGTAAGGTGAAGAAATGCCGGTGAACTTTAAAATCTCACCGTTACGAGCTTTTTGATACAGGCCTTTTACATCGCGTTGTTCGCAAACATCAAGTGCGCATCGACAATAGATTTCGATAAAATCCCCAGGCTGAACTAACTGTCTGGCCAGTTTTCGTTCTGCCAGGAACGGAGAAATAAAGGCGGTGAGGGTAATAAGGCCGGCTTCCAGCATTAATTTGGACAGCTCGGCGATGCGCCGGATGTTTTCCCGGCGGTCTTGATCGCTAAACCCCAAATCACCACACAAGCCTTGGCGTACATTATCACCATCCAGCACAAAAGTGCGGTAGCCTTGGCAATGCAAGCGTTCTTCAAGTGCATGAGCCAGTGTGGATTTGCCGGCTCCGGATAAACCGGTGAACCATAAAATAACCGCTGGATGACCATTAAGCAGTTGTCGGCAGCCACGAGTGACGGTGGCGTGATGCCATGCAGTGTTTGCCGATGCGCTTATGGTTGGTAATGCCATGCTTAAATTAGCTGGGTTGATAGTCATAAGCTTTGATGAAAGGTTCAAGTATGGGCAGAATGGCAGCAAAATGCTTTTGATAGTGCCGCCAGCGATATGCTGAGGAATGATACAAAGGTTGGGTTACCTGAGAAAAACTGGGGGTTTTAATGATTTTGCGCTGAGACTTAAGATAAAACTCTTCGCATTCAGCCGACCATTCCAGACCGATTTTAGCGAATATCGGTGAGAATTGGCCTGCCAAATCGGCCAATAAATCTTCGTAACGCAGTTCGATCCAGTTCAGAGACAGCTGGTCACGAATTGATAGCCAGTAGGCCATGATCAAGGCATAAAAACGGGCGCAGTCTGTCCAGTTCAGAAAATGAATGGTTAATGTCGACAAACCGAAAGACTGCATAAAGCAGCTTAGGCATACATCGCGCGGATCGCGTACGGCAAATATCACCACGGCCTCCGGAAACAAAGCGTTGATCAGTTCAATATTCAGGGTATTCAGGGCGGTTTTATCAACCAATACCTTGTGCTGGATTTGTTTCCCCAAAGCGGCTTGGGCGGTTTGCCAATACAGTTTGCGTAACCGGCTGATATCGGTATGGCTTAGTGATTTAATGCGTTCCGGCAGAGTTATACCCGGTTCCCCCAATTTGCTTAATTCAGCTAGAACGGCCGATAGTAAAGGGGCCTCGTCGCTACTAATAATCTGCCGGTGAGCAGCCAAAATTTGTTCAATCAGCGTGGTACCGGATCGATAAAAACCCAGGATAAAAACCGGTGTCGGTAATCCATCATCCGCTTTAAGGTTGGCGCTGGATTGTAAAAACGTCGGATCATAAGCTTGTTGGTATAGATTGATATCACGGTAAACCGCAGTCTTGTCCAGTGCTTGGGTTGCGGAACACTTTAAATTCTCCGCTCCAGCCAAACTCAACTGTTGGAATGCCGAATCATATTCCCCTATTTTATCCAGTATCACGCCAAGTTCTGTGTGGGCGCGGGCCATATTCGGCTGGCCGGTTGCCAGCAAATTTTCCAGGCGTTGTCTGGCGCGACTGAGTTCCCCTTGTTTTGCCTCCAGCACTGCCAGAAGAATAATGGCATTGGCTTCCCGTGGTGCCAGTTCGACAGCTCTTACAGAAAACGCCAAGGCTTCGGTATGCCGGTTCAGGCCATGTAGGCAAAGGGCAATTATATGGTTGGCGTTGGCAGAATTACCGTCAATGGCTAAAGCCAGTTGCGCCAGATCTAGGGCCGGTTCCAGAGCGTGCCAGTGTGATAACTGAAAAGCCAGATCAAGCACATATTTTATGTCTTTGCTTAGTTTTGCCTGTTTAAGTAGTACTTTTCCGGCTTGTAGCAGAAAAACGATGCCTTCATTGATCCGGTTTAACCGACATAAGCTTTGGCCTAAACCAGCGAGCGCTTGAGCTGAGTTTTTTTGCCGGCTCAACGCCCGACGAAAGTGGGCGGCTGCACCGGCAAAGTCTTGCTTAAATACAGCTTGTTGCGCAAAGTTTAAATCAGTCTGAAATGCATTGCTTGCCGATACCTGAGGATGATTCGGGCTATCTAGACAACATTTTTTAAATTTCTTGCCGCTGCCGCATGGGCATGGTTCATTTCGGTGAGGGCGAGTAATAATCTTGTTCTCCTATCAATTAACACTTTGTTTCGCAATGCATTTATTAAGCCAAAATTCTTAAACAGAAACATGGTCAATTTAAAAGTATTGCAGGCAATGTGCTAAGGCCTTTATTTCATGATGTTTGTCTGAAAATCTGATCGGAAATCGGCGATAAATCTGCCGAGAATAAACAGAAAAATTGGTTATACCCGAACTATCTATAGGTGATTTAACCTATATATGACATTAAATAACACAGTTTAATTAATGTTCAGGGTGATAGTTACCATGTGATGTAAGGTATTTTTTTAAAAATTTAACTTTAAAATTGATTGCGTGCTGTGGTCGTTGTTTAATAATTATTCTGGTCGTTGAGGTGAAATAGCGTTTTTACTGTATTGTTATTCCTATGTTGTCGCCTTGTTTTTCATTTAGATAAAGTCTGTATGATTAATGGTTTTATAATCTGTCTGTGGGTTTTAGGTAGTGATATACCTGGCTTGTCATGCTTTATAACTAATTGAAATTAAAAATAAATTATTTTTAGTTTTCTATTGTCTTTATTTGTTATTAAGTTGTTAATAAGGAAATATACTTGTGGTTTTTAATATTATGATGTGATTAATTTTTTAGGCTTTATAAGCAGAAATATAAAATTAGCCTGCTAAACGTATTTAACTAATTTATATTTTTTACTGAATACATGATATGTAATTTTTCTATTGGCATGCTGTTTGCTTACGATGTTGTGCCGCCAAAAAATCATGATGCATAGCCACATCTGGTCAAAGCATTTTGTATTCTGCTCGGCAAAAGAGCCATATCTGACGTGAAACATACTAGCAAATCAATGTTAATCTTCCTGTATGTCGATTGTTTCCGGTGTACAGGCCGCTTACCAGTTTTTGTGTTAATTATTCTAAATCAGAGGTGGTTTATCGTTAAATACTTAGTGGTGCGCAAGCACAATGGAGATTAGGAATGAGTTTGAAATTAAAAACTGCTATTAATTCAATACTGGCAGGAACCGTATTATCGGTAGTCAGCAGCACTTCTTTTGCGTCTGGGGCCGTTGGTGTTCAAGCGCTGTCAGCTTGGATAGGCAGCAATAATGTGTTGGGTGCCAATAGTGAAATTCAGACTATTAATACCTTAGGCCTGAACAAAAATGCATTCACCGACAATGCCGCCTTATTGGATTCATCCTGGGGACACACCGGTAAGTGGTTTACCTTTGATGTCACAGCGGCTAATCAAACCGTAGATATTAATGCCACTGTATTAACCGGCAATGCCAGTGTGGCTTTTACGGTATGGGCTAGCGGCAATAGTGCTTTTAATGGTGGAACGACGGCGCCCGGTGAGCTTAGTGCCGTGGGCAATGCCCCGCATGTGTTTAATTCAGTTGGTCAACTCGGCAGTGCCGGTACCGTTTGGGCAACCGATCCTTCAGTTAATGCTGCAGGTGGCGGCAATTTGTTGGAAACCCTGGCTTATGTCAATACCGGTATTGCTCATGCTAGTGGTTCCTGGGGAGAAGTCATCAATGCAGGAGTTAATCAGGTGGCTGCAGACAATACTTATTTCTCCGGTACTGTGGCTGGCGGCACTACCAGTAATTCGGCTGATCTGGTGTTCCAGAATTTGGCGCAGGGTTTTTACGCAATTTATGTCGGCGGAGCGGATAGCAGTAAGACCCTGGCATCGACTTATCAACTCAGTATTTCTGCAGTGCCAGTACCTGGCGCAGTTTATTTGTTCGGTTCAGCGCTGGCCGGAATGCTTGCTTGCGGTCGCAAAAAGTTGAGAGCGGTTTAAGTAAGTTACTGTGAGCGCTTATTATCTGAAGTTCTTGCTGTCAAAGCCATAGTATCAATTATGCCAACATAATTTTAGGGAATGAAATTATCGGTACGAGACAATTCGTCATAGGGGGGATGTTTGAATGAACATCTGGGTAAAACACAGGTATCACAAAAGCCGTTTTATCTGCTTTGGGTGTGTGTCTCACTGCAATGGTGAGGCACATCCTGTTTGGTCAGATCATCGATCTGGCAAATCTAGCGCTACACATTAGAAAATCCGGAGTCTTAGTATGTTTTTTCGTTTAATCAACCCAATTATGCTGGTTGGTCTGATGCTGCTTGGCATTGAAACCTCTGTACTGGCAGACGGTTTTGGTCCTTTGCCGATCAGTCTTAAAGGCACACCTTTGCCTGCCGTACCGGGTTTGCTGGATGGGCCTGATCCGATTGTGGTTGATAAAGATTCAGCAATTGCCTTGGGTAAGGCCTTGTTTTGGGATACCAATGTCGGTAGTGATGGTATGGCTTGTGCAAGTTGCCATTATCATGCCGGCGCTGATGGAAGAACCAAAAATCAATTGGCGCCAGGCGGCAAATTTTCTACTCTGGCCACTGCGCAAACCTTTACCCACACCGCCAGTAATGGTGTCGGAGGGCCGAATGCCTCACTCAAACAAGCTGACTTTCCGTTCTATCAACTGGCCGATCCTTTGGATCCCGGTTCAACTATTAACTTTCAGAGTGATGATGTATTCGGATCGTCCGGCACATTTGCCGGCAAGTTTTTGTCAGTAACGCCAAGAGATTTTTCTTTGTCGGTGCAAACCGGCAGCAACGACACCTGTAATCGCGCAGCCGATCCGGTATTTCATGTCGGGGCCATTGGTACCCGCAAAGTCACCCCGCGTAATGCCCCTACGGTAATCAATGCCGTATTTAACTTCCGTAATTTTTGGGATGGTCGGGCTAACAATATATTTAACGGCAGCAGTCCTTGGGGTGATCGTGATCCAAACGCCGGTATTTGGGTAAGAACCGGTGCCACGACAATTGCAAAGCAACGTCTAACACTCATCAACTCTTCGCTGGCATCGCTGGCGGTTTCACCACCACTAAACGATTCCGAAATGAGCTGTAGTCAGCGCACCTTTAAAGATCTGGCCCGCAAGATTCTGAATCGTGCCCCGTTGGAACAACAAATTGTGCATTATCAGGACAGTGTACTCGGCGCTTTAAGTCTTAGCTCACCGGGTAATCTCCAGCCCGGTCTGAATACTTATTATCGGGCGCTGGTAATGGATGCGTTTAATTCAAAATATTGGTCTTATCCTTTGCGGGATAAGTTTGGTGCTCCCGCAACCCCTGGAGCAATGCCTTATGCCCAGATTGAAGCAAATTTTTCCATGTTTTTTGGCTTGGCCATCCAATTGTACGAATCTACTTTGGTTTCCGATGACTCACCTTTCGATCGAAGTGGCCGCAATGCCCAAGGCTTGCCGACAGATTTAAGTGCAACTGAATTAAGTGGTCTGGATCAGTTTAGAAACAGCAATTGCGCAATGTGTCATATCGGCCCAGCTTTTACCAGCGCGGCTATTGCTATTAATGCTCAATTGGTGAAAACGCATCCCGAAGCCTTTGGTAGTCCGGACATTATCATTAAAACCTCAAATAATGTTGTGACCCGCTCTCTGAGTAATGCCGGTAATACCCTGATCGATACCGGTTTTGGTTCGACTGGTGTTACTCCTATTGAAGCAGATATAGGTTTGGCTGGGGTTGATGATTTGGGTCTGCCATTGTCATTCAGTCAGCAATATTTGCAGTATTTGGCAGGTAATAATGCCGCTGTTTACGATGCTGTCGTCAAAACTATCAGACCATGTGATTTTCAGGTAGCGTTGGCCCTGAATGTACCCACAGCCATTCCCCGATTTTTCACCCAGGCCGATGGCGTAATCCCTCAAGCACAAAGCACAATTGATTGCGCAACCCCAAGCTATGCCTATCAGCCCACAGCCGCCGCCACAAAGACGGAATTAGCTAAAACCAATAGCGGTAAAACACTGGCGGTAGTATCCGGGGTATTAAAAATACCGAGTTTGCGTAATATCGAATTGACCGGCCCATATATGCATAATGGCAGCATGTCAACTCTGGATCAGGTTTTGGAGTTTTATGCCAGAGGCGGAAATTTTGAGACTCCGGCCAAAAACTTTGGTTTTATCTTTGAGCAGGCTGATTTAGCCACTAATGCCGGCAATCGGGCTGCCATCGTGGCGTTTTTGAAAACTTTGACAGATGAACGGGTGCGCTATGAAAAAGCCCCGTTTGACCATCCGCAAATCAATATAACCCATGGCCATCCAGGTGATGATATTGCTGTGAGTAAAACCAATCCATTATCTGCTGCATTAGGCGCTGACCAATATCTGGTCATAGACGCGGTGGGAGCCAATGGCAGGGCGACAGCGGTGAAAGCGTTTGATCAAACTTTGCCGCATTAAGTTGGCAGCTAATCAGTTATTCATATTTTCAGGTAGTTTAAGTCATGCAAATCACTAAACTGATTTTTCAAGCTATTTTGCTTATACCGGTAATAGCATCGGCACACGGCCCACAACCGACGCCATTACAAAATGTGCCTATCCCGTCAGTACCGGGGTTGTTGGATAGCAATGATCCTATTGTGGTAGATAAGGCCAAAGCTATAGTGTTGGGTAAGGCGCTGTTTTGGGATGTTAATGTCGGCAGTGACGGTATGGCTTGCGCATCATGTCATTTTCATGCCGGTGCTGATCGGCGGGTAAAAAATCAACTGAATCCAGGCCAGAAAGGTTTGGATACCAATAGCCAGACATTCCAGCCATTAGCGTCAGGAGTGGTCGGCGGCCCAAATTACACTCTATCCGCTGCTGATTTCCCCAGCTTTGACTATCATGACCCTTTGCTTCAGTCTAGTGGGATCAGTTTTACCAGTGATGATGTAGTGGGTTCGGCGGGAACCTTCAGTGGCGAATATGCCAGCGTTAATCAATTTAGCGGCATGAATGATCAGTGTAAACGTGCTGCTGATCCAATATTTCATATCGGTGCAGTCGGCAGCAGGCGGGTAGAACCTAGAAATGCACCTTCTGTGATCAATGCTGTATTCAATCATCGTAATTTTTGGGATGGTCGGGCTAATAATATTTATAACGGTTTCAGTCCCTGGGGTGAGCGCGATCCCAATAATGGACTTTGGTTAAAAACCGGTGCTCGTAGTGTGATTCCGTATCGCTTGCATTTAGAAAATTCCTCTCTAGCTTCTCAGGCGATGGCTCCGGCACTGAATAATGTGGAAATGTCTTGTAATCAGCGTAACTGGCCAGAGATTGGTCGCAAATTATTGCTGAGACAACCTCTACAGAATCAGGCCGTACATCATGCAGACAGTGTGTTGGGTGTATATAGCTTAAGCAGTCTCGACAAGCAGCGACCGGGGTTGAATACCACTTATAAAAATTTGATCATGCAGGCATTTAATACCAAATTCTGGTCTTTCAGTGGCTCAGTCCCTATTCAGGTGCCCAGTGGTCATACGCCCTACAATCAAATGGAAGCCAATTTCTCCATGTTCTTTGGCTTGGCCCTGCAACTTTATCAAAGTACGCTGATATCTGATCAGTCGGAATTTGATCTTAGTCCGCGCGACCCCATTACGCTGGAGCCTACTTGGCAGGGGTTGGGTAAGACAGCGGATGAAATTAGTGCTTTGACAGATGGCTACGAAACCTTTTCTGCCGTGCATTGTAATCTTTGCCATTCCGGTCCGGCTTTTACTAAAGCGGCCATCGTTTTAAACAGCACACTGGTCACACCAAAGGCCAACTCCTACTACGGTTCGGCGGATTCACCAATTGCTTATGGATTGAACGCATTTGGTGATGGCTTGGCTGGGCAGGCTGCCGGCATTAGTCAAAATATCAGCCTGATCACGCGTGATACGGTGACGGCAGGCAGTCGGCTGCTGGATTTTGGCTTTGCCAATTCTGGCGTAAATGACCCCAACACAGATCCAGGGATTGCCGGTATCGATGATTTTGGTCATCCATTATCATTTGCCGATCAATACGTCGATTATTTGTTGGGTCAGTATGCTGCCGTGTTGGACCCAGGCGTTAAGACTGTACGAAGCTGCGATTTTATTGTGCCGCTCTCGGTTAATATCCCTGCAAGTTTTCCCGATAAATTCAGCAGTAGCGATGGTATTCAATTGGACGGTAGCCGGGAAAACAATTTGAGACAGCAAAACTGTAACTACAGCGCATATATTCCAACCATAGCAGCAGCCAATGCCGCGCTCATCTCCGCTCCGGCAAAACTGGCCGTGTCTAAGCAAGGTGTGTTCAAGGTGCCGAGTTTACGCAACGTGGAACTTACCGGCCCGTATATGCACAACGGCGGTATGGCGACACTGGAACAAGTTGTGGAGTTTTATACTAGAAAAGGCAATTTTAATAATCCTGACAAGCATTTAACTGTTAATCAGGTGCTTTTGCAGTTTGATGCCGGGCAGCGTGCGGATCTGGTGGCGTTTTTGAAGTCATTGACCGACAACCGGGTTCGATATGAAAAAGCACCATTTGATCACCCAGCGATTGCTGTACCGAACGGTCAAGTTGGCGATAATCGAGCGTTGATAGCTGGTAATGCCATGGCTGCGGGCTTGGCTAAAGATGAATATTTGCTGATTCCGGCGGTGGGTGCAGATGGGTCGCCAACTCCCTTGCTGGGCTTTGATACTTATCTGGCTCAATAATCACCAGCCTTAACCATTAGGTAGCTATATATGAACTTGAATTTTATTAACCCTAAATTTACCGGTGCGCTGCTGATATTTTATCTGCTCCATCCCGGTTTCAGCCAAGCCAGCAGCGCATTTGATTCTCAGGTTGCGTTAAATTTTTATGTAGACAGCATAACCAATCATAATGCATCCGGCGATCTAAGCGGTTTGACCATCCAGGCATCATTTCAGCAGGCAGATGCACCTGCGTCTTATGCATTGGTCAGTGGTGATGGCGAACTGACTGCGAACAATCCTAGTATAAATCCTACAGTACTCTCGCTTAGCAATCCTTTTCAAAACACATTTTCGGTTATAGGTAATGCAACCGATGGGGCAATTCAGTCCAGTACTGTTGGTTGGTATAGTGTGTTGTTGACCAATACCAGTTTGACCGATGTTTATAGCGTTGATTTATCGCTTGGCTATCATATTTCAGCTAATACTGGCGGTGAATTTGCGGATAGCGATGTGATTCTGGATGTGTATAGCGATACTAATCCCGACTTGGGGCAAGTATTTATCAACGCCAATACTATCAATCCATTGAATGCCCTTGCTGATGATGTATTTTCACCGTACCAACTTGATATTCCAACAAATTCATCGTTGGGTTTTTATGTGGATGTCACTATCAATGCAACGCTGCAAGCAAGTCCGGTACCTTTGCCGACAGTAACTTGGTGTTTTTTGTTGGGTGTACTTGGGTTTTTGGGTTTAGCCAAGCGAAACAGAACCTGAAAGATTAGTTTGTGATTGAGACCAGCAGTATAAGCCAGGCCAGCTATTATTGCTGGCCTGGCCTGGTTGGCTATGGTTAGCCTAGACAAATGCTTTGAGACAGCTGTTATTTAATAAACAGCATTTCCTGATAGGTTGGGAAAGGCCATAACTCATCAGAAATTTCACTTTCCAGCGCATCGGCGTACACGCGCACCTCGTCCATTAGCCGTCGGATGGTTTGTGCGCAGAATTGCAAGTGCTCCTCAATCGTAGCAAAATCATGCTGTTTCAATACAGCGCTTAATTTTGCCGAACTATCGGTCAATGAGCTTACCAGACTTGAAATTTGCACCAGACTGGCATTATCCAACTCCACTCCATTGCTTTTCAGGCTGGTCAGGGTAGTAGACAGATCAGACAAGTATTTAACCGCCGCCGGATAAATACCGGTTTTAGTCATGCTCACAACCAGTTTGGCTTCCACTTCTATTGCCAGGATATATTGCTCAGCGTAGATTTCAAAACGGCTGGCTAGTTCGACTGGTGATAACACGCCTAGTTTGTCGAATAAAGCTTCAATGTACGGTTCTTTGAGAATAGGCAGCGCATCCGCGGCGGTTTTCAAGTTTAATAAGCCGCGCTCTTCAACTGCTTTTTTATGCCATTCGGCAGAATAACCGTTACCGCCGAAGACTACCGCGCCGTGTTCATCGATAATGATTTTCAGTGTTTCCAAAATGGCAGTATCCAGTTCGGTACCGGCGGCCAATTTGCTTTCCAGGGTATCGGCAACCCAGCCCAGCGAATCAGCCAGAATGGTGTTCATGGTTACCAATGGGCCGGCTACTGATTGACCGGAACCCACAGCGCGAAACTCGAAGCGGTTGCCGGTAAAGGCAAAAGGTGAAGTCCGGTTGCGGTCGCCGGCATCTTTGCTGAATACCGGCAGGGTGGTGATGCCCAAATTCATCTGACCAGCATTGAGTGAGCCGGTAATCTTGCCATTGCTGATTTGTTCAAAAACGTTATCAAGCTGAGTACCCAGATAGACCGACATAATGGCTGGCGGAGCTTCATTAGCACCCAAACGATGGTCGTTGCTGGCGGTGGCGACCGCAGCACGCAATAATGGGCCGTATTTGTGTACGCCGCGTATAACTGCGCCGCAGAACAGCAGAAACTGAGTGTTGGAATGCGGGGTATGGCCGGGGTCAAGCAAATTGCCTTGCGTGGCGTTGCCCACCGACCAATTCACATGTTTGCCAGATCCATTAATGCCTTTAAACGGTTTTTCATGCAGCAGACAGACCAAACCGTGTTTTTTGGCGGTATTTTTTAAAACCGTCATTAACAATTGTTGATGGTCAGTGGCGACATTGGCAGATTCAAAAAACGGGGCTATTTCAAACTGACCAGGTGCAACTTCGTTATGGCGGGTTTTGGCAGGTATTCCCAGACGATATAGTTGCTCTTCCACATCTTGCATAAACACTTGGACGCGTTCTGGAATGGCGCCGAAATAATGGTCGTCAAATTGCTGGCCTTTAGCAGCAGGGGTACCAAACAGCGTGCGGCCAGCCAATAACAGGTCAGGACGATTGTTGACAAAATTAGCATCAACCAGAAAATATTCCTGTTCGGCACCACAGCTGGAATTAACCGGGGCAATGTCGGTATGACCCAGCAGCGATAGCACACGTTTTGCGGCTTTGTTCATTGCGGCATTGGAGCGCAGCAATGGTGTTTTCTTGTCCAGGGCTTCGCCGGTCCAGGAAATAAACACCGTAGGGATGCAAAGAGTTGCACCGTTATCGGTGGTCATAATATAGGCTGGGCTGGTGACATCCCATGCGGTATAACCGCGCGCCTCAAAAGTAGAGCGGATGCCGCCGTTAGGGAAAGATGAGCCGTCTGGCTCACCTTGAACCAGGACTTTGCCGCTGAATTCTGAAATGGTGGAACCATCGCTTTGCACGGAGATAAAACCATCATGTTTTTCCGCTGTAGCATTGGTCAAGGGATAAAATACATGAGCGTAATACAGTGCGCCTTTGGAGAGCGCCCAATCTTTCATGGCCAGAGCGACTACGTCTGCAATAGACACATCAAGCTCGGCACCGGCCTCTATGGTTTTCTTGACCGATTTAAAAACTTCTTTTGGTAAACTTTCCTTCATCTTGCTTAAGGTAAACACATCGCTCGACCATAAGCTGCTCAATGGCTCAGGCGCTTTGGGGGGCATGGGTTTACGATTGGTGATGTTTTGTACTGCTTGAACCCGCACTAAATTTCCAGTCATTTTTTTACCCTTAGTACTAAACTTTGATAATTAAGAATTAATTCCAACAGTTAGTATGCAATATTCGAACCTATTTTTTTGAGTTGTATCAACTTGTTCGCTATCATGCGCCAGCGCGTCATTGCTGGGGGTGTGTGAAATTATCGATGTCAATTAACGGGCATAATGGTGGTCTTTTTTAGTGCAAAAAATAAATTAATACTCATTTTGGTGCGTATGCTGGTTAAGCGGGAGGGCAGTGCCGGCTAAAAATATGTGTAATCAATGTAAATTGGCTGATTGGCCGGTATTGTCGAAGATAAGAGATTATAGGGCTATTGGTAGCCAATAAATCAATTCAGGAAAGTCGGTAGCCTGGTAAGCTTTAGCCGGGATATATGTGCGATAACGTACAGATTGGCTGCCGGCAAAACGGTAGACTCTTGCTAAGTCTTAAGTTCATATTATTGCCACCCCCTGGACGTTTGGGCGGGCATACTGAAAGATAATGCAATTTAGCAGGCTTGCTTATTTCGCCTGCTGATTTTTAGTTTTGGGTAAATGCCATAGGTTTAATTTTGATGAATCTGCACGCAGAACTGCGGTTTTGACCTACTGTATAGGTGTGATGTTAGATACTGGTCTGGTGTTCGCTTCGGATTCACGTACCCATGCCGGGGTGGATAATATTGCAAAATTTTGCAAAATGACCGTATTTTCACAAACGGATCAGCGCGTTATCGTACTGTTAAGCTCCGGTAATCTGGCGGGAACCCAAGCCGTTATCAGTGTGCTGAAACAGCGCAACGCCAAGCCTGGCGTGGCCAATCTGAGCAATGCCGAGTCTATGTTCGATGCGGTCACGCTGGTATCGGATGCTATGCGGGATGTTGATCGGCGTGACGGTCATTATCTGCAAGCCAGTGATTTGCATTTTAACGCTTCATTTATCATGGGTGGACAGATAGCAGGAGAAGTGCCGCGCTTGTTCAGGATTTACGCTCAAGGCAATTTTATTGAAGCCAGTCTGGAGACACCCTATTTGCAAACTGGGGAAACCAAATACGGCAAACCTATCATGGATAGAGTAATTACTCGTTCTACCTCCTTAAACGATGCGGCAAAATGTGTGCTGGTTTCTTTTGATTCCACAATGTGCAGCAATTTATCGGTGGGGATGCCGATAGATTTACTGGTCTATCAGCGTGACAGTCTGCAAGTGCGGATGTGCCGTCGTTTTGAGGAGAGAGATGAATATTTTATGGCACTGGGTAAGCAATGGACCGAAGGTACTCGCCAGGTGTTTAGGCACTTGCCCGATTTGGACTGGTAATTGTTTTGTCCAGTCCCGCTAATCCTTTGGCGTTTGCTCAACCGGATCGTCGGCAGCAGCGCCCTGGTTTGGTGATTAGTTGTGAGCATGGCGGCAATCAGATTCCGGCTCAATATCGTGAACTGTTTTCAGATCAGCAGGCACTGCTGGATAGTCATTGCGGTTTTGATGCTGGAGCGCTTTGCATAGCCAAGGACTTTGCAAAATCCTGTGCAGCGCCGTTGTTGAGCTCTACCACCAGTCGTTTATTGGTTGATCTAAATCGTTCTATTGGTCATCGCCGGCTACATGGTAAAACCATTGCAGAACTGCCGCCGACACCACGTCAGCAAATTTTAAGGCAATATTATCAGCCGTATCGAGAGCAAGTCGAGCGCTTGGTCAGGCAGGCCGTGCTTGAACATGGCCAAGTGCTGCATTTGTCCGTACACAGCTTTACCCCGGAACTGGAAGGTAAAGTCAGAAACGCCGACATCGGTTTGTTGTATGACCCTTGCCGGGTCGGCGAACTGGCCTTCTGCGCGCGTTGGCAGGCCGATTTGCACAACTGCCTACCTCATTTTCAGATTAGACGCAATTATCCTTATGCTGGTAAAAACGATGGTTTAACCACCTGGTTGCGGCGGCAGTTCTTAGCCGATGTTTATATTGGTATAGAACTGGAAATCAACCAAAAACATATTGTCAAGGCAGGCAGGCGCTGGAATGCTCTGCGTAAAGTGTTAACCGCATCACTATGCAGGGTGCTGGTCAACTCGTGTCTAGAGAATACCCATACCTCACAATAATTCAACTGTCAGAGTCTGCCGCAACGGCAGTGCTGGCTAAGGAGCATCACTATGAAAATACGCATTGGTTACGAATTGATTTATCATTGCCCCAAGCCCACTCCCATGATCTTAACCCTGAGTTTGCACTATACCCGCTTATCAGACATTATTATTCCGGACTATCTGGTTACGGATCCGCCGGTTGCGTTATCGGCTTATCGGGACAATTTTGGTAACTGGTGCAGCCGTATTGTTGCGCCGCAGGGGCGGTTGAAAATTTCTACGGATGCCTTGATTCGTGATACCGGTTTGGCGGATCAGGTGGCGCCGCAAGCCAGACAAATACCCATAGAAAATTTACCGGACGATACCCTGGTCTTTCTGTTAGGCAGTCGGTATTGTGAGACCGACCGGCTGTCTGAGATTGCCTGGCAGTTATTTGACAGAGCACCAACCGGATGGCAACGGGTACAGGCTATTTGTAACTTTGTTAATCAGCATATTACCTTCGGTTATCAATATGCCCGGAATACCAAAACGGCTTGGGAGGCCTATCAAGAGCGCAATGGGGTTTGTCGTGACTATGCGCATTTAGCCATTGCTTTTTGTCGCTGCATGAACATACCGGCCAGATATTGCAGCGGGTATTTAGGTGATATGGGTATCCCGCCTCCCTATGGTGTAATGGATTTTGCCGGTTGGTTTGAAGCTTATCTGGATGGTCATTGGTACACTTTTGATCCGCGCAATAACATACCTCGTATCGGCCGAGTGTTAATTGCCAGAGGCCGAGATGCTGCCGATGTGGCTATCAGTTGTAGCTTTGGTCCTAATACCCTAGAAAGCTTTACGGTTAGAACTGATGAGGTGCTTGAATTTGGCACTGGCTTAAAAGCAGTTGGATAAATTTAACACCCTAAATTTCTTGGCAGTGATAAATGTTAAGGTTTGGGCTGGTGGGCTGGAGCGTATACCATTGACTCGGCTTTCAATTTTTTGATTGAGGTCGGCAAAACCGCTAGTAAAACGGACATTATACTCGCAACGGGGTTAAGGCTCCGGTTTCCCGATAACGCCGGTAATCTGCCAAGACCAGGGCGTGGTCAAAGGCTAATGCCGGCAGATTGTCAAAAGTGAACAATCCGTAGTTTTTGGCATCATCAGCGGCCAGTGGCGTACCATGGGCCTGAGCAACATACACCGCAGTAGCGGTATGATTGCGCGGATCGCGAGCTGGATTGGAGTAAATGCCCAGCAAAGCTGTTAAGTTAACTGTCAATCCGGTTTCTTCCCGCATTTCCCGGATCGCCGCATGTTCTACCGTTTCGCCGACATCAACAAAGCCGCCCGGAATCGCCCAACCCAGTGGCGGATAGGCTCGTTCAATCAGTACAAAAGGCCGGTTAGGGTAGTCCAGTAATTCGATAATGGCATCGGCAGCTAATAAAGGTGTAATCGGTTTCGACATAAAGACCTTGAGATGAACGTTAAAACTGCCAATAATAGTAACCCGGATGCCAACTTGTCGGAAAGAGATTTCCCCGGCAAAAAATTGTTAGTGACCTGATGGCTATTATTTCGTAAAATTAGCGGCGTATATATCTTACCAGAACGGGATTAGTCGTCAGGCTTGTCCCGTTTTCTACATCTAAAGGTGACCAATTTTGAATAAACCCGCATTACTGGTATTGGAAGATGGGACAGTTTTTCACGGCAAAGCCATTGGTGCCGATGGCTGTTCTGTTGGGGAAGTCGTCTTTAACACGGCATTGACCGGCTATCAGGAAATTCTCAGCGATCCTTCTTACGCTCGGCAAATCATCACGCTTACTTATCCGCATATCGGCAATGTCGGCACTAATCCCGAGGATGATGAGTCAATTGGGGTATTTGCCAGTGGTTTGGTGATCCGAGATTTACCGTTATTAGCCCAAAATTGGCGCAATCGCCAAAATCTGCCGGAATATCTGCGCCAACGCAATGTAGTGGCCATCGCTGATATTGATACCCGTCAGTTAACCCGTATCCTACGCGATAAAGGTGCACAACGCGGCTGTATCATGGCTGGGGATTATGTTGATGTTGATGCCGCCCTGCAATCTATTGCCGGTTTTTCCGGACTTCAGGGCCTGGATTTGGCCAAGGAAGTGACTACCTCAACTCAGTATGAATGGACAGAAAATGTTTGGGATTTGACTGATGGTTACAGTCAGGCCAGTAATCTGCCCAGACATGTGGTGGCTTACGATTTTGGCATCAAGCGCAATATTTTGCGCCTGCTGGTTAATCGGGGCTGCCGGGTTACCGTAGTGCCTGCCACCACGTCGGCTGCAGATGTGCTGGCTTTAAAGCCGGACGGTGTATTTCTCTCAAATGGCCCAGGGGATCCAGAGCCGTGTACTTATGCTATCGAGGCCATCAAAACCATTCTGGCCGAAAAAGTACCGGTGTTTGGCATTTGTTTGGGGCATCAATTGCTGGCATTGGCCAGTGGTGCAAAAACGCTGAAAATGAAATTCGGCCATCATGGTGCCAACCATCCTGTGCAGCATATCGACTCTGGCCGGGTCATGATCAGTAGCCAGAATCATGGCTTTGCTGTGAATGCCGATTCACTGCCTGCCAATGTTCGCGCCACCTACATTTCCCTGTTTGACGGCAGTTTGCAAGGCATAGAACGTACCGATTGCCCAGCCTTCAGTTTTCAAGGCCATCCAGAGGCCAGCCCAGGGCCGCATGATGTTGAATCCTTATTCGATGATTTCGTGGCTTTGATCAACTCATCGCCTTCCGCCTAGTTTGACAGACAGAGTAATATGCCAAAAAGAACTGACATAAAATCGATTTTATTAATAGGTGCCGGGCCCATCGTTATTGGACAGGCCTGCGAATTCGACTACTCCGGTACTCAGGCCTGTAAGGCCTTGCGTGAAGAGGGTTACCGGGTGATTCTGGTCAACTCCAATCCGGCCACTATTATGACTGACCCCGATATGGCCGATGTGATCTACATTGAGCCTATCAATTGGCAAACCGTCGAAAAAATTATCGCCAAAGAAAGACCGGATGCGATTTTGCCCACCATGGGTGGCCAAACTGCACTGAATTGTGCGCTGGCGCTGGATAAGCACGGTGTGCTGGAAAAATACGGCGTGGAAATGATAGGCGCAACCAAGGAAGCCATCAACAAAGCCGAAGACCGCGCCCTGTTTAATGTGGCTATGCGTAAAATCGGTTTGAATGTTGCCAAATCCAATGTTGCCCACAATATGGAAGAGGCCTTTGCTGCGCAGGAACAAGTCGGTTATCCCACCATTATCCGTCCATCATTCACCATGGGCGGCAGCGGCGGCGGGATTGCCTATAATCGTGAAGAATTTATTGAAATTTGCGAACGCGGCCTGTCCTTGTCGCCTACCAATGAGTTACTCATTGAAGAGTCGGTACTGGGCTGGAAAGAGTTTGAAATGGAAGTGGTGCGTGATCACAAAGACAATTGCATCATTGTCTGCGCCATCGAAAACTTTGACCCTATGGGGGTTCATACCGGTGACTCCATCACTGTGGCGCCGGCTCAAACCCTTACCGATAAAGAATATCAAATCCTGCGTGATGCTTCATTGGCAGTGTTACGCGAAATTGGGGTCGATACTGGTGGTTCCAACGTCCAGTTTGCCGTCAATCCCGACGATGGCCGGTTGATCGTGATTGAAATGAACCCCAGGGTATCACGCTCTTCAGCGTTGGCCTCCAAAGCCACCGGTTTCCCTATTGCCAAAGTTGCTGCCAAACTGGCAGTCGGCTATACCCTAGACGAACTGCGTAACGAAATTACCGACGGTAAAACCCCTGCTTCATTCGAGCCATCGATAGACTATGTGGTAACCAAAGTGCCGCGTTTTGCATTTGAAAAATTCCCGCAAGCTAACGACAGACTGACCACTCAAATGAAGTCTGTGGGTGAAGTCATGGCTATAGGCCGCACCTTTCAGGAGTCCTTGCAAAAAGCCTTGCGTGGTCTCGAAGTCGGCGTATTTGGTTTGGACGAAATCACCGATTTAAACGATGAGGGCAGTCAGGACACCATACTCAGGGAGCTGCGTTATCCTGGTCCCCAACGTATCTGGTATCTGGCCGATGCTTTTCGCAGTGGTCTCAGTTTTGAGGAAATTCATCAGGCTTGCAAAATTGATCCCTGGTTTTTAGCCCAAGTCGAAGATTTGATACTCACCGAACAAGGCTTGGCCAGCAAAACCCTGGCTACTCTGGAAGTAGGCGAATTATACCAATTAAAACGTAAAGGCTTTGCCGATGCCCGGCTGGCCAAATTGCTGGGTACCCAGGAATCTGATGTGCGGAACAGTCGCCACAAACAGGGAATTCGTCCGGTATATAAACGTATTGATTCCTGTGCGGCCGAATTCAGTTCAGATACCGCCTACATGTATTCAACCTACGAACAGGAATGTGAAGCCAACCCTTCAGATCGGGAAAAAATCATCATTCTAGGTGGCGGCCCCAACCGTATTGGTCAGGGTATAGAATTTGATTATTGCTGCGTACATGCTGCATTGGCTTTGCGTGAAGATGGTTATGAAACTATCATGATCAACTGCAATCCAGAAACCGTTTCCACCGATTTTGATACGTCTGACCGGCTGTATTTTGAATCATTAACACTTGAAGACGTGCTGGAGATTGTCGATCTGGAAAAGCCCAAAGGTGTTATCGTCCAGTATGGTGGCCAAACGCCGCTGAAACTGGCCAGAGCCTTGGAAGCTGCCGGCGCACCGATTATCGGTACTTCGCCCGACTCCATTGATTTGGCTGAAGATCGCGAACGCTTCCAGAAATTGCTGGAACGTCTGAATTTATTGCAACCGCCCAACGCCACTGCCCGATCAGTAGAGCAAGCCCTGGTTGCGGCCAAAGAAATCGGTTTTCCCTTGGTTGTGCGACCCTCCTATGTTTTGGGTGGTCGAGCGATGGAAATCGTTATCAACGAAGAAGGCTTGCGGCGCTATATGAAAGAAGCCGTCAGCGTTTCCAATGATTCACCAGTGTTACTGGATCGTTTTCTGGATGATGCAGTGGAAATGGATGTCGACGCCATATATGATGGCGAAACAGTGCTGATTGGCGGCTTGATGGAACATATTGAGCAGGCTGGCGTGCATTCCGGTGACTCGGCTTGCTCCATTCCGCCCTATGATTTACCGGCCCATATTCAGGATGTTTTGCGCACCCAGGTGGCTAAAATGGCAGAAGCCTT
This sequence comes from Methylomonas paludis, assembly GCF_018734325.1. NCBI lineage: Bacteria > Pseudomonadati > Pseudomonadota > Gammaproteobacteria > Methylococcales > Methylococcaceae > Methylomonas > Methylomonas paludis. The sequence goes on along the minus strand of NZ_CP073754.1, from coordinate 2,350,672 downwards.
GGGTGTGCGCGGCTTAATGAATACCCAGTTTGCCATTCAAGGCGAAACTGTCTACGTACTGGAAGTGAATCCACGTGCTTCCAGAACGGTGCCGTTTGTTTCTAAAGCCACTGGTTACCCATTGGCCAAAATTGCCGCACGCTGCATGGCGGGGCAGACCCTAAAGCAACAGGGTGTTACCAAAGAGCGAATCCCCAGCTTTTACTCCGTGAAAGAAGCGGTATTTCCATTTATTAAATTCCCTGGTGTTGATCCATTGCTGGGTCCAGAAATGAAATCCACCGGTGAAGTCATGGGCGTGGGTAAAACCTTCGGCGAAGCATTTGCCAAATCCCAATTTGCTGCTGGCGTGGAATTGAATCATACCGGTAAAGCTTTAATCAGTATCCGCGATGCCGATAAGGCCAAATTGCCCGAACTGGCGCGGATGCTGATTGCTAAAAACTATGAAATTGTGGCGACTCCAGGTACAGCCAAGGTATTAAAAGAAGCTGGAATAGCCTGCCAGGAAGTGTACAAGGTTAATCAAGGTAGGCCACATGTGGTTGATATGATTAAAAATGGCGAAATACACCTGGTGTTAAATACCACTGAAGGCGTTAAAGCTGTGGCGGATTCCTTTACCATGCGCCGTGAAGCCTTACAACGCAAAGTAAGTTATTACACCACCATGGCCGGGGCTAAAGCAGCTTGCTTTGCCTTGGGTGAGCTTTCTGCCGGTGATGTAAATCGCTTGCATGATTTGCACGCTACATTTTTGACGGAAGAATAAAGTTTTCAGGAGTTGTATATGATCAAGGTACCGTTAACCGTGGCTGGAGCCAATAAATTACGGGCAGAACTCGATGAATTGAAATCTGTGGTCAGACCCAGAATCATTCAGGCTATTTCTACCGCACGTGAACACGGCGATTTAAAGGAAAATGCCGAATATCATGCTGCCCGGGAACAACAAAGTTTTGCCGAAGGTCGAATTGCCGAAATTGAAAGCAAGTTGTCCAATGCCCATATCATCGATGTCACCAAAACCGATGCCAATGGTAAGGTGGTATTTGGGGCGACTGTGGAAATAGAGGCTGTAGATAGTGGTAAAGTCGTTATCTATCAGATCGTTGGTGAAGATGAAGCCAGTATCAAAGAGGGGCGGATTTCGGTAGGTTCGCCGATAGCAAGGGCGCTGATCGGTAAACGGGTTGAAGACAGCGTTATCGTCAAGGCACCTGGCGGCGATGTGGAGTATGAAATCATTTCCATCCAGTATATTTAACTGCTAACACAGCAATAGCCTGTTACATACCATATAGCAGGCTATTGAATGCAAAAATATAGGTACTGAACAGTGGTTTGTTGGTAAAGCAGGTACGAGAACAATCATCGCTTACTAAGATCAAAAGATTTCAGCCCCTTAGGTTACATCAACCATGCAAATGCAGCGGCAGATATAACCGGTACAGCTTGATATTGCGGCTTATTTCTGCGGATTTTTCCGGTACAACACTGCTATTTGGCCGATAGCCTGAATCTGTTCAGCCAGAGTCTGACTGCAAATTTCTGCTGATATCAGTTGACGATCCACTTTTTCGGCACGAATTTTCACTTTTATAAGTTCGTGTGTATCCAGTGCCAGATTAATTTCCTTTAACACTGCATCAGTCAAACCCGCCTGACCGATCATCACTACCGGGTTTAAAGCATGGGCCAAGGCTTTTAATTTTTTCTTTTCAATAGGACTCACTCTGTTTCCTTAAACGTAATTAACTCGACAATTTTACACCAATCGAAAATATGGCACGCAGCAAAAGCAGTCCACAATGGTTGCAGGAACATTTTCACGACGAATATGTCAAAAAAGCCCAAGCTTTGGGATACCGTTCAAGAGCTGTATTCAAACTTATTGAAATTCAGGAAAAAGACAAAATTATCCGGCCAGGCATGAATGTAGTCGATTTGGGTGCTGCACCGGGGGGTTGGTCGGAATATGCCAGCAAGATAGTCGGTAAAAATGCCAAAGTGGTCGCGCTGGATTTGCTGGATATAGAGCCAATTCCCGGTGTCGATTTTATCCAGGGCGATTTTCGCGAACAGGAAGTACTGGATCAACTCTATAAAGTTTTGGACAATCAACCGGTGGACTTGTTATTGTCGGACATGGCCCCCAATATAAGTGGTAACCGGGAAATGGATCAACCAAAATCCATTTATCTTGGCGAGCTGGCATTGGATGCTGCGCAAGCAATTTTGCACAAAGGCGGTACGTTTTTGATCAAAATGTTTCAGGGTGCTGGTTTCGATGCCTATCATCAGCAGGTGAAGCAACAGTTCAACAGTGTAGTGATTCGTAAACCTAAAGCCTCCCGACCCCGCAGTAATGAAGTATATATATTGGCAAAAGGCTATAAATAATACGCCACAGTCCATAATCAGGAATTTTTGCTAATACGTGGTATGTTATAAATTAGTGGGTGTTCTATTAGCGGTATAGGCTGGGTTAAATTTGATTGATGGCTTAACTGGTGTGTTTGGTGTTTTTGTGCGCCAAATTGGGCTGCACGGCTTGAAGTGTAACGGGTTTAAGAGTATCTTTGCTCGATATAAGAGCAAGTCGCTTGTCATAGTGTTTGGATGCCAGGCTGGAACGCAAGTAATCCTGATATAATTACTTGGTTTTTAAAATCTAGGGCCAATTAAGGCCGGAGCGCGTAACTTGAGCGATATGTTAAAAAATGTGGTGTTGTGGGTGGTCATCGCCGTGGTATTAATGGCGGTGTTCAATAATTTCGGTTCCAGAACCGTCAGAACCGACTCAACCTTGTCTTATTCGCAACTGATAGACGCGGTCAAAGCTGGACAGGTACAGCAAGTACAGATCGCCGACAATACTGTCAAGGGTCGTATGCAGACCGGCGAAAAGTTTAAAACCTATATGCCGAATGATCCGCACCTGATCGACGATTTATTGGGCAATGGTGTGGAAATTAATGTCCAGCCGCCTGAAGAACCGTCCATGCTTATGCAGATTTTCGTCTCGTTTGGGCCGATCTTGCTGCTGATAGCGGTATGGGTGTTTTTTATGCGCCAAATGCAGGGTGGTGGTGTTGGTGGTCGTGGCGGTGCAATGGGTTTTGGCAAAAGCAAAGCTCGCATGCTGGATATGGATCAAAACAAAGTCACCTTTGCCGATGTTGCCGGTTGTGATGAGGCCAAAGAAGAAGTCGAAGAAATGGTCGATTTCTTGAAAGATCCGGCCAAATATCAAAAACTTGGCGGTAAAGTACCGCGTGGCGCACTGATGGTTGGTCCTCCTGGAACAGGTAAAACCTTGTTGGCCCGGGCTATTGCCGGCGAAGCCAAAGTACCGTTTTTTACCATATCCGGTTCGGATTTTGTGGAAATGTTTGTTGGTGTGGGCGCATCGCGGGTTCGGGACATGTTCGAACAAGCTAAAAAACATGCCCCCTGCATCATATTTATTGACGAAATAGACGCAGTAGGCCGCTCACGTGGCGCTGGTCTGGGTGGCGGCAACGACGAACGAGAACAAACGCTTAACCAGTTGCTGGTGGAAATGGACGGCTTTGAAGGTCACGAAGGCATTATCGTTATCGCAGCCACTAACCGTGCAGATGTGCTGGATAAAGCTTTGTTACGTCCGGGCCGTTTCGACCGTCAAGTGGTAGTCGGTTTACCGGATGTGCGGGGTCGTGAACAAATTCTTAATGTGCATTTGAAAAAAGTGCCTGCATCAGACGATGTTAAAATTAAATATATCGCTCAAGGCACACCAGGTTTTTCCGGTGCCGATTTAGCCAATCTGGTTAATGAGGCTGCTTTGTTTGCTGCGCGTTTGAATAAACGTCTGGTCAGTATGGTGGATTTGGAAAAAGCCAAAGACAAACTGATTATGGGTGCGGAAAGACGCTCCATGGTGATGGACGAAAAAGAAAAACGCATGACCGCTTACCATGAAGCTGGTCATGCCATCGTCGGTCGTCTGGTGCCGGAACATGATCCAGTATACAAAGTCAGCATCATGCCGCGTGGCCGCGCTCTGGGTGTGACCATGTTCTTGCCTGAGCGTGATCAATACAGCGCCAGCAAATGCAAGTTGGACAGCATGATCTCCAGCCTCTACGGTGGTCGGATTGCCGAAGAACTGATATTCGGCTGGGAGCAGGTATCTACCGGAGCCTCCAACGATATCGAACGGGCCACCGAACTGGCACGCAATATGGTTACCAAATGGGGCTTGTCGCAACGCCTGGGGCCATTGGCGTATAGCGAAGAAGAAGGAGAGGTGTTCCTGGGCCGTTCCGTAACTCAGCATAAATCAGTGGCTGAAGAAACTTCGCATACCATAGATGAAGAAATTCGCTCTATCATTGACAGAAACTATGAAAGAGCGGAAAAAATTCTCAAAGAAAATGAAGATATTCTTCACGCTATGTCAGCGGCTTTGATGAAATATGAAACCATAGATAAATATCAAATTGATGATTTGATGAATCGCATTCCAGTGCGTGACCCTAAAGGTTGGGACGACACTCCATCCTCTAGCGGTGGTGTTACCGTTGATCATTGGGATCAAGGTGCGCCATTGGGTGGAGCCACTGAACAAGGTTAAGATTTAGTATTAAACTGAATCGAGAGAGGCTTAGGCCTCTCTTTTTTTTGTGCAGGAAACGTAGTAATAAATGAGTATGGCTAAAAAGTATTTTGGAACCGATGGGATACGCGGCAAAGTTGGTGAATATCCCATCACTGTTGATTTTATGTTAAAACTGGGCTGGGCTGCCGGACGGGTATTTGCCAAAGAAGGCAGCGGCTTTGTGCTGGTGGGTAAAGATACCCGTATTTCCGGCTATATGTTTGAATCGGCACTGGAAGCCGGTTTATCGGCGGCTGGTGTGGATACCCGCATGTTAGGGCCTATGCCCACCCCGGCTATTGCCTATCTGACCCGTACCCTAAGGGCCCGGGCCGGTATAGTGATTAGTGCTTCGCATAATCCTTATTACGATAACGGCATCAAATTTTTCTCGATTAACGGCACCAAGCTACCGGATGAAATTGAGAAAAAAATAGAACATTATCTGGATGCACCAATGACGACTGTTGAGTCGGCCAGACTGGGCAAAGTCAAGCGTATTACTGATGCCGCGGGCCGTTACATCGAATTTTGTAAGGCCACCGTACCTACCCAGCTGGATTTTAAAGGCATGCGACTAGTCATCGATTGTGCCAACGGCGCCACCTATCATATAGCGCCTCATGTGTTCCGCGAAGTCGGCGCAGAAGTGGTAGCCATTTCTGCTGAGCCTAATGGTCTGAATATTAATGATGAATGCGGTGCTACCAAACCCGAAACACTGGCGCAAAAGGTGCTGGAATTTCGGGCAGACTTGGGTATAGCCCTGGATGGTGATGGCGACCGGGTGATTATGGTAGATGACAAGGGCGAAATTGTCGATGGTGACGAATTAATCTATATCATCGCCAAATCCCTGATAGATCAAGGCAAATTAACCGGCCCGGTGGTCGGTACGCTGATGTCCAATCTGGGGATGGAGCATGCCCTGGGCAAACTGGGCATCCCCCTGCTGCGCGCCAATGTTGGCGATCGTTATGTCATGGAAATGCTGCTGGAACACGGCGGCAAACTGGGTGGCGAAGGTTCTGGGCATATTATCTGCCTGGATAAAACCACCACCGGCGATGGAATTGTTGCCGCCCTGCAGGTGCTGGCGGAAATGCAGCGTACCGGTAAAAGTCTGCACGAACTGAAGTCGGGCATGAGTAAATATCCGCAGGTACTACTCAACATCAAAACCGACAGAAAAGTCCAGATTGATAAACTGACCGGCATGAAAGCCGCTGTGGCCGATGTCGAGAAAAAACTGGGTGACAAGGGCAGGGTATTGCTCAGATCATCTGGTACCGAGCCTTTGGTCAGAGTTATGGTGGAAGGCGTGGATGCCGATGATGTGAAAAAATATGCTCAGCAACTGGCGAACGATGTTAAAACCGCAATCGCATCTTGAACAGAAACGCTGCAGCGTATATCATAGTCTGCTTTATTCAGTTTGGAGTAAGTAATGCGCCGGTCTTTGATAATGGGGAATTGGAAAATGAATGGCTCTCGTGAAGAGGGAATTCAACTTGCTACCGCCTTAGCAGAAGGCTTGGGTACGGTAGAGCAGGAAGTTGCTGTTTGTGTTCCTTTCATCTACCTGACAGATATTCGTAACGCTTTAGCCGGTTCTGCCATCGCAGTCGGCGCGCAAAACGTTGCTGATCAAGCTGCCGGCGCTTACACTGGTGAAGTTTCTGCTGCCATGCTGGCTGACTCTGGCATCAAATATGCGCTGGTTGGCCACTCAGAAAGACGCAGCTATTACGGCGACACCAACCAGTCTGTTGCCAACCGCTTTGCCCAAGCGCTTAAACAAAACATCATCCCAGTATTGTGTGTTGGTGAAACCTTGGCAGAACGTGAAGCTGATCAAACTTTCAGCGTTATCGACGCCCAACTGGATGCCGTGATCAACACCACCGGCATTGAAGCATTTGCCAATGCTGTTATCGCTTACGAACCCGTGTGGGCCATCGGCACCGGCAAAACCGCTACCGACGAGCAAGCTCAGGAAGTGCATGCCTACATCCGTAGCCGCATTGCTGCGCTGAATCCGGAAATTGCCGCCAAGCTGCAAATTTTATACGGCGGTAGTGTTAAAGCAGACAACGCCAAAGGCTTGTTTGCCCAGCCCGACATCGACGGTGGCCTGGTAGGCGGAGCCTCACTGGATGCCAAAGGCTTTTTGCAAATTAGTCATTCAGTCTAGTTTTTTACAGTTTAGGATTTATATGTTGTACCAAATTATTATTGTTATTCACATCCTGTTGGGCATAGGCATAATCGGCCTGGTGCTGATCCAGCATGGTAAAGGCGCAGACGCCGGAGCTGCCTTTGGTAGCGGTTCATCCGGTTCCGTGTTTGGTGCCCAAGGCTCTGCCTCTTTCCTGTCCAGAACCACTGCCATTTTTGCCGGTCTATTCTTTGTGACCAGCCTGGGTTTGGCGTTTTTAAGCGGTTATCACAGCAAAAAAACTGATTTGATCGATACCATCAGCGTCGAACAATCTGCTTCCGATGTGCCTTTATCAAGCGTAAAGCCCGCTGAAGATGCGGCACCTACTGCTGCCGCGCTGCCGGAAACTGCTGTGCCTGCCGCACCGGCCTTAAAACAGGTAGAACCTGCTCCGGCTGAACAACCCAAGGCCAACTAAACAGTTTTAAGCCGATGTGGTGAAATTGGTAGACACGCCATCTTGAGGGGGTGGTGACGCAAGTCGTGCCGGTTCAAATCCGGCCATCGGTACCATTTCAGCATCCAGTGTGATGCAATAAAGTCCAAAAACCCGCAAGCTGTCTGGCTTGGCGGGTTTTTTGTTGTCCAATGGAATCCGGTAAAAACCAGTGCAATGCAGTCAAAATCGTGCCATTTATTGTTACAACTCTTAAAATGTGTTTAAAATTGGCATAATAATTGGCACGATTTGGGTGGATACATGGCATTAAAACTCAATAAAGACGTGGTTTACAGGGCTGCAAAGCCTGACACAAAAGATCGGATGATCAACGATGGTGGCGGTCTTTACTTGCTCGTTAAAGTGAATGGCTCCAAGTGGTGGCATTTCATTTACACCTTTCAGGGCAAGCGCAAAAAAGTTTCCTTGGGCGTGTATCCAAACGTTTCTTTGGAGACAGCTAGACGCAAAGCAGAAGAAGCTCGCGAAAACATAGCCAACGGCATTGATCCAGGCGAAATCAGAAAAGTAAGCCGGCAAACAAAACAGCTTGATAAATTAAATGAAGAACGGGTTAGCGATGGCCTGCCAATTCTAAACAGCTTTGCTGATGTCGCCAGAAAATGGCTGGACTCAATCGCCCATCTCACCACCGCTACCACGCATATCAAAAAAACCAGCCGGATCGAGCGCTTGGCATTTCCAACGCTTGGCGACAAAGCCATCAATGCCATTAAGTCAGCAGAAGTTTTGGCAGCTCTCAAACCCTTAATCGATAAAGGTCAGCTGGAAACAGCACATCGCCTGCATGCCGAAATTAGCGCCATATTTGCCTACGCGGTAGTGCATAACTATACGGAATACGATCCAGCCCATCCGGTGGCCAAACAGATTCCCGCCCAAAAAGTTAAGCATCGCGCAGCAATTATCGATCCTAAACAGGTCGCACAATTACTGCGAGATATTAGCAATTACCAAGGCACTTTTGTTGTCCAGTCAGCATTTAGGCTGTCGCCATTGCTGTTTCAAAGACCAGGTGAAATCAGGCAAATGCTTTGGGAGGATGTCGACCTGACAGTTCGGGAATGGCGACCCTATATTTCTAAAACGGATTTTCACCATATCGTGCCGCTATCTACCCAGGCAGTAGCAATACTGGAAGCCATCCATCCGCTAACTGGTAACGGTCAATATGTATTTCCATCCAGTAGAGGCGATGGCAGGCCAATGTCCGATAATACCATCAGAACGGCACTAAAATCTTTAGGTTACGATAGTGATGTTATGACTGCCCACGGTTTTAGAACCACTGCCTCAACCTTGCTAAATGAGCAAGGCTGGAATCCAGACGCGATTGAGCGGCAATTGGCCCATGCGCCACGGGATCAGGTTAGAGCAGCTTATAATCGGGCGCAGTATTTAGATGAGCATCGGCGCATGATGCAGTCTTGGGCGGATTATCTGGATGGTTTGAAGTCAGGGGCTCAGGTGATACCGTTTAGGAAATTGGTGTGAGATATTGGATGTTAGCAAAGCAAAAGTAACTGAATAGAATTAGCATTCTAGTAATTTTTGAAAGGCAAGGTAATTACCTGTTGCCCGCAAGCTCTATGGCAAGTTTGTGTGGCTTAAGCCGTCGATAGCAACTCTTGCTTTGTTTGATAGAATATGCATGAATTCTAGAGTATGCCATTGTTACCATTTGTGGTTTCATGTCACTAAGTTATTTGATAAGTGTGAGAAAACTATTTTCAAATTTAACAAACTAAGGAAAAAGGCCAAATGAAATTAAAAAAAATTTATATAAACAATTTCAGACGGTTGGCGGAGATTGAGTTTGAACTAAGTAAAAATATCGCTGTGGTTGTCGGCCCAAATGCAGTTGGGAAAAGTTCAATATTTGAAGCAATTCGTCTAGCAAAAGCAATTCTGTTCCCAAGAATGCAAGATGAATTGCGGAACGTCCTAATTAATCTTGGAGCTACAAGCGCTCACTTCTTTCAGAACACATTTCAATTTGATATTTCTGCTTTGGCGGGTGACCCTAATCAATCCTTGAAAATTTCATTGTTCATAAGTTTTTCAGCTGAAGAAATTGAAATGCTTAGGCAAGCCAAACCTCAAATTGCTCGGAGTCTTACTACTATTTTACTTGGACGAACGCCCGATGATCCTCAGTTTGATCTTAGAGCGTATTTTTCTACTTCTCAAGGGAAGGAAGCTCTGCAATCTGCAACTAATGAAGTTGACAGGGCTTGGGAACAGTTAAACCCAGACAAAGCTATCGAAATGTCAGTTGATATATCTGCCCAACAAATGAACAGCTCATCTGCTGTGAATAATTTGTTCGCTGGCTTCTTAGAGCAAAGATTACAACCCGATCGAGCAATTTTAAGCTATTTTCCAGCCGATAGATCGATGCCTCAGGGTGAGATTGCTATACAAGTAGGAGCACAAGATTTCAAAGCCCAGGCTGATAGTCATCTTGCTCATGCAACGTCCAAATATGGACGATTAAAACAAACAGTTGTTAATCAAGCAGTATTGGCAGGAATTGAGCATCGTGACTTAAAAAAAGACTTTGACTCAATATTTGAAACGCTCTTACCTGGTAAAGAGTTTGTTGGATTAAGACAAAAACAAACAGGACTCGTTTCTGTTCTAATACGCGATACTAAATCAGATCGAGTTTTTGACATAGATAGCTTAAGTAGTGGTGAAAAAGGTTTAATATTAAGCTTTCTTCTATATAGAACCGCATCTGTACCGGGCAGTATAATTCTAGTAGACGAGCCAGAATTGCATTTAAACCCTGCGGTTTGCAAAAAAATTCTTCCATATCTTGTAGATTACATAATTAGAGAAACCGATTGTCAGTTTTTGATTTCAACTCATAGCGTAGAAATTCTTAAAGATGCATATGAGAATCATAATTCTGAATTATTTCATCTTCGCAACGATCGTGATATATCTCCGGTATTATTACAAGATACTGATGAAATGCGCGAGGCAATGAGTAGATTGGGGGTTAGTGCAGAACAAGCACTCACATCAAAAGGTACTATCTTTGTTGAAGGTGATACTGATGTTGCTATTCTTGAAGTTGGATTTCAAAAAATTCTTTCTGGAATATTGGTCAAACCATTAAATGGCAGAACTGAAATTGAAAAATCAATTCGTGATTTACAAGCCGCAGAAAAAAAAGGGGGCGTAAAAGAGCGACATGCATTTCTTTTTGATCATGATTCGAAACCATCTGGTTTACCAAGCACAGCTCTTGTAAAAGTTGAGCAACTTCAAAAATACTGTATTGAAAATTATTTAATCGATGAAACTTGTTTATTCAATCTAATTAATATGCATGGTAAAACACCTCCAGAATCAAGAGGCGCGTTTGCTCGTGAGCTTAAGCAATTAGCATTAGACCAATTGGATGAGGTAGTTCAGCAAAAGCACTTAAATCCATTTAGATCTCTTAGGGTTGGCCTATTAAAGAAAGATATTAATCGTAAAACAAACATTGAGATTGCTGAATTACAGTATAACCAACTTAATGAAACGCTTTCTGAAATAAAAAATATTCTGAACCAAGAAAATTGGGAGGAAAATTTTGTTGAGAGATGCAATACCACAAGAACAGAACTCGAACCCATTTGGGAAAATGACTGGAAGAAACTTTGCAGCGGCAAACGTCTATTTGATGATCTTCAACGAAAATATCAAATAAACTTTGATCTTGTCCGATTCAAAAAAACACTTATTCAAGAGCTAGTGAAACATGAGACAGATGACATTACAGCCTTACAAGGAATTTTGGATCGCTTATTAGCATAAGTTGTATTACCGGTAAGGCCATCTATTTGCTGAAGGGATGTTAAAAATGCTCAAACAATCAAGCATACTTTATGTAATTTATATTCCTCCAGAAATTTAGAATAAAACTTGACCCTATCCCGATTACCCAAAGCATCCATCCTCATTAGGAGTTATCTATGCAAGAATATATGCCAATATTCGCAGCTATTTTAGGCGGGTTAGTAGTCTCTTTTGGTTGGTATCGAACCGGGAAACTAAACCGCGAAAACAATATACATTTGAAACGCCTTGACTTTAGGATTAAGGCTCTTGAATCATTTTTGCCAGTTTGGCGCGAAATTCAGAAAAATGGTAATGCGTTTGCTAATCCAGACGTAGTAGAGAAACTTGCCGCCGCACGAGAATCCTTCCATCTATACGGTACACAAAATGACATTGATTTGATAGAGAAACTCGTTAACGCAATTGAGACTAAAGACTTGGAAGCAGCAAACAAAGCACTTCCAGCTCTAGTGAATCTTATCAAGCAAGGTGTTCGAAACGAGCTTCAAATCGATGCATAACAAGGCGAATACAACTTAATTTAATCCAATTTGTTTTCCTCCATCAATTTGGAATAAAACTTGACCCTATCCCGAATTTTACCCAAAGCATCCATACTCTTACGGATTTTGGCAAATTCCGGCTCGTACTCCTCAACCAAAGTTGCCTCCCAACCTGGCTCGTTGTAAGCGCTTAACAAACCCCATCTACCCATAATTAATTGAATTTGGGAAAGTATCGTCACCGTCAATTGATGAGGATACCCGATGAACCAGCCCCTTTCAGAAAATACCCAGCCAACGGATGCTGTAAGTCTAACCGATACGCAGCGCTTTTGGTTTGCCCATGTCGAGCAATGCCTGGCGTCAGGTTTGAGTATTGCCGTGTATGCCCGGCAACACCAATTGGCCGATAAATCTTTATATCACTGGATCAAGCGTAAGCGTGAGTGGCCAAGCCGTGCTGTGCAGACCGGCGCTGGCACAGCGACTTTTCATCCTGTGCAGATGGTACAGCCGGTGACGAGTGGCTCACTTGAACGGCCAACGCTGTGGCTGCGCCTACCCAATGGCATTGAATGTCAATTTCAAGCCATTGATACCGAGCATTGCCTGGCGGTGCTGACCGGGTTGTCGAGGTTGCCAGCATGATGCGGCCCCTTTCCGTCGATTGGGCAGTTTATTTATGCGAACAACCGGTTGATTTCAGGAAGGGCGCTGCCAGTTTGGCGGTCCTGGTGGAAGCGCAGTTGAGTTTAAATCCGTTTGCTGATTGTTTGTATGTGTTTAGAAATCGGTCAGCCACGGCTATCAAGTTGCTGTATTGGGAGCGTAATGGTTTTTGTCTATGGCAGAAGCGTTTGGAGAAAGCACGGTTTTTCTGGCCAAAACCCAGCGAGTCTGGCACGGTGACGTTAAGCGTACAGCAACTGAACTGGTTGTTGGAAGGTTATGATATTAATCGCATGAAGCCGCATCCGGTGCTGGATTATCAGTCGGTTTTATAATCTTTTGCCGGCTTTGAAGCGTCTATTTTCTGAATTTTCAATGGCTTATTATGGCGTAAGTTGCTATAATAAGCCTTATGGAACAAGAGCTTGAATTGCCTTCAGATGTCGACAGCCTGCAGAAAATGCTACGTACGCTGACGCGTGATTATCGGCAATTACAATCAAAACACGATATTCTGCAAGAGCAAATCAATCTCTTGCTACATAAACGCTTTGGCGCCAATAGCGAGAAATACCGGGCAGAGCAAGCGGATATGTTCAATGAGGCGGAAGCCTATGCCGAAGAGTCGGATGAAACGACCGCTGAAACGGCGACGGCCACCTCTGAAGTGGTGGCCGCCACCGAAAATGCATCAGCGCCTATCGCTTCCGCAGCCCAGCCCGGCCAAACTGTACCGGTCAAGCCTGGCCGTAAAGCCCTGCCTGCTGCACTCCCCCGCGTTGAGATCATCCACGACCTACCGGAAGCGCAACGCCGTTGCTCAGCCGGCCATGCGCTAAAAGAAATCGGTACTGAAGTGTCCGAACAACTGGACATCATTCCAGCCAAGGTGCAGGTGTTACGCCATATCCGCATCAAGTATGCCTGCCCTTGCTGTCAGGCCGAGGTGAAAACCGCGCCACTGCCGCCGCAACCGCTGCCTAAAAGCAATGCTTCGCCCGGTTTACTGGCTTATCTGATCACCAGCAAATTCCTGGATGCCTTGCCGTTTTACCGGCAAAGTAAACAGTTTCAGCGTATCGGCGTTGAGCTATCACGCGGCACCCTGTCTTTATGGGCGATTCGTTGCGGCGAGCTGATTCAAGCTTTGTGCAATTTGATGCAGGAACACCTGCATCAGTACCCCATTCTGCAAATGGATGAAACCACGCTACAAGTCTTGAAAGAAGAGGGCAAAGCCGCTAGCAGTCAGTCTTATCTGTGGGTACAGCGCGGTGGCCCACCTGATCAACCAGTCGTGCTGTTTCACTATGCACCCACCCGCAGCCAGGCCGTGGCAGACCAACTGCTACAAGGTTACAGCGGTACGCTGCAAACCGACGGCTACGCCGCTTACCCGACCGTGTGCGCTAAAAACGGCTTGCGCCATGCCGGGTGTTGGGCACACGCCAGACGTAAATTCGATGAAGCCTTAAAAGCCCAAGGCAAAGCTCAGCCTAAAGCCGGCAAAGTCAGTAAGGCCTTAATCATGATCCAGAAACTGTACCGGATTGAGACGCAAATCAAATATCTGTCGGTCGATGAAAAATACCGGATTCGCCAACAGCAGGCCGTGCCGATCCTGCATGAAATCAAAGCTTGGTTGGATATCTCCTTAACCCAAGTGGCCCCCACCAGCTTAACCGGCAAAGCCTTGGGCTATCTGGCTAACCAGTGGTCAACACTCACCGTCTATTGCCAAGATGGGCGGTTAGACATTGATAACAATGCCGTGGAACGCGCCATCCGGCCCTTTGTCATTGGTCGTAATAACTGGCTATTCGCCGATACCATAAAAGGCGCCAAAGCCAGTGCCAATCTCTATAGCCTGATTGAAACCGCCAAACTCAATGGACTGGAGCCGTATCGCTATCTGCATCATATTTTTAAAGAACTGCCCAAGGCTCAGACTCTGGAAGATATTGAATCACTGCTGCCCTGGCAAGTGGATAGGGAGCATATTAACAGCGGATGGAAAAATGGCTAGATGGGGTTTGATAACCGCTTACGGCTCGTTTTGCAGAAAACGCCCTAGTGGGTAACTGAAGCCTGCGCCTTTGCGGACATACTCGGCTATCGTTTTGTTTTTGCCGTTGATCATGATCGAGGAAATGCGAAACCACTCGATGCTAAAGGAAAGCGATTTTTCTCTGGTCCTGATTCTGACGCCAATCCGGCCTTGTTTAAACCGTCGGTTTTCTTTCTGCCCGCGTTTAAACATACGCCAGTAATCATCGACCAACATTCTGGCGACATTATATTGCTTATGGGTTTCTACTTCTATCCACTGTAGAAGATCGGCTTCGGTCAGTTGGCTGTCAAGATCATTTCTATCATTTTCAAACATGCTGTTTTCCTAGTTTTAAGTATAGGGATTTAGTTAGTTCGTCCCTAGTTGATTTTTTAAAGACATTTTTTGGATATAAAAAATTAATCGCTTTCGTTTGCAAATTAGGTTTTGTAGACAGCAATTCCTATATTTATTAGGGATTCATTTTTAATAAATCCATCACCTTTGTAACCAGTCATCCTATTTATTCAAAACAAACAAAACTCACTAATTAGGCTTACTTATATCTGCATGTTTTCTGGTTCTGAATTCACAATCCCTAATAAATATAGGAAGTGGCAAGGCTATCCCCTAATTTGTGCCACATAACGCAGTTATTCCGGAGTCCTGCGTTTAGTCGGTATCACATTTTGACTGAAAATATTTCCACCTCTTCTGCTAAAAATCGCAAATTCGCGATTTTTTGCGAGCATGCCTTAAAAATTTTCAAGGACAATTTCATGCAGAGATAGCGATATTGAAAAACCGATCCAGAGTTAAAAATGCGACAGTTTTCAGCTCATCCGTATTCTAAATTGAATTTTTTTTAATCATGTTGCAGCTAATGTCAAATACGACATTTGCTGCAACACACTTACAAATTAATTTATGCAAAATAAGGCACTGACAAAAAACGCATTATTTGCCTGGCATGAAGCCATAAGTTCTCAGTTTCGTAACTCTCGATGCGCTCAAGTCGAATAACAATTGAAACGGTTTGATAACAAGTTGCGACGTGCATTTTCCTGACGCAGATGGCCGTTTTGGCTAGCTGCGGCGGATAAATGGCATTTTGATTTAGGCAAAATAACGGATACGTCAAATTTTCAAACTTTTGGATTTAGGAGAATGTCTATGCCCCAACTGCCAGAAACCGGTTATCTGCGTTTGGCGCAGATTATCGGTAACCCCAAAGCCAATCCGCCGATACCGGCTCTTATTCCGGTCAGTAAATCCACTTGGTGGGCGGGGGTTAAATCAGGTCGCTTCCCGGCACCAGTCAAACTCGGGCCAAGAATCACCGTTTGGCGTGTTGAAGACATTCGCGCTCTGATCAATAACGGGGTGTGGTAGTGCAATCGGGTTCTAGCAAAAAGCTCCCGCCCTTTGGCAGAGCACTGGCGGACAAATTGCATTCAGAAAATCCACCGTGGCTGGTGATAGTTTGTTTTGGACATGATTGCTGGCGACGTGCCAGACACTGGCAGATGAACACTTCTGTTTGGGCTTTAGTGATGCCTCAATATGATTCGGTTGCCGGTTTTATTTGGCTGGTGAATGAACTGTGTGTGTTGATAGACTGGGACAAAGGCCCAAGTACAGAGCAGGTTATGCAGCTTGTCAAAGTCCTATTGGCTTCAGGTGCTTACCAAGTCACGGTTCGGCCATGCTGGGTAGATTGCAGCGAGCCTGCTTTTACTTATGATGTATCAAAAACGCCAGGAAAACGCTGGGTCCAGATAAGAGAGCAAATCGTCACTTATCCAGGTAAGGGAGGCCGGTATGGAGTTTCTGCCTGAAACACTGGATGACTTTGATGAGCTGTTGCCGACAGAAGTTGCAAAATGCCTCGAAAATAATGAAACAACTGAAGTACAAAACCGACCAGCAAAACCCCATATAGACGATGCCGCCACGCTACGTTATTTAGCATCTATTTCGCCAATAGAATATGACCGGGTTAGAAAGGAATATGCCAAAACCTTGGGAGTGCGTCCTGTTACGCTGGATAAGTTAATCCAGGCAGAACGTAAAGGCCAGGATAGGCAGAGTATCGATTTTGAAGCCATTGATGCCTGGCCGGAACCAGTTAATCCTGCTGAACTATTAACCGAAATCCGAGACAGTATTCAGCGTTTTATCGTATGCGATGCGGAAATAGCCATTACCGCCAGCTTATGGATAGCCATGACCTGGTTCATCGACGTCATTCAGATCGCGCCACTGGCAATCATTACCGCGCCGGAAAAACGTTGCGGAAAATCGCAATTGCTATTCTTGTTGGGACGGATGGTTTGTCGGCCATTGATGGCGGCCAATATTTCTCCGGCAGCTTTGTTTCGGGCAATTGATGCCTGGCAGCCAACTTTGCTGGTCGATGAAGCCGATGCCTTCATGCGCGAAAACGACGAATTGCGCGGGCTGATTAATTGCGGACATACCCGCGAGAGCGCTTATATCATACGGGTGGTTGGCGAAAACTTTATACCCACCCGTTTTAACGTTTGGGGCGCAAAAGTTATTTCCGGTATCGGACATCTGGCCGATACATTGATGGACAGAGCCGTGATATTGGAGCTGCGCCGCAAGTTGCCACATGAACAGGTTGAGCGCTTACGCCATGCCGAACCGGAATTATTCAGCACACTGTCCGCTAAGCTGGCAAGGTTTGCTGAAGATTATCATGAGCAAATCAGAACCGCCCGGCCACATTTACCGGAAGCCCTGAATGACCGGGCGCAAGATAACTGGGAAGCCTTGCTTGCTATCGCCGATGTCGCCGCAGGACAGTGGCCGGAACTAGCCAGAACAGCCGCCTTAAAACTTGCCGGAGCCGAGGACGCGCAAATGAGCCGGAATCAGGAACTGCTGGCTGATATCCAGGCCATATTTTCCAGCCTGCATACGGATAGGATTTTTACAGTCGACCTGATTACCGCATTATGTCTGGATGAGGCGAAAGGCTGGGCCAGTTGCAATAAAAATCAGCCTATCACAGCTAAACAAATTGCAGACAATCTCAAAGGTTATAAAATTCAACCCAAGGATGTCCGCATCGGCCACCAGGTAAAAAAGGGCTATAGTCTGGAAGAATTTACCGATGCCTTTAATCGCTATTTATCCAACAAAATAATTCCGGACGATATTCCCCTTTCTGCCGCTACAACGCTACAAGCCAATGCAGACAAGGCTTGCAGTGTAGCGGATGAAAATCTCCAAACGCTACATCCCGCTTCAGCCAGCATTAGCGCTACACAAAACCTAGGACAAGGTTTTTCAGAATGATGCCACCCGTTGCGGCAACAACCTATCAGGGGCAACACTCAAACCCGCAGTGGTTAAGACTTGTAGCGCTGTAGCGGATAAAACTGCCGAAACCGTTACTCAACTTCTACAGGATGATGTGGAGTGGTTCTGATATGGGCGCACTGCAAAAAATCCGTGAAGCCGGTTTTAACATTGCACTGAAGGGCGATGCTCTAGCCATCAGTCCGGCCAGCGCTCTGACACAAAATCAGCGGGAATTTTTAAAGCAGCATAAAGCCGAAATTGTTTATGAACTCCAAGTTGAATCTACTCACTTGTTTCAATTAGACAAGGCAAAAATCCTGGCTTATATGGAGGCCATAGGCGAATCTGATAAGGAAATCATAGCAGAAGTGCTATATGAATGCGCCCGTAACCCAGACAAACTTTATTGGCTATTGAATTGGGTGGACAAGCAACTACAATCCAAATTGCCGGTTAAATTTCCGGACGATAGGCGTTTTTGCACTGAATGCCGGCACCTGCGAAATAGCTATTGTACTAAACAGCAATTTAGGCCATTGGACGATATTCCAAGAAGATGTAATGACTACGGCGATAGAATTTTCTAATTGCGGCTAATTACAAAAATTTAATTTCTTATACTTGTTTTTAACGATATGTATAGAAATTAGCAGTTTTATATATATCAATCACTTATGTGCTCTGAAAAAACTGAGAACAAAAATTTCTACGGTTTCTTGCTATATGAATCAAATTTAGCTAAATTAGCTAAGTTAGCTATTCATTAGTCTGATTAATCACCAATGGTTGAAATAGAAATTTACGACAACATAAAACGCGCCTTGGCTGAAGCCCAACGCAATCAATATACCGTTGAACTTCATCTGCAAATGATCAAATATGCCGATGAACTCCAGCATATTACGGCTAAGGAATTTTGTGAAGGTGTTGGCCTGCGGCAAAGTTTTGGAACTGAATTCAGCAAAATGCGTAATTTGACTCAACGGCTTAAGGCTGCCGGCCTAAACACCGATTTGCTGTAACGGACGATGAGTTAACGGAAAACCAAAAATGGCGCTTAAAAATACCGAATTTTATTCTTCTTTGTGGACCAGTTGTGATGAACTGCGCGGTGGCATGGACGTCAGCCAGTACAAGGACTATGTGCTGACCCTGTTATTTATGAAGTATGTGTCCGACAAATACAAAGGCGACCCGTACGGCATGATTGTCATTCCGCCAAAACCGCAATTAAACTTGGGGGTAATTAAGAATAAGGAGTTTGCAAGTGACCGATGAATTTTTCTTATATGGTAGTCGTTGGCTGAAAGCCGATTTTCATCTTCATACCCATGCCGATAAAGAATTTAGATATCAGGGTGCGGATAATGATTATTTAAAAGCTTATGTTGGTGCGCTGGTTGAGGCAGACATAGGATTAGGCGTGATTACCAATCATAATAAATTCGATTTGCAAGAGTTCAAATCTCTTCGAAAAGCGGCACGTAAGGCGGGTATTGGTTTATTGCCCGGTATCGAGCTGTCGATAAAAGACGGTCAGGCTGGAGTTCACACCTTGGTGGTGTTTTCTAGCGACTGGATAGACAATTTGCAGCAAGGGAATTATATCCAGAGCTTTCTCAGTGTGACTTTTGCTGGACAAGCAAATTTTGAACAAGAAAACGCCCGCTCAAATCATGATATTGTAGAAACGATTCGCGAACTGGATAAGTTTCATAAAGAGTATTTTTTGATATTTGCGCATGTGGAAGCTCCAAACGGTTTGTGGGGTAGTTTGTTGCCGGGGCGAATTAAGGAATTATTTGCTAATGAAACGGTAAGCCGCAGAGTGCTTGGATTCCAAAAAGTTCGCACTCATAACGAGCGGCAGAAAATAAAGCAGGAATTGGGTTGTGATTACCCCGCCGAGGTTGAAGGCTGTGATGCAAAGCAGTTTTCCGATATGTCTGCAAGAAAAGATGCATGCTACCTGAAGTTGGGTGCTTTCAATTTTGAGGCAGTTAAATTTGCGTTGATTGATCATGTTAATCGTGTTCGCAAGGAAAAGCCTAGTTATAGCCACTCATATATTTCAAAGATTTATTTTGAAGGGGTAGGCGCTTTGGGTGGTACCGAAGTATGCCTGTCTCCAGAGCTAAATACATTAATCGGCATTAGGGGCAGTGGCAAATCTTCTGTATTAGAGGGAATTCGTTACGCGTTAAATATTCCTTTTGGAGATAAGGCATCGGATATTGAATATAAGGAAGGATTGGTTAAGCACCTATTGCGTAGTGGCGGTAAAATTACCATTGATGCTGTAGATCGTCGTGGTCAGCCTTATCAAATACGCCGAATATTGAACGAACGCCCAGATGTTTATGTTAATGGCCAGCTTCAACCGGGTGTATCTATACGCGAAACGGTATTGCATAAGCCCATCTACTTTGGGCAGAAAGACCTTTCTAGTACTGGTGCTGGCTTTGAAAAAGATTTAATCGAAAAGCTGGTCGGTGAATCATTGGCTCCGATAAGGCAAAAAATCGAAGCTGGAAAATTATCGGTATTGGATGCCATTGCTCATATCAAGCGGCTTAAACGCGCCTCCGAACAAAAGCAGGAATGGGCCCAAAAAAAACAGGATGCCGAATTCAAGCTAAGGTTTTATCAACAGCATGGCGTTGAGGAAAAACTTCAAAAGCAGATTGACTTTGATCGCGACGAACGTAAAGCCGGTCAGGTGATACAAGAAACACAGAATTATTTAGAGCAACTGGTTGGTTTTATAGCTAGCAACGAAGACGAATTAAAAAATCAGCTCAGCTATAAATCAGCTAATAATCAGGCCTTTTTCGATGATTTTTTTGCGACCTTTAAGCAGGTATTGCAAGGCTTAGAAACTATCAAACATGTTTCAGCTCAAGGGAAGCCGTTGCTAACAGAGCTGCGACAAAAGTTAGCTCAGTTCAACCAGAAAAAGCAGGCGCTCAAGGAAGAGTTCGCGGAAATTGAGCGAAAACTGGCGGGTGAATTGCAGCAAGCTGGCGCACAAGCAATCAGTCCACAGGAATTTAAGCAATTAAAAACACTGTTGGATCAAGCAGATCAAATGCTGGCTGTGCTGGATAAAAGCGAGAAACAATATGCCGACTTGAAAAAGATGCTCGAAATCGAGCTGAGTAAATTAAATGAGCTTTGGCTTGAAGAATATCGGGTTATTGAAAAAGTTTTAGCAAGCATCAATCGAAACGATTCACCTTTGCGGATAGTGCCTCAATTCAAAGCGAATAAGGACGCCATGCTTAAGCACATGCAAGACCTTTTTCGGGGCAGCCGTATTAGAGAAGCTACGTTACAGGGTATGATTGATCAATACAGCGATTTTGGTGCAATGTGGCGTGATTATGATTCGGTTGACGCCGCTATAGCGTTAATAAATTCAGCGGAAACGTTTTGGCGATACTTTGAAGACAATATTGAGGCATTGTTAACGTGGCAAGTGCCCAATACTTTTACCATCGAATTTCACGGTAAGGCTTTAGCGCATCATTCCCTTGGTCAACGGGCCTCGGCACTTATGTTGTTTGTTTTAAGTCAGCGAGACAATGATGTCGTTATTATCGATCAACCCGAAGACGATTTGGATAATCAGACCATATACGACGATGTGATTAAGCTTGTCCGTACACTTAAACCGGAAACACAATTCATCTTTGCGACTCACAATGCCAATATTCCTGTTTTGGGGGATGCTGAACAAGTGATTGCATGCCAGTATATTGATGAACGGATTTCTACTGTCAGCGGAAGTATAGATTGCGTAGAAATTCAAAAAAATATCGTCGGCATTATGGAAGGTGGTGCAGAAGCCTTTGAGAGACGCAAACAGGTATATGAAGCATGGAAACCCAAGAATTATTAAGCATTATCGCCAACGGCGAGGATAGTAGGCACCAGTTTAAGGCAGATTTAACCAACGCAAACGCAGTTGCTGCGGAAATGGTCGCCTTTAGTAATTCTAAGGGCGGTATTTTACTTATCGGTGTTAACGATGATGGAAGTATTGCGGGATTAGATGCTGGTGATATGAGAAGGCTCAATCAGTTAATTTCGAATGCGGCAAGTCAATCGGTGCGCCCGCCCATCAATCCCATTACTGAAAATATTGCCCTACCAGATGGTATGGTCATGGTCGTTACGATAGATCAGGGTATCAGTAAACCTTACATGGACAATCAGGGTTTTATTTGGGTAAAAAACAGTGGAGACAAAAGAAAAGTCACTGTCAGGGAAGAATTGCAGCGTATGTACCAGGAAGCAGCCTTAGTACATGCTGATGAAATCCCTGTTCAAGGTACGTCTGTTGCTGATGTTGACATGGATTTCTTCGCATCGTTTTTTGAGAAATTTGTTGGAGAGCCTTTAGTTGAACAAGCAATCTCATTGCCGCAACTGATGGAGAATATGAATTTAATGAGGTCGGGTCAGCTCAATCTTTGCGGGGCTCTTTTATTTTCCCAAAGACCGCAGCTTCGTTTACCAGTTTTTATTGTCAAAGCAGTAGCGTTTCCGGGAGAAGATATTGCCGATACTATTTATAGCGATAGTCAGGATATTCTCGGTAAATTGTCCGATATTTTCCAAAAAACCTTAAGTTTTGTACTGGGTAATATTCACCACCAACAGCGAGAACAAGGGGTAAATTCATTAGGTGAGCCGGAAATCCCAAGGATTGTTTTGGAAGAATTAATTGCTAATGCACTTATTCATCGGGATTATTTCGTTTCGGCTCCAGTAAAAGTATTAGTGTTTTCTAATCGTATGGAAATCATCAGCCCAGGTCATTTACCCAATAATTTAACTGTCGAAAATATTAAATTGGGCAATTCAAATGTTAGAAATCCTATTCTTGCTTCGTTTGCACCGCGAGTTTTGCCATATCGCGGGTTGGGAAGTGGTATTTTGCGAGCGCTAAAGGCTTACCCGGATATTGAATTCATTGATGATCGTGATGGTAATGTATTCAAGGCAGTGATTTTACGGAAAGCGATCTTGAGAGGAGTTAAATAGTGTCAGCTGAAAACGAACATTTATTCATATTGAAAATTTCCAAGCCCAGGAAGCCTCAAGGCATTACAGAGTCTGTAAAGGATTGGAAACAATTTGTCGGGGTGCTTAGATCCTCGCCTAATTTGAATGGTGACCCGTTGCTTATTCAACAGGAAATGCGCAATGAGTGGGATTAAATACCTTCTAGACACCAATATGGTTATTGGTTTACATAAAAGGACATGATGCCGCGATTGAGCTTGCTGAACAAGCAGAGCTGGTTATTGAAAAAACCGGCATTAGTCAGATCACCCGGATGGAACTGCTTGGACAAAGTGAGGCAAAACCCAAATTTATGCCGATTATCGTTACAACTTTTAAACTTCAAAAAATAAGACCATAAAAATCATATTACTACAGTCAATTCAAATCCGGCCATCGTACCAATTCAAGGTTCTAAGCAAGCCGAATAAGTCCAGAAACCCGTAAGCTGTAAGGCTTGGCGGGTTTTTTGTTGTTTGGGGTAATACCAGGAAATGCGGTAACACTCGACAAGTTTTGCTGTAAGTTTTAGAGTAAGCGCATGCTAGGGGTAAAAGGTGACTGTAGGGGATGTGCCTCCTTTGATTTTGTCGTCTTGTGTAAACAGGATGTAGAGGAGCCGTTAAAAGTAGTGCGCCACGTACTGGAACGACTGGGTCTCAGCCTCAATGAGACCAAGACCCATAGGGTGGACGCCAAGCAAGCCAGCTTCAACTTCCTAGGTTTTACGATTCAGATGAGTCAAGGGGCACGCACCGGAAAACCGTATCCGAATGTCAGACCGGCAGATAAATCGCTAAAGAAAATCAAGGCGAGATTAACGGAGCTGACAGCCAGGAATCTAACCGCTATCCCACTGGAGGATGTGGTGGGAAGAATGAACCGTAGCCTGAGAGGGTGGGCGAATTACTTCCATTACCGCAATTCAAGTCAAATAATGGGTAAGGCTAGGCAACATGCGGAAGACCGACTGCGAACCCACTTGCTGAAACGCTACAAGGTCAAAAACAGGAAAGCGGCTTTAATCCGATTTCCACGCCGCGATCTTTACGAGCAATACGGGCTATATAAAGTTCCGACAGTTGCAGGTTGGAACTCAGCGCATCCCTCGGTATCAAGAGCATCGGAAAGCCGTGTGCGTTAATAGCGCAAGCACGGTTTGATGAGGAGGGGCAGGCGTAAGCCTGTTCCTTACTCTACCCTGTTTATGTAGGCAATTTTGATTGGGTGGCGATTTTTCATATCTTGTGCTTCGTATCCAATTCTAGCTATATGTTCTCCATCAGTGGGCCTTAAAGTCATTTTTTGATCTAGTTATTAAGTTAATCGTTCAATTAATCTAAAAAATCTTCCTGACATGCCGCAACCAAATTTTTCCAATCATTCGGAGGATTGCCCCGTTCCAGCATTTTTTGAAACACAGTATAGGGATCGGTCTTGCTGCCGGCTGAGCGCAGGGTTTGTTCATCATTAACCCAGGCATAAATAATCAATTTTGCTTTAGAGTCATACCGAAAAAACAATCTGAATCGCCGACCGATTTTTGCGCGCCGCCAATGGCGGTAATTGGCGCCCATTGTATTCCCTTGGCGATATTCCTCCCGCGCCGGGTCGCTGGGTATGGTTTCTAAAATAAGCTGGCTTAAAGCTCGTAACAGCTTGACGTTGGCATTACTTTCAAAACCTTCAGGATCAGATTCGATAGCCCGATTAGCGGCAGCATTCAGTTTTTGTAGTTGCTCGATCAAACAGGCGTGAAAGAGCAGTGTCCATCCCTGTTTCTGCATTATAGTTCGACATCGCCCAAAATTTCCTCATCAAGATCGATACTGTGATCTTGATGATTAAGCATCGCTAATTTTAAATCATCCGGCAGAGAGCTTAGGTGGCTTCCTGATTGAATGTCTTGCTCCAGCAAGGATAAAAAAGCCACGATGGCAGGGTCTACATGTTCGGATTCTTCTGCCTTGCTTACGATGACCTCTGTTCCTCTCAAATCAAAGGCAATCCTTTCGCCGACTGAAATACCTAATGCCTGGCGGATAGGTTTGGGCAGGGTGATCTGGCCTTTTGATGTGACGGTAGCGGTTTCATGAATGTGCGGCATCTTTGTGTTTCCATAAACTGTAGATTGATAATGTAAGGAAAAAATCTTACCTTGTCAATCTAATTGCACTATTCCTAAGCGTAGATCTTAGGATGCTATTCAAGAACGTCTTTAGGAATTGAACCGGCTCGATAAATAATGCTGAGTGTTGGCAGTCAAATAATTGCTGTCGTTCATGTCAAAAATGCAGCATGATGATTTTTTTAATTGCATCAGAATTGCATCAATACTTATATAACTATATGAAAGTAAAAGATTGTTAAAATCCGGCCATCGGTACCAATTCAAGGTTCTAAGCAAGCCGAATAACTCCAGAAACCCGTAAGCTGTAAGGCTTGGCGGGTTTTTTGTTGTCCAGAGAAGTACAAGGAAATGCAGCAACACTCGGCAAATTTTGCAGTAAGTTTTACAGTAATGCCATGCCAGTGATAAAAAGGTTACTGCATTTGTACTGCTCAGTTACTATAAATCGAGGGATTCTGCATGGCAAAACATCTACTTAACGATGCAGGCTTACGCAAGGCGAAGCCGGAAGCGAAAGATAAACACCTGAATGCTGGGACGGCCTTTATCTGTTGGTTAAGCCCAACGGCTCAAGGAAAAGGGACGTAACACGTTTTAGCATGCATTCATGCAAAAAATATGTTCTGTAGAGCTTATAGCCATGGATTATTCAAATTGATCGGCAGATTTTTGAAGTCTTCCAAATTTCTTGTTACAAGCGTCAAGTTATGACATTTTGCGGTTGCTGCGATCAGGCTATCTATGACTGGTAATGTCGTTCCTGAGCGAATCGCTTGTCCTTGCATGTTTCCCCATTCAAGTGAGATTTCAGCATCTACAGACAAGATTCTGCCCGAAAATCGGGCGGCCAAATCTTGTTCCAGCCAAATTTGGAGTGATTGTTTCTTTTTTGAATTCTCCAGTCTAGAGATTCCCTTTTGAATTTCGCCCATAGTCAGAGCGCTGATGTACAAATGGCACTCCTGAATTTTTTCAATCCAGGTGGCGACATTCTGGTTGGGCTGTGGTTTTATTAATTCGGATAAGACACAGGTATCCAAAAGGTAATTCATAGCTCGATATCTCTGCCACTCTCCTTGGATCGCGTCAAATCAAGCTCTACATCAGTCAAGGGTGATTCCTGGAAGAATTTGAGTAATGAGTCTTTTTTATCTGTCAATTTTTGATAGTCTGCAGCCGAAATTACAACTGCGGTCTCTTTTCCGCGTACGGTTATGGTCTGTGGACCTGTGGTTTGTGCCTCGTGGATGACCTGGCTCAGCTTGTTTTTTGCTTCTTGTAATTGCCAATGCATAATTTTCTCCCATATCTGTCTAGACTGTCTAGGTATTATACGCACAAAATTTGATTATTCTGTTTTTGGTTTTACTGAAGGCTTAAGAGATGGATGGCTTTGCTTGATGGATAGATTGGTAATCAGTTGTCCGTATTTTGTTCAAAATAACTGGTGCTGTCCATGCTTTAGTGAGGTACGCCAATAGTAACAATACTATTTTCTGCTATGGTATAGAAAATTAAGTGTTTCCCTTCTGGGAAGCAATGGTATCCAGATTTGCTCCAGATCGTTGGTCGCATATTGGCGAATCCTGTACGGCGCAGTCATTTAATGTATTTTTTATGCATTGCGGCAATAAATTCCTCGCCGTCAAACTTGCTTACAATTGGGCTATCTTCACCGGCTTGTAGCTGCATTCTTTATGCTCGTAATTTGGTATCATCCTCTTCAAGCTTCCTCAAGCCGGCTCGCACAATTTCACTGACAGATTGAAAGCGGCCTTCTTTGATTTTGTCAGAGACGAATCGATCAAAATGCTCGCCCAGTGTGACCGAGGTATTTCTTGGCATAACGCTGTCCTCATTTGATGATTGTATTAGATATTAATACATTTGAGAGGAAGGCTGTAATGGTTTTAGGTTTCTGTCGGCATAGACCAGTGTTGTCATGAGTAACCAAATTTATGCCAATTATTGTTACAACTTTTAAACATCAGAAAATAAGCCATTAAATATCAAAATATTACAACCATTTCAAATCCGGCCATCGTGCCAACTTAAAGTAATGTCATTTAATCAATATGTTATGTGGCTAATTCAAGTCCTAGTATAACAAAATGAGGCTGGTCGTATAAATATTACAGCCTGTTTTTACAGGGTTTTTTATCTCAGTATGCTGAATTTTTTTTAAAATTGCATCATAATGCATTATGTGTGCTTAAAGGTAATCAACATAAATTAAGCCCTTTTGTTGGTTTAAAAAGCTGCTCTGGCAATAAAATCATCCAAACTACTGACATTCAAGCGTTGAATTCATCAATTTTATTACCACTGAAACTATGGTTTTTATGGTCGTATCTCATTAATATCTGAATTTGGAGAGCATTATGAAATTAACCGGCAATACGATTTTAATTACCGGAGGCGGGAGTGGTATTGGCCGAGGGCTGGCTGAAGCTTTTCACCACAGAGGCAATAAAGTCATCATTACTGGGCGGCGGCTAGCCTTACTGGAGGAAACGGTAAGGGCTAATCCCGGAATCAGTTATCTGACGCTGGATGTGACTGACTCAGCAGCCATTAGCCAATTTACCGTACAGCTTTTAGATCAGTATCCAGATGTGAATGTACTGGTTAACAATGCCGGGATTATGGAGCCTGAAAATTTACTGGCATCCGAAGTGGATCTTAATGTGGCCGAGAATACCATTGCCACCAACTTGCTTGGGCCGATCCGGCTAAGCGCCGCATTGTTACCCCATTTACAAAGCAAAGAAAATCCGGCCATTATCAATGTTACCTCTGGACTGGCGTTTTTGCCGCTGGCCATGACGCCGACTTATTGTGCAACCAAAGCAGCTATTCATTCCTATACCCAATCGCTGCGTTACCAACTCAGAGAGACTCCAGTGCAAGTGATTGAAATAGCACCTCCTTACGTGCAGACGGAATTGATGGGTGCGCAACAGGCAAGCGACCCGATGGCCATGCCTTTGCATGATTTCATATCGGAAACATTGGAGTTGCTGGAAGAAAATCCGGCAATAATCGAGGTCTTGGTGGACAGGGTCAAACCGTTACGCTTTGCCGAAGCTAATGGCGGTTATAACGAATTTTTCATTCAATTCAATCGCTTGATTGAGGCGGCGCATTAACCGTCGGTAACGATTCTTTGTTGTCTCGCACATCGTGCTCCGCCGGGAAAAATGCATAAACTTCAGCCGTACTTTTGAAAGTGGCAGGTATTTTTTCGATTAAATCAGTTAAGAAAGCATCATCGTTGTGTTTTTGTTGGAAACAAGTACACAAACCTTGAAATCATTCTCGCCTTGATCAAGTTGATAGGCGATATTGAAGAAGAAACTCGCGTTATGCGCGAGCAGTTAACCCAGGAAACCCTGGTGCTGTTTGATCTGTTGCATAAACCTGAGTTGAACAAAAAAGAAACTGATCCAATAAAAAAGTTGCGGTCGAGCTACTGGAAGTCTTTAAAGCCGAGCGCCTTAAAATTGCCAAAACGGGGCAGTCTCTCAACATAACCCCGTTCTAAATTTAGCGTTAACGGTTATAGATATACATGGTTACTTCAAAACCAAAACGCAGATCGGTAAAGCTAGGTGTTTCCCAATTCATAAATATTTCCTCAAAAACAGATTTAAAAGATTTGCTGAAAGCGCCAAACAGTCGGTTATTAACCGGCTACTAAGGGGCGCTGTCCACAAAAGGGGCCGGAGGGTTGGTGACCCACCAGTCCGTGAAGTCCGGCGAAGCTTTGGAGCCCAGTGTATTAATATAAGCGGTAAGATCGGCAATATCATTAGGGCATAAATATTTTTTGAATGATGGCATACCGCCTTCTTGACCCTGGGTGACCGCTTCGGCCACATCGCCACCAGCGTCAACCAGACTTGGCCCCATAGTACCGCCATGACCGGTGCTTGAGTGGCAAACGGTACAATTCAGTCGTACATAAGCTCTGCGGCCATTTTCGATCGCATCAGCCTTAGGATTTCTAGTGCTGCAATTAAAATTGAAATTACTGGGAATAGTGTAAGTTGTAGCAGCTTTGTTAGCACTACCAGTAGCAGTAGTACTGTTACTGGTAGTTCCAGTATTTCCGGAGCTGCCGGTGTTTCCACCTGAACCATCTTCGGTTTCCGCAGAATTCCGGGCTTTATAGGTACTGATTATTTTTGGGTCGGCATTTGCCGCACTAACCATCAATATTAGGGTCATTGCCCCTAACACATGTTTAAAAGATTTAGGTAGAGCTCTCATAATGATTTGCCTCTTAATTTTAAATTTGAGCGGTCATTCAATCTGTATTGATATCTGATACAACTGGTTCCTTAACAGCTTAAATAAGCGGAACGTTGTATGTAGAAAGTATGTTTTGGATATGGCTTTGCTGCTTTTCCAGTATTTTTTCCAATTTTTCCGCAAATGCTTGATCGGTTTTTCTAACACCCAAAGCAATTTCATAATCAAATGGCATATCAGGCAGCTTTGGGTCATGTGGTGCCAGTGTCAACTCCAGGTCATTGCCGTATTTCTTGGCGTAATAACCTGCAATTGGCCCCCACACAATCGCAACATCAATATCACCTTTAGCCACTGCATCAATCACTTGTGCCTGTGGGTTTTTCTGCGTGGTATCGCCCCACATGGAATAACCAACAATATTTTCGGTAATACCACGCACGGCAAGCGCACTGGCCGGCGGGGAATTTGAGCCGTCGTTACCGATACCATGCAGCCCAATTTTCAACTGGCGCAGTATCGGATCGTCAAAAGACGCGATAGACAAATGACGATTCCGTGCCGTGACAAATACATAGCCGGACCAATAATAAGGTTGGGTAGAAAGCACCCGTTCATAACCATAAGGGACTCCCATTACCACATCACATCGGTTGGCCCCCAGGGTTTGCCGAATAAAGCCATTTTTTTGTCGCTGCCAGGTATAACTCAGTTTGGCGTGCAATTCCTTGGCTAAAAGCGCAGCAATTTTGTTTTCAAAACCCTCTTGTTTACGATTGGAATACGGTAAATTATCAGGATCGGCACAAACACGCAGTTCCTGTTTGGCAATCACAGCTTGGCTATGGGACATAAGCAATGGCCAAAAAGCCAGAAATAGCCATACATTACAATTATGAAACTTGGTGAACATGCCGAGACCTTTTTTACTTGTTACGGAAGTTTATAGACATGAACTTTACCGCCATTCTTGCCTGTACAAGCACCACCACCAAAACCACCAGCCATTGCCCCTACACCGCTGAAAACGGCAACTCGTTGTTTGTTATCTGGGCCAGTAAAGGTGATAGGATTGCCGACTGTGCTACATTCCATTTTGGTTGACCACAACAGCTTGGGTACCCCATTAACGGCCTTATCAGGGCGGGCATCAATTGCTTTAATGACTTTGTCCTGAGTACCATAGAACACCAAGCCGCCGGCTGTACTAAGTACTCCGCCGTATATGGCGCTTGGTTCTTTTAAACCGAATACTTTTTGTCCTTTGGTGGCATCCCAGGCCACTAATTCGCTGGTATAAGTTGGATCAGTCAGTGCACCTGTAATCGCCATGTCCATCGCCATATAAGGTGCGCCATAAACATATTCAGCTCTTAACATGTGTTGTTTCATGCATAAGTTAAAAGTAGGCATATAGAACAGACCGGTACTTGGCGAGAAGGAGCCAGGCTCCCAACCTTTAGCACCCAGTGCCGAGGGGCAAATGTCATAAGTTGTTTTGCCGGTATGGGTAAGTTTGTCTGCATTTACCAATGGCCGTCCGGTAGTTAAATTAATTTGGCTGGCCCAATTCACATCGGTGACAAATTGATTCGCACTAATGATTTCACCTAATTCACGATCGAATGCATAAGCAAAGCCATTCTTGTCAAAATGTACCAGCAGCTTACGGGAAACGCCGTTGATGGTTTGATCAACTGGAATACTTTCACTAATGGCATCATAGTCCCAGTTATCATGCGGGGTAACCTGATATACCCATTTCACCGCACCGGTATTGGGATCTCTGGCAAAAATCGATGCGCCCCATTTATTATCGCCAGGACTACGAATTTCCGGATTCCATACCCCAGGCTGACTGGTACCATAAAACACGGTATCAGTTTCCTTATCGTAAGTCAGGTAGGCCCAGGCGGAGCTGCCACCTTGTTGCCAAGTATTGCCAGGCCAACTGGTTTGACCCAAATTGGTATTTTGACCCGATGTGGTATACGGCAGTTTGGTCTGACTGTTAATCAATACATCTTTATCGGGTCCGGTGTGATAACCACGCCATAATTCCTTGCCGGTAACCAGATCAAGTGCCAGCACCCAGCCGCGCACGCCCATCTCGCCGCTAACCGTGCCCACAATGACTTTGCCGTTGACAATAATTGGTGCGCCTGCCGTTGTTACGCCAGAATGTACGTCCGCTGTGGTATTGCGCCATATTTCAGTACCTTTGACCGCATCAACAGCGACAGTGGTATTGTCCAATAAATTAAACACTATCTTGCCATTGGCATATGCAGCGCCTCGATTGATGGCATCGCAACAATTCACCCCTTTGGCATAGCTGTTAACACCTGGGTTATAAGTCCAGCGTTTGGCACCTTTATTCGCCAAATCATAAGCAATTAACTTATTTGGAAAAGGCGTGACAACATATAATGTTGATCCCCCCCCGCGTCAGACTAGTTGTCGTCTCAAATTTTTAAAGCCAATAAAATTTGAGATTAGAGATGAAAACATATACAAGGTATTCTGAAGACTTCAAAGAGCAAGCTCTGAGAAAAGTTTACAACCGTGGAAACGACCAATCGATTCAGGATATTGCGAAGGACTTGAACGTTTGCTGGCAAACCCTAAAAACATGGATGAAAAAAGCTAAATTGCATAACTCCCGAGATCTACCGTCGAAATCGAAACGCCCTGATGATTGGCGTCCTGAAGAACGTCTCTCAGCGTTACAGAAATCTTATGGCTTGAACGGGGAAGACTTGAATGCCTGGTGCCGTGAACAAGGGTTATTCGTTCATCAGCTTGAGCAGTGGAAAGCTGAATTCTGTCGTCAGGGTGGCGTATCTGAAAAAGGTGAAGTGCATACCCTAAAAGCGGAAATTCATACCCTGGAGCGAGAGTTGTTACGCAAAGACAAAGCCTTAGCAGAAGCCGCCGCGCTGTTGGTTCTGCAAAAAAAGTTCCGAGCGCTCTTGGGGGGAGAGGTCGAATGACTGCCCACGAAGAGCGCAAGCAAGTAATTGTTTTACTGAATGAATCGATAATAGCGGGTGCGCGGCAAGCCCAAGCTTGTGAAGTGCTGGGTTTAAGCGAACGCACCTTGCAGCGCTGGCAGACCGGTGAGACCGTTCATTGTGATCAACGTCCATTACGTGAATATCAACCGCCGCATAAGCTTACCGTCATGGAGCGAGCCGAGGTGTTGGCTGTTGCCAATTCCGATGAATTTGGGCATCTGCCGCCGAGTCAGATCGTACCTCGGCTGGCCGATCAAGGCCGCTATCTGGCTTCTGAATCGACATTCTATCGCGTACTGCGAGCAGAAAACCAATTGGCACACCGTCGCAGTGAACGCCCTGCTCAATCCCGCACTAAACCGCGTGCCCTCTGTGCCACCGTACCTAACCAACTTTATAGCTGGGATATTACCTATCTGCCATCAGCAATCCGTGGACAGTTTTTCTATCTTTACCTGTTTGTGGATATTTTCAGCCGAAAGATCGTGGGTTGGCAGGTGTTTGAAGAGGAAAGCAGTACCTTGGCAGGCGAATTGTTACGTGACCTGTGCCATCGTGAGGGGATACAGCCCAAACAGCTGATACTGCACTCTGATAACGGTAGCCCCATGAAAGGCGCTACCATGCTGGCAACCTTGCAACAACTCGGTGTCATGCCCTCGTTAAGTCGGCCTTCGGTTAGCAACGACAATCCTTACTCAGAATCGCTCTTTAAGACCTTAAAATACCGGCCAAACTATCCGTTAAAGCCGTTTGCAAAGGTGACGGATGCTCGTGACTGGGTAACGAGACTGGTGGAATGGTACAACCACGAGCATCGCCACAGCGCCATCCGGTTTGTCACGCCAGCGCAACGCCATGAAGGCTTAGATCAAGGCCTACTGGTTAAGCGTAAAGCCGTTTATGAGGCTGCCCGTGATCGAAACCCGAAGCGATGGACTGGTAACACGCGGAATTGGGATTGCATCCAAGCAGTCCACCTTAATCCTGATAAGCCAGTGACTAACAGTAAACCTAATACAGAGGAGACAACTCAGAACAAAAATGCCGCTTAAGATTTAAACGTCGAGGCGACAACTACATTGACAATTTCCGATCCCACCACTAATGGTTCACCCATGTGACTGCCCTTGGTTCCGGTATCGACTGAGAAGTCCTCGGTCAGGGTGCCCACATTGGTGGTGTTAATTTGGTTAAGCGCACTATAACGTTGGCCGTCTAATGTACCGCCAGTGGTGGCCCAATCTGTTGCTAAAGCGGCTTCAGATAATAAGCTTGTAGATCCCAGCAAAATTGTTGCTAGTATGCCGGCACGGGATTTGGCAAACCCCGGTTTTAAAAAACAAGGCTGTATTCTGTTTTCAGTAAGCCTTTTTTTGATATACATCTAAACCTCCGCAGAGTATAAAAATAACATTAAGGATTTCTCTGAATAAAAATAAGGAAATCCGGTCAAATCAATAAAATTTTATTAATACGAATTCTTTGATGGTCATGGAGCCTATTTGAATTAGCATTGTTTTAATCAAGTAAATTATTTGTCATGCAAAGTGGTTTACACCTAAAAATATTGGCTCATTAAACTGAAATATTGGCAGGTAGAAAACATGGCAAAAGTAGCAAAAGCAATGCAACTATTCGCTATGTTGGTGAAAATTATAATTAACTAAAGAAATCGTTTCTGAGAGGAGGGTCTCATTTTCCGCATAAGGCAAATGGATTTAGCTAACACCAGAAAATGATGGTCTGTAACCTTAAAGGCGCTTCGCTAGAAAATTTAAATCTTACAACTGCTGCTTGTAGCGGTGATGTTTGATTAGAAACCCACCATACCCAGCAATGGTGGGCTGGAAACGTAGCCGGGTTTCCGAAAAAGCCACAAGGTGCATTAAATGTTTTATCATTGCACCTAGTCACTATAGCTATAATCATAATAATAATGAACATTACGTTGCAATCACCCGACAAAGCCAGGTTTTCGCCGGTTTTATTGTTTTCCGGCACCTTGTTTGCCAGTGCTGGTTTAATGTTTGTTCTACAACCGTTATTCGGTAAGTTGTTGTTGCCATTGTTGGGCGGCACGCCGGCGGTGTGGAATACCTGCATGGTGTTTTATCAAACCCTGCTTTTTCTTGGTTATTTATATGCCCACTGGCTTAGCAGTCATCACTCTGGGCAGCGTCAGGTAATGATACATTTAGCCATACTGGCTATCAGCTTGATTGCCTTGCCGGTGGCTCTGCCTACCGATCTGGCACCACCAAACGAAGGTAACCCCGCTCTTTGGTTGGTCAAAACCCTGTTTCTGGCAATTGGTTTGCCGTTTTTCATAATTTCCACCACCGCGCCCTTGCTGCAAAACTGGTTTGCGCATTGCGGTCATCATAGCAGTCATGATCCGTATTTTTTGTATGCTGCCAGCAATGCCGGTAGTTTGCTGGCCCTACTCAGCTATCCCTTTGTGCTGGAACCAAATGTCGGTTTGGCTGACCAGCGCCTATTTTGGAGTTTAGGCTATGGTGGCTTATGTTTGCTGGTGGGTTTATGTGCCTGGCTGCTATGGCGCTCACAGGCCAATCAAAATAGTCAGGCTGCCAATGACGAAGTTGAGCCACTTCCGGTTCTCGACCAACTGCACTGGTTGGCTCTGGCGTTTGTACCATCTAGTTTGCTATTAGGTTTAACCCAATTCATCAGCACCGATATCGCCTCTGTACCCCTACTGTGGATAGTGCCGCTGACTTTGTATCTGTTGACGTTCATTTTGGTGTTTTCCAAATGGGGTGATGCGCTGCACCCAGCCATGTTGGCGGCACAGCCGGCATTATTGCTGATATTTATTGCTTATTCCTTTATTAATCCAGCCTTATTACCGTATTGGCTGGATTTGATTTTACATTCTGCGGCATTTTTTCTAGCCAGTATGGTCTGTCACGGCGAACTGGCAAAACGCCGTCCGCATACCCGCCATTTGACTCGGTTTTATCTGATCATGTCGGCCGGCGGCATGTTGGGCGGTTTGTTCAACACCTTTGTGGCTCCGTTTATTTTTAATGCGGTTTACGAGTATCCAATTATGATAGTCGCCGCTTTGTTGCTGAGACCAGGTTTTTTTCAGCCTGGCTGGTATTTACAAGCCATATTTCCAGCATTGCTGCTGATAGGTGGTTTTGGCATTTATTTTAATACCGATGAATTATTCGATTATCTGGATGTGATCGGTGGGGCATTGATATTACTGGCCGGACTTTGCTATGCGTTACGCCAGTCACCGCTGGGACTGGGTATGCTGACGGCGGTGATTCTGATCTTTACCTTTGGTTTGCACAGCTTGGCATCCAACACTTTATATCAGGAGCGTAGTTTTTTTGGTGTTTTATCGGTACGAGAAACCGTGATTGCCGATGAAAACCAACATCCTGAAAAAGTCCACGAACTGTATCACGGTACTACTAAACACGGTGCCGAGCGGCTTACTGCCGCCAATATCACTACGCCCTTAACCTATTACAGCCGTCCGGGGCCAATTGGACAATTATTTAGCGAATATGATGCTGAAAATCAATACTGGCAAATTGGTGCGGTAGGCTTGGGAGCAGGAGCATTGGCCTGTTATGCCAAAGATCAGCAGCAATGGCAGTTTTATGAAATTGACCCCAGAGTGGTGTCAATCGCCAAAAATCCTGCTTGGTTTAATTACTTGCAACGCTGTAACAATCGGGCGGAAATGGTGATAGGCGATGCCCGGCTATCTTTGCAAAAAGCCCCGGATCATAGTTTTAATTTATTGATCATGGATGCCTTTAGCTCTGATGCAGTGCCCACCCATTTATTGACCCGCGAAGCCTTAGAGCTGTATTTAAGCAAGCTTACCGATGATGGCCTGTTGGCTTTTCATATCACCAATCGACACTTGGCTTTAAAGCAAGTCTTGGCTGATCACGTCAACCAATTGCATTTATCCGGGTTATTGCAGGAATTTAAACCTGATCACGTTGTCCCTTTAGTGGTTGCTACTGATTGGGTGGTAATAAGCAAACACCCAGAACGCTTGTTGCGTTTGGAGCAAAGCCAGCTTGGCCATTGGCAAAAATTGCCGCTAACCTTCGGTTTGAGATCTTGGACCGATGATTTCACTAATATATTTGGAATTTGGAAATAGGAAATATCATGCTGATTACGGAACTTGCAAAACTCTGTCAGGCTCAGGTGCAAGGTGGCAATGCTGAGCAGGAAGTTAGCTCGGCTGCTGACATTATGTCTGCTCTGGCGCATCAGGTTACCGTGTTAAGCGACAGCAAATACAAAAAATATCTTAAAGACACACAAGCGACAGCCTGCTTCATATCCGTAAAACTGGCTGATGAGCAGATACCAGATGGTTTGACTTTGCTGATTTGCGATGATCCTGAAATCAGTTTTCTTGATGCCGTTAAACTTCTGCATCCAGAACCGGCATATACCAGACAAGTATCCACCCAAGCCGTGCTGGCAGAGCAGGTTGAACTGGGTGAAGACGTGCATATTGGTCCGTTTGTCAGTATAGGTGCTGTTACCCGTATTGGTGCCGGTGCCACTATTGATGCCGGAGTCAGAATCGGCAATCATGTCAGCATTGGTAAATACAGTCGTATTCATGCCAATGCCGTCATATATGATCATTGCGTGATAGGTGATCATGTGATTATTCATGCTGGAGCTATTATTGGTGCTGATGGTTTTGGTTATAAATTTCGGAATAATCAGCATATCAAAGTGCCTCATGTCGGCAATGTGGAAATTGCTGACTTTGTGGAAATCGGTGCAAATACCTGTATAGATCGTGGGGCGCTGGGGGCAACGCGCATTGGTGCCGGGAGTAAAATCGACAATCTGGTGCAACTGGGCCATAACAATATTGTTGGGCGTAACGTCATCATTTGCGGTCAGTCCGGTATTTCCGGATCTTGCACCATAGGTGATGGTGCCATACTTGCTGGTAGCGCTGGGGTTGCCGATCATGTCAATATCGGCTCACGGGCAGTGATTATGGCGCGCAGCGGAATTTCAGCCGATGTCGAGCCTGGTGCTCAGGTGTTTGGCAGTCCAGCCAAAGACCGTAAATTGGCATGGCGGGAACTGGCGGCTCTAAGCAAATTGCCGGAGCTGTTACAAAAGTTTAAAAACCTGGAAACCAGAGTAAGTGATCTGGAACAATAAGCATAGATAATCGGATAGTTGTTTTCAAACAGTTCGGGTGCTTGGCACTGATGGTATTTTTATAGCTTAAAGCTTAATGCAACAAATTAACGGCATACTTAGCCATTAAGAAACAAGGAAATAGGTGGCCTTAGTTTTTCACCATTGCAGGTGACATTGCCATAATAAATGATGAGCTAAGATTTAAAAATAAGATAAGCCATCGACTGGGTTGTTTTGATGCGCTAGGCTTCCCCAGTTAATTGTTAAGCGCCAAAGAGGGATGTATATGAATGATAAGCAAAGAGTTGCCCATTTTGCGGCGCAACGCATAAAAAACGGAATGACTGTTGGCTTGGGTACCGGTTCTACCGCCAATTATTTCATCGAAGCTCTAGCTACTCGGGTGGTAACAGAAGGTTTGCAAGTTAAGGCCGTCTCAAGTTCAGTGGTCAGCAGTCTCAAAGCCCAGCAGTATGGTTTGCCCTTATTGGGTATAGAACACATAAGTGTGCTTGATGTTTATGTTGATGGAGCCGATGAAGTCAGCCCGGATTTAAGTCTGTTAAAAGGACGGGGTGCCGATTTGGTGCGGGAAAAACTTTTGGCTAAAGCCGGCACTGAGTTTTGGGTACTTATTGATCAAAGTAAACGTGTACAGCATATAGGCCAAAATTTCCCCATACCATTGGAAGTTATCCCGTTTGCCTGGCAAATGGTGCAGCGCGAAGTTAGCCAACTAGGCGGGCAGGGTAGATTGAGACCCAGTGGCAATGGCGATGGCTTAGCCGTTACCAGTCACGGCAGTCTGGTACTGGATGTGATATTTCCACCAGAGTTGGACACTCGCACTCTCAATGATAAACTCAACAGTATTTCCGGTATTGTCGAACACGGGATTTTTTTCGGCTTAACAACAACTTTGTTCACCGGGCATGATGGCCGGATAATTGAACAAAATCCTTAGCGTTATGTGAATTCAGCGCTAATTGAGATGACCTAAGTTTAAAAGAACTATTTTTGTGACTACTCAGGGTTCAAGTATCCCTTTAAAAAACAATTAGTTGTACGATGGGCTAAACGCAGTGCAGTGCATCGTTCGAAGCTAAGTAATTGTTTAAAAAGGGTCACGCCACGTTGAACTGAGTAAGTACCTATTTTTTAGATATTTAATGCTAGTGTTACGGAGATCACCATGTCAGAACTTTTAAAAAAAAACCAGAAAGCCCCTGATTTCAGTGTATTAAACCAAAACGATGAATTGCTGTCATTATCAGCTTATCAGGGTGAGAAAAATGTTGTATTGTATTTTTATCCTAAAGACGATACCCCGGGCTGCACCATAGAAGCCAGAGACTTTACCGCGCTGGCCGGCGAATTTGCCGCACTGGATACAGTTATACTGGGGGTCAGTAAAGACGATTGCGAAAGCCACCGCGCATTCATCGAAAAATACGACTTGACCGTACAGTTATTGGCTGATGTTAGCGGTGAGTTAACCGAAAGCTATGGGGTTTGGCAGGAAGTCGAAAAAGACGGAGTCAAAAAATGGAAGATTGTGCGATCCACCTTTATTATCAATAAGCAAGGCATATTGGTAGAAGCTTGGTACGGTGTCAATCATGATGGCCACGCCCAATTAGTGCTGGATACCCTAAAAGCACTGGCCTAATCCTCAGGCTACAACCAGTCTGGCCTTTTGGCAAACTGGTTGTAGCCACCCTTACTGTTTGTTGTGAAGGTTTAATGATTGAGATTGGCTAAATAAGCACTTAGTGTGCTGATATCCTCATCACTTAATGATTGCGCAAAAGCATTCATCGCTCCGGCTTTACGATTACCGCTCTTAAAATCGTGTAATTGTTTACTCAAATAGGCAGCCTGTTGCCCGGCCAGACTGGGAAATTGCCCGCGTCCGCTCAGTTTTTCACCGTGACAGCCCATACACATAGTCGCTTTGCCCTGACCCTGCTTGGCCAAATTTACCTCACCGCCGCTCGATTTAGCCGGTAAACCGGCATAGTATGCGGCCAGGTTTTGGATATCAGCATCACTTAAAACTGCGGCCTGTGCCTGCATGGTGGGATTAATCCGGGCGCCCGATTTAAAGTGTTGTAGCTGAGTTTCCAGATAGGCGCTAGTTTGACCAGCCAGACTGGGGTGTAGCGGAATTGTGCTGTTACCATCAGCACCGTGACAAGCCTGACAGGCGACTGCCCGGCTTTTACCGGCACTGATGTCGGCTGCATGGCCGGCAAAGCTAAATAAATATAATAGTATGATAAAACTGATTTTATAATTTTTGATGTTCATATCAATACCTCATTATTATACAAACTACTGGGCTGACTTTAGGGCAAAGCCAGCAGAGAAAACTTGGCTTGATTACTGTTTTTTCAATTTCAAAAATTGAAAAAAATCCACTTCAATAAAAGCAAATGCCGCTATCCATAACACCCCATCATAAGCATCCAGCCATGCCCCTTGCCATAACCAGGCGAATACCATTGCGATCAGACAGGCAAACACCAATATAGTTGCCAGCCAAAAGTTGTTTTGATGGGTTTTTACCCAATCCGGGGCACGAATTTCCAGTTCCAGCAAGCCGATCAACACAAACCAGAATAATGCATTTAAAGTATCCAGCCATTCACTGGTATTGACATAACTGAAAAATACCAGAGTGATTGCTACAATCAACACGTTGCGGATATGCCGCAGACGCTCAGCAGTCAACGCTGTCCAGAATTTAGTTGCCTCCAGCTCATATATTATCAGCAAGGCCAGCCAGACCAGCGCGTCTATCGTGCTGGTCAGCGTGTCGGTCAATGCATATAGAAATACATTTACAAACAGTAATGCCACGATAGCCAGTTTAAATTTTGGGTATTGCACAGTAGCTAGTGGCTTGAACATAAACACCATCGGAATAAGAGTTGAAAAATGAGTTATTTCACAAAACAGGCTTTTTCGGCCAGAGCCTCAGCTTCTTTCAAACGGGTTTTTAAATCTTTAGATTGAGCCGGGTCACGGAATGGTGCGCCCGCTTCACCTGGGGTTTTTTGCATCTGACCAAAGGTTTTGGCGGCTTCAAAATCGGCAAAACTCAACTGGTCGGCAATCTTATCCAGTTTACAGCCGCAAGCATATTGATTGATATAACTCAGACCGCCGTGTTTGGCAACGCATTCCAGTACATAATCCACTCGGTCACGGGTAGGGTATTCATTCAGAAACGTCACTGCCGGGGCAGTATCTGCAGCAGCTTGCTCAGCTACGGCAGGCGTTTCTGGGGTGCTGGCGCATCCAGACAGCAGAGTGAGCACTAAAAATGGCAAAGGCAAAAATTTATTCATGGTGTTTTAATCACTTTGTTGTTAATGTTATTAAAATTATGGTTGTGCGGCAAAATCGACTATTTGTTGCAATTGCGGATTCATGTCCCGGGCAAATTGGTTTAATTTGGCATTATCGCTATCTTCCGGCAGCAAATGGGTCTTGATGATGGTTTTACCGGCAAACTGATAGGCCACCACATTACAGGGCATAAAACCTATGGCTTGAGGGCTGATTTCCAGTACAGTTTGCGCCAGGGTCAGATTACAAAATTGAATGGTGTCATACTCCGGAAAATTCACTGCGCCACGCTCACGTATCACTTTACCGACTCGGCTATGGCCGGTGATGCGAAAATTATGTTCGGCTATTGCCACTTCAAGTTCTGCCAAAACCTCATCATAAGGTTTAAGGGTTTCCACCTGGTAAAACGGCACCAACTCGCTGGGTGGTCCTGGTGTGGCACAACTGCTCAGCAAAAACAGCCACACCGGCCAAATCAAATTCTTCAACATCATCAAAGCTTACCATTATGAGCGGGCAAAACAAAGTCAGTGGTGTAGTGCTGGCCGGCGGTCAGGCCAGACGTATGCACCGGCAGGATAAAGGCTTGGTACTGTTTAAGCGGCGGCCACTCATCAGTTCGGCTCTGGCGGCCATGTCGCCACTGGTTGATGAATTATTCATTAGCGCCAATCGCAATCAGCAAACATATCAGCAATTGGGCTATCCGGTGATCAGTGACCTTACTCAGAGCTTCGATGGTCCGCTGGCCGGTATTCTGGCAGCCATGCAAACTGCACAGTATCCGGTTTTACTGGTCATGCCCTGCGATTCACCGTTTATCGAAACCCGGCATCTCCAGCGTTTACTGGCTGCATTGACAATCGGGTATGACATCAGTGTTGCCGATGATGGAGAACGCCTGCATCCGGTGTTTTTGGCGGTGCGTAGTCAGTTGCAAACCAGCCTGCATCACTATCTCGCCGGCGGCGAACGCAAACTGCAAAACTGGCTACAGCAGCATTCTGTCCAACGGGTTGATTTTAGTGCCGAGCCGCAAATATTTGCCAACATTAATACCCTGACCGAATTAGCGGCCTGGCAGCAAAAACCTGATTAACGGCTATTTTGTAAAGCGGTAATCCGTTCCTCTAATGGTGGATGGCTCATAAACAAACGTTGCACGCCGGTACCGGTTATGCCAAAAGCGGCCAGTTGCCCCGGTAATTCAGCGGGTTCATTAACACGTTGCAAAGCTTGCAATGCCGAAATCATTTTCTGCCG
Source organism: Methylomonas paludis (assembly GCF_018734325.1). NCBI lineage: Bacteria > Pseudomonadati > Pseudomonadota > Gammaproteobacteria > Methylococcales > Methylococcaceae > Methylomonas > Methylomonas paludis. The sequence goes on along the minus strand of NZ_CP073754.1, from coordinate 2,308,684 downwards.
ACCGGCTAGATTTGCCCCACCGGCATCGGCGCGAAATTCGCGGTATCTGGAGAACCACATGACCAGCATGGAAGCCAGAATCGATAGCGCAATTTGCGCAATCATCTGGGTTACATAATAAGCCGGACCATAGCCTCGTTCGGTCTTGAACACCGTTCTGTCTACCACGTATCCAATCACAGAGGCAAAAAAGTACACAAAAGTGTTAATCACGCCTTGCATCAGTGTCATGGTTACCATATCGCCATTGGCCACATGGCTAATCTCATGACCCAATACCGCCTCCACTTCGTCAGCACTCATGCGCTGTAATAAACCGGTACTGACCGCTACCAGGGCATTATTGCGATTTGCACCAGTGGCAAAAGCATTCGGTTCCGGGCTATCAAAAATACCTACTTCCGGCATACCAATACCGGCTTGGTGTGCCAAACGCCCAACTATACTTACCAGCCATTGCTCAGTTTGGTTATGTGGATGATCGATCACCAGCACGCCCATCGCGTTTTTAGCTGTCCATTTTGACATCAACAGTGAAATGACCGAGCCGGTCATACCAATCACTGCCGAGATAGCCAGTAAGCCCTCCAGATTAATATTCACGCCTTGGGCGTCAAGTGCCCCCTTTAAACCTAATACATTGAATATGATGCTGATTGCAATCATAATCGCGATATTGGTCGCTAAAAATAAAAATATTCGTTTCATATCAAAAATCCTGTGGTGTGGATGGGTTTATACAAACACTGGGGGTGAAACCCTTAAAGTCAAGGCTATAGAGTGATAATATGCCGATAAGTTTATTGCAGAGAATCAAGAAATGAAAGTCATCAAACTCCTCACCTGCTTGTTGCTAGCCGGTTTTAGCTGTCAGGCCTTTGCCGTCAGCGCCCCAAGTCAGGCCGTATTACAGCAGTTAAAATTGCCGCCCGGTTTTCATATTTCCATCTTTGCCGATAAATTGCCCACTGCCCGCAGCCTGGCTTTAGGGGATAATGGCGTCATCTATCTGGGCAGTCGCAACGGTCAGGTTTATGCCTTGCAAGACCAGGATGGTGATGGCTATGCCGAACAGCGCCATCTACTTGCCGATCATTTAAACATGCCTAACGGTGTTGCCTACCAAGACGGCGCACTTTATGTTGTGGAAGTGCAGCGCATTATCCGCTTCGATGCCATCAGCACACAATTGGCACATCCGCCCGAACCGGTTGTGGTTTATGACAAATTTCCCAGTGATAAACATCATGGCTGGAAATATCTGCGTTTTGGTCCGGACGGCAAACTCTACACTGCTGTGGGTGTACCCTGCAATATTTGTAATCCCGAAAACCCGATCTTCGGCTCTCTGCTGCGCATGAATGCCGATGGCAGCCATCTGGAAATTCTGGCGCGTGGTATTCGCAACAGTGTCGGTTTTGACTGGCAACCCAAAACTCATCAATTATTCTTTCATGACAATGGCCGGGATTACCTGGGTGACAATCTGCCGCCAGAGGAATTGAACCATTGGACGGAAACCGGCCAGCATTTCGGTTACCCCTATTGTCATGCTGGCAGCATCTCTGATCCCGAATTTGGTGTGCAAAAACACTGTACGGACTATACCGCTCCCGTCTGGAAATATACTGCCCATATTGCTCCGCTGGGTATGCGTTTTTACACTGGTAGCCAATTCCCGGAAATTTATCGTAACCAGTTACTGGTGGCGCAACACGGCTCCTGGAATCGGAGCGACCCGCAAGGCTATCAAGTAGCGTTGGTGCGCTTTAAAAACAGCCTGCCTTATGCCGAACAAGTTTTCATCAGCGGCTGGCTGAAGCCGGACGGCGAAGTATTGGGTCGTCCGGTCGATATTTTGCAATTGCCCGATGGCAGTGTGTTGATCAGTGACGACAAGCTTGGTGCTGTTTACAAGGTGGATTATCGACCATGACAGCCAAACAGTTTGAAGTCCTGCAACACGAAACGGTTTACCAGGGTTTTTTCAGCCTGGAACGATACAAATTGAAACACACATTGTTTAATGGCGGCTGGAGTGCCGATATTAGCCGGGAATTATTTCGCCGCAACAACTGTGTGGCAGTATTGCTTTACGATCCTGAGCGAGATGAAGTCGTTATTTTGGAACAATTTCGGGTGGGAGCTATCGCTGATCCGCAGCGGGCATGGTTGTTGGAAATTGTTGCCGGAGCTATTGAAGTAGGTGAAACCGCCATAAACGTGGCCTACCGCGAAGCTCAGGAAGAAGCCGGTTGCGAAATAGTCGATTTGTTTGAAATTATGCAGTTTTACACCACACCTGGCGGCTCCTCGGAGCGTATCACTTTGTTCTGCGGTAGAGTGGACTGCAGCCGCATCGGCGGTGTGCATGGACTGGCCGAAGAAGGCGAGGATATTTTGGTTAGGGCAGTGAAAGCCGAGCAGGTGTTTCAGATGCTGGAAGACGGCAGCATCGAATCGGGTATTCCCATTGTTGCCATCCAGTGGCTATATATCCATCGCGATAGTTTACGCCGGCGCTGGTTGGCGGCGTAATGACCCAGCCATAATTGGGGGGGGGCATTTTGCCATCAGCATGTGCCTGTCCCGGCGCCAACACCATAACAGTTTTCCCGATAAATCCTCAGTACAGATCATAAGATAGTCAATCTGTTATTGGAAAAATACAAATTTCTGAATCTGTATTCAAAGTTGCCAAACACCTAAAGTAGTCACCGTCGTAACTAGCATTAAACGAGGTGATTATTATGTGGGACTTGCAATGTGGTGCGGAACAAAATTCATATAGCCTTAACTCTGCCCAACTACAGTTGCTCTGCTCCGGCTTGCTGATATTAGTTGCAAGTACGGTGCAGGCTGTTACGCCTTTACCACCAGCCAAAAAAGTCGGAATAGGCCAATCCGAGCCTTTCTGTAACAGCGGTTCGCCGCCGGAATGGCGGGAAGCGGGTAATTTGGATGGTGTCAACTATCAGGAGTCTCGACTCTGTAACCCTGATAATCCGGCCGACATAGCGGCCTTTGTCAAGGGTACTAACAATATCTCCATGGAAACCCTGATGGCGACCAATCTGGCGCCGGATGCCGTCACCATGAGCGATGATATGGATGGCGATGGTGATCCGGATCGCATCGTTATTAAACTGGAAATCATGGAAATCAACGGCCATTCTCCAGATACCCCGGAAAATGTTACAACCTTTGATATCGCCCCGGGGATACAACCGGCTTTCTGGGTTTTCGTGCCGAAAATGCGTGACATGTCCACCAAAGGCTTTGGCAGCCCGGAAGCCAATGCACTATTACGTTTGCCGTCGCCGACCATACGCATTGAACAAGGCGATACTGTCTGGCTGGAGCTGGAAAATACTCATTATTTTCCACATGCCATACATTTACACGGTGTTGATCATCCCTTCAAGGATAGAAGCGGGGAAGGTAATGATGGGGTGGGGCAAACCAGCGGCATGGATATTATGCCCGGACAAAGCAAAACCTATGTGATCAATTCCCGGCAACCCGGCACCATGTATTACCATTGCCATGTGCAGTCGCATACCCATATTGCCATGGGTATGGCCGGTCTGTTTGTCATTGAAGAAAACCGGCCCAATAATTGGGTGCAAACCTTTAATATCGGCGACGGTCAGGTGCGCCATCCCTCTGTGGCCGTGTTAGAGAAATACGCACGGGAATATGATCTGCATTTTCAGTCTTTTGACAAAGAATTACACGAAATTCCCCAGTCAGCCAATGATCCGCGACTGATTGCGCAAGCCATGAATCAGGAATATGACATTACCGAAGCCAGCGATGATTATTTTGTCCTCAATGGTCGGGCCTTTCCCTACACCTTAAGGGAATCCCTGATCGTGGTGGATAAAGACGAAAGGATCAAACTAAGAGTTCTGAATGGTCATAGTGAGAGCATGGCGCTACACATCCACGGCCACAAGGCAACCGAGACCCATTACGATGGTGTTGAGCAAAATCCTGTGGCGCAGGTAACCAGGGATGTTTACGCACTGGCACCCGCGCAACGGGTCGATCTTGAACTCAATACACATGATGACGGCTTACACAGTTATGGTTCGGGTTTATGGCTGTTTCACGACCATGTCGAAACCGCCTTTACCACAAACGGCATCGGTGATGGCGGTAATATCAGCATGGTGGCTTATCGGGAATATCTCGACCCCCAAGGCATGCCAAAAACGTTGGGCATGGACTTAACCCCTTTTTTTACCAAAGAGTATTGGGCGCGTCAGTATCCGGTATGGCAGGACTGGGATCAGGGCAGTTTTAATCAGCCGGAATCCATGCCTTCAAACCAGTTGAAAGCCGCGCAGCCGCAAACTGCCGGCGGATTTAGCTTGGGCCTGATACTGGGGAGTTTGGTTTATCTGGGCATCATGCAGCGTAACCGCGTGATTGCAATGTTAACAAGCTTGAAAAGCCACTTCTGAGAGCGTAGCCATGAAATATATTATTATTTATGCTATTTCATTATTGATGTCTGCCGCCAGTCTGGCCGGGCAAAGCAATGTTGATCACAATCCACTTTTAATGGATCATGGTTACGGTCATCTGATGGATATGGATGGCGGCATGGTGATGGGAGAAAATAAAGACCGCTTGCCGGCAGGTTGCGAAAAAATCTCTGAAGAAAAGCTTTTTACCGTGCGTGCCGGACGCCAATATGCCAAAAAATATTCCGGCACGATATTTGGATTTGATCAGCATGAGTGGCGGGTAAAACCTTGCTCCAGGGTAAGTGTTGAATTTATCAATGAAGATAAGGTACGCCACCAATGGATGTTACATGGTTTGCCAAAAAATCTGTATAACCAAGGCATGTTTCATTTGGAAATCACTGGCCCGGCTAAAATCACTGGTAGTTTCATTGCTCCCAGCGATGACAAAACCTATCTGGTGCATTGCGACATAGCCCAACACATGGAAAAGGGCATGAAAGGGCAATTAGTGGTAGGTAAGGGCAGTCTTACATTTTCATCCATACCTGGTATTAGCGATCCGCTCATTGCTGATAATTATGCAGGTAAAGCTGCGCAGGCTGTGGAGTTAACCGCAAGCCATACCCAGCAAGAATTGGGTTTTGTCAGAGTATTATCCGGGGCATTCCTGGGCTTGGTATTAATTCCGATCCTAATCTGGATTTATCGCAAGTATGCCACCCTCGAAAATATTAAATGGGGTGCTACTAAACTACTTGAGCTGGCGGCATGGGCAGGCCGGCGCATGATGCGTGTGATGAATGGCGCGGCAAAAAACCAAGACTACCCTGGATAAGCAATATGAAACACTTATATGAAACCGTTGCCGAAACGGTGATTGCCCATATCGAACAGGGTGTCTATAAACCCGGAGAAAAACTGCCCGGTGTACGACGTTTGAGCCAGCAATTAAATATCAGCATCTCAACCGCCTTGGAAGCCTACCGATTGCTGGAAGACAGTGGGCGCATCCAGGCTCGGTTACGCTCAGGTTACTACGTCAGCAGCTTTCATCGCCAAGCGGTAATAGAGCCTGAAATCTCTCTCGCTCCGGTTGTACCTGCCAAAGTTAGTGGCCAGACCTTGACCCGGCAAATATTGCGTGCTGCCAAAGATCCATATCAGATTAATCTAGGCTCATCGGTGCCGCATGCCGACTTTTTACCGGCCCATGCCCTACAACAAGCCACCGGCAAAGTGGCGCGCACCTTTGGCAAGCGCTGCTTTGATACCGATGAATTACTGGGTAATCAGGAATTGCGCCGGCAAATTGCTAAACGCATGGTGGAATTGCAGTGTGCCGACCATCCCGATGACATCGTGATCACCCACGGCGCACGTGAAGCCGTGCGTCTGGCACTAATGGCCATTTGCCAGCCGGGCGATTTAATCGCCATTGAATCACCTACTTTTTATGGCTTGTTGCAAGTCATCGAATCCTGCGGCATGGAGGCCCTGGAAATCCCTACCCACCCCCGTAATGGCCTGTCACTGGATGCTCTGCAATTGGCTATTGAACAATGGCCCATCAAAGCCTGCCTGATTGTTTCCAACTACAATAATCCGCTGGGTTCCTGCATGACGGATCAGCATAAACAGGCCTTGGTTGATTTATTAGAAAAACAGCAGATTCCGTTGGTTGAGGACGATGTCTACGGCGACCTGTATTTTGGGGGACGGCGACCTTCGGTTGCCAAGGCCTGGAGTCGAAACGGCCAAGTACTGTATTGCAACTCATTCGCCAAAACCCTGTCTCCGGGTTTGCGGGTAGGATGGCTGGTACCAGGACGATACAAGCAGAAAGTTGAAAATCTCAAATACATGCTGCATCAGGCCGTACCCACCCTAAACCAGCTCATTGTTGCCCACATGCTGGAGCAGGGCGGTTACGACCGCTATCTGCGTCAAGTACGTCAAGACTATGCGCGTAACATCGCTCTAACCGTCAAGGCCGTTAGTCTGCTGTTTCCGGAAGGCACTCGCGTGACCCAGCCGGAAGGCGGATTCGCACTGTGGGTGGAACTGCCGGCTGGTGTGGATGGCATGGAATTGCATCGCCGTGCCAGCCAGGAAAGCATTATCATCGCCCCCGGTTCGCTGTTTTCCGCAACCCAAAAAAAATATGCCAACTATATTCGTCTAAGCTGTGCTGTGCCGTGGAATGACAGACTGGAAAAAGCTTTAAAGAAATTGGGCGATATGACACGGGATTTGTTGCTGGAAAATCGCTAACTACTCAGCATCCAATTATCCCTTTCAAAAAAGGGATAATTAAGAATTTACAATTGATCAAGTCCCGCCTGTTCTGTCAACAGCCTGTCACCGCTTAGGATTTAACCAATAATTTGTCATGAATGAGGCCGGATAGATACTCAGCATCATCGGCAATGCCCAGAAAACGCCCCGATCCCCAGGTATGTAACCAGGGCAAGCCGATGAAATACAGGCCTTCGACATGAGTGACGCCGCGATCGAATTGCGGGTAGCCACGGCCATCAAATGCCGGTAGTTCTATCCAGCGGTAATTGGGCCTGAAACCGATTGCCCAGACGATGCTGGTAATGTTCTCGGCGTCAGCGTCGATGCTGACAGGATCAAATTCGGGTTCCCATGCTTTGCGGAACGGTGCTTCAACAGGTGCACTGATATTATTGCTGGCAATATAACGATCTATATCGTTGCGAATGTTGACATAGATTTCGTCGGCATCGTCCAGATTTTTGGTCAAATCTGTTTGAAACTCCAGCCGGGTGCCTTGTATATTGGCCATGCTGCCGTAAAGTTTGACGCCTGACAAGGCAAACTTGCGTAGATCGATTTCATGCCCACCGTCCCGCCCGGTCAGAAAATGATTGGTCTTATGTTTGGCCTCATCGCCTAGCGGATGGCGGTCTATGGTCAGTTCGTAGAAGCCCAGATCGTACAACCATTCAGTGGTTTCCCGGCCGCGATACATACGCGGCGAACGCGGAGCATTTCCAACGGCCAGATGGACTTTGCGTCCCGCCAAATGCAAATCCTCCATAATCTGCACACCTGATTGACCACTACCCACCACCAGCACTTCACCTTCGGGTAATTGCTTCGGGTTGCGATAATTCACAGAGTGAATTTGCTTGATATGACCGGGCAAGCTGTGAGCATAATCCGGCACGATAGGTATGTCGTAACCACCGGTAGCAATGATCAAGTGATCGGCTGTGAATTCACCGGCACTGGTCGTGACATTAAAACCGCCATTTTTACCACGGTAAACCCGGCTAACAGATACCCCTTCCATAATAGGCGGGTTAACCTTGCTGCGAAAGGCTTCGATATATTCCACGATTTCGTCTTTAAGCATAAAGCCCTGGGGATCATTACCCGGATATGGAAAATCCGGCAGTCGGCATTGCCAGTTCGGTGTCACCAGGCAGAAGCTGTCCCAGCGCTGATTACGCCAGGAATGGCCGATCCGGTGTTTTTCAAAGATCATATGATCTATACCGTGTTTTTGCAGGTAATGGCTCACCGATAAACCGGCTTGTCCACCACCAACGATAATCACCTCATAGTGCAGGCGGGTATGTTCGCGTTTTTCTTTCATAGCTTCCTCTTGTTTATTTTATGGTGGGGTAATGCTTTAAATCAGCTTGATAGGTAATAGTGGTCTGGCCGGCTCCCTGGGTAACGGTGGCTATTCAATAAATTCCTTGATAAACACTTGCGGATTTTTCCTATCCCAAAATTGGGTTGCGGTCGCTTCGATTTCGCTGAGCTGGCTCATCGCGCTGGAACAGGTATAGCCGTATTTTTGGCGCACCCGTTCGCTGGCGATTTCCAAAGCCTCCCTACTGAGGTTAACAAACTCATGGAGCGGGTAACTTTGGCCGAGGACTAAAAAATCTTTGATCACCAATGAGGGCGAATAACAGAGGCTTTCGCTTTGATCGGGCCAGCACACGCGAAAATGCATTTCAGGCATAACTGCTTCCTTGGATTTTTATGATGGATTGATAAATATTCAGATGCTGCTTGGCTGAGCTATGCCAGGAGAATTCAGCTGTCAAGCGTTGGGCAATGTCTGCTAAACGCTGCTTCGGGAAGGCCTGGATAACGGTCAGCATGGCAATAGCAATAGAGGCACTGTTTTCGGGATGGGTCCAGACACAGTCCTGAGCTTGGAGGTATTCGGTAAATGGTGGCCGCCGTGAGACCACCACCGGGGTGCCGGAGGCAATGGCTTCCAAAACCACCAAGCCAAAGCCTTCGCTTAACGATGGAAATATCAGTGCATCGGCTAGACGAAATAGTCGCGGCATATCGCAGTCGGATAATGAACCGGTTATCAGCAGTGGCTGGCTTGGTCCATTCTTGATGCCGCTAGCAGTCACAACAGCATCAAACTGTTGCCGATATTCGCTATGATCAAGCAGACTGGCGCCGCCGACGATGAGTAATTGAGCATTTGATTGCTGTTGCAGTACCGCGCAAAAGGCCGTGAAAATGCGTAAAGTATTCTTACGGGGTTCGATACCGCCGACTGCCAAAAATACCGGACCATTGCGAGTTAAGCCTAGCATCTTAGCTAATTCGTCATCCCCCGCTTGTGGTATGGGCGTGTAACGTTGGGCATCAATGCCATTGCTGACTTTAAGTGCAGCAATGGCGTAATCCCTGCTCAATTTGTCCTGCCAGTCACGACTGACGCACAGTACCTGCCTGGCCGCCTGGAACGATATTTTTTGCCAGTGCATCAGGCGGATATCGTCGAAATTATCCAGATGATGTACGGTACGCACAAAACCCGCGATCACACCTCGTTCGCTCAGTGTGGCCAAAGCGCAAGCACTGATGGCATCCTGTGCATGGTAAACATGGTAAGTGTCGGTGTTGGGGGCTGCAAAATGCTGGACATAAGCCTGAATGCGTTGTGCGATTGTATTGGTCAAATCGCCACTCAATGTCGGTAACGGTATCAAGATAGTGTTGCAACCTACCGGCCGGAAAAAACTTTTGCCTGTTTCCGCCGCCGCGATCAAAGTCACCTCGTGACCTAAGTCTTGCAGCGCCTCGGCCAGTTGCATGGCATGTACCACGCCGCCGCGAGGGTTAACGGAATGGGTTAGTATGGCTATGCGTAGTGTTTGCATGTTAAAACTGTTTTGCTACGATAGGGCCGCAAGAAGTCAGTGGAGTGACGTGCAAATCCCAGAGCAGTTGTTCGTTAGTGCCATCATTAAGCCGGAGTTGGCCGGTATCATCAGTCGCGCCGATTGGCGCGCAAACGATATCGCGTTGCCTAAACAGAGCTATTACTGTACTGGTGTGGGCAGGTTCAACGCTGAGCACGAAGCCGTAGCTGGGAAAACAGCGCAACCAGGATGATAAATCCATATCTGGTGGGCGCGGTATGGCCGTAATGTCGATCACGCCGCCCAGGCCGGATGCTTCCAGCAGCATCAGTACCGAGCCTATCACACCGGCATTGCTGATATCCTTGGCTGCAGCGCACAGGCCAGCTTCAGCAAGCTGCGGCAATATTTCCAGATCCAGGCGCAAGCGCTCTGGCGCTGCATTGCTGCTGGCATCCCACCATAAATAAGGTTCACGGAAATGGCCGCGCAAATCGATGGCGGCCAGCAAAAGCTGGCCGGGTTGCGCAGCAAAACTGCTCAGTAGCCGATTGGCCCGGCCCAGGATAGCTACCGACAATTGGGGGCGGTCATTGCGCAAATTACTGTGACCACCCACTACCGGCACGCTGTAAACCGCAGAAGCAGCGCTCAGGCCGGCTAAAATTGGTTTTGCCTGAGCTACGCCCTCACTCCACAGTGCATCCACAACTGCAATCGGCCGGCCGCCCATCGCATAAATATCACTGACATTGACCATTACCCCGCAATATCCGGCAAACCAGGGCTGGCTGGCGACAAAATCGTTCAGATAAGCTTCGGTTGCCAGTAATAAAAAACCATCACCGTCTGGAATAGCCGCACAGTCGTCGCCTATAGCTATGTCATGAATAGTGGGTAACATGCCCATTACCTGGGCAATATCGCGTTTATGCGCCAGTTCCATACTTTGCCGGATTTGGTCTGTTAATTCTGCGAGTGCATTCATGCCGCAATCCGGCCGGTCGCAACAAATCCCGTGGCACCATCAGCATAAGGTGGATACCAATCCAGATCAGCCTGCATCAGATAGTGTGGCCGGTTATGTATCGATAGTTCTTGTAAAGACTTCCAGTGCAGGCGGCGGAATAATAGCTGGTTGCGGCTTTGCACCTGGGCCAGGAAGGTGTTGCAACCCCTGGCGTGAGCGCTGCAGACCGCCAGGCGGATCAGCGCAGCACCCAGGCTGCCTTGCTTGCGATAGTCTTGATCCACTGCCAAACGCGAACCCCACCATACCCCAGGTTTTTCTGTATGAATGCGCACGGTTCCAACCACGCGATCAGGTAGACCGGCAATACAGGCAATGGCGACGATATGGGTCGCAGTGTTGTCGATATTATCAACGTCGTCGCCGGCAAAAATGCCTTGTTCCGCGCAGAACACCGCCTGACGCAGCGCCAGCATTTGTCGATACTCCCAATCCTGAGTGATGTATTTGATCAGGTATTCGTTGGCAAAAAACGGCTTAAAGTTTTCGAGCAACATTTCACACCTCATAACTGGCTAGCGCGGAACAGGCTCCGCATTTAGCGCAGCCGGCCTTGATGTCATGAGACATTAAATTAGCTTTTTTCAACATAGACCCAAGCTGTGGCAATATTTTGACCATAAATTCCGCTGTCGGCGCCGGATGCTGGGCTAACGGTGTGCCGCCTAACGGCACAAATGGCACTACAAAGGGGTAAACTCCCTTGTTGATCAATTGTTGCGAGATAGACAAGATGGCCTCAGGGGTATCGCCCAGTCCGGCCAATATATAAGTGCTGACCTGACCACGACCGAACACCACCACGGCAGCATCGAAGGCATCCATATATCGTTGGATGGAGATCCGTGCTTTACCAGGCATTATGCGGCTGCGTACTTCCGTTGTGACCGCCTCCAGATGCATACCTAAGCTGTCAATGCCGGCATCTCGCATACGCATAAACCAGCTATCGTCGTCTGGAGGCTCGCACTGTCCCTGAATAGGCAGATCGACGGCGGCTTTAACAGCGCTGGCGCTTTCGCACAGAATTTTCGCGCCTCTATCAGTCAGATTTGGTGTGCCGGTAGTCATCACCATGTGTTTGATGTGATCCAGCGCTACTGCAGCTGCAGCTACCTCGGCCAATTGTTCCGGCGTTTTGCGCAATATGGTCTGACCGGCTTCCAGCGATTGACCTATGGCGCAAAACTGGCAGGCAGTCTGGCGATTGCCATAGCGAATGCAGGATTGCAACAAAGTCGTGGCCAGTACGTCTTTGGAATGTAAGGTGGCTATGTGTGAATACGGCACACCATCTTTGGTTTGTAAACCGTAAAAACGCGGTTGGCGCGGGAATACTATCTCAGCAATCGCCTTGCCGGCGCGATGAACCACGCTGATACCATGTTGGTCCGGTGGACTGGCGATGAATGGAGATGCATAAGCCGAAGTCGTGGCGATGGGTATCATCACGGTGCGACCGGCAACTGTGACGGCCTTGTGGTCGGTAGGGCCGGCACCTCCCCGCCGGGCACTCACCCCCGCTGTGCAATCTTCCAGGCGCAGGCCTAATGATTGCAGTTCGGCAATCAGCCTGGCAGACCCGGTTTCAGATAGTCTTGATGGATTCATAAGCACCGCCTTCATGTTCAGGTTGGGAAAAAATAGTTTGTGGGTTTATAGCTGCAGGGTTTGCCGTTAAGTGCTTAAACATCGGTACAGCCGGACGGTCATCAATACGCAGGCTCAACAGTTCAGGCCGGGCATAATGTCCTACCGCATCCATCATGCGTTTGCGTTTGGTAATCAGAGTCATATCCATATCCGCAATCACAATCCCTTCACCCTCGCGCAAAGGTTCAGTCACATGCTGACCTTCCGGCGAGATAATGGCAGTACAACACCCTCCGCGCAGGGCTTTTTGTAAGCCCGGATCGCTGCTAACTGAATCAATTTGTTCATCGCTCAGCCAGCCGGTGGCGTTGATCACAAAACAGCCGGATTCCAGGGCATGGTGGCGTATCGTTACTTCGATCTGCTCGGCAAAAATAGGGCCGACCAATGATCCCGGAAACTGACTGCAATGAATTTGTTCATGCTGGGCCATAAGAGCGTAGCGGGCCAACGGGTTATAATGTTCCCAGCATGCCAGTGCGCCAATACGGCCAATGCCGGTTTCCACCACCTTTAAACCGGCAGCGTCTCCCTGGCCCCAGATCATGCGTTCGTGATAGGTGGGGGTAATTTTGCGGCGCTTCAGTGCCAGTCGGCCGGTTTCGTCGAAAATCAGCTGGGTGTTATATAGACTGCCGTGATCCCGCTCGTTAACCCCCAAAACCACTACCACGCCATGAGCTTTGGCCTGCGCTGCCACAGCATCGGTGATCGGCCCAGGTACTGTCGGTGCATAATCGTATAGTTTTAAATGCTCACGTCCAGCGGCTACCGGCGGCAGCACGAAGGAAAAATAAGGGTAGTAGGGCACAAAGGTTTCCGGAAACACCACAATTTGTGCGCCACGGGCCGCGGCATCGCTAATGGCCTGGCATACCTTGTCGCCGGTGGCGGTTGCAGAATCAAATACTGGGCTAATCTGTACTGCTGCCGCTGTAACGATATTAGAGGTAGTCACAATTGGTCTCCCGTTGCAGGTCGAAAAAGGCCCGAACATCAAGCCGGGCACAGGCTGACGATGGTTGTGGCTTACAAAGTCCAGGTATCCAGAATGAAAGCGTTGTCGCGTTGATGCAGCAGTACAATATCTAACACATCAAGTGGGCTGATTGGGCGAATGCCCGGCAACAAACTGGGTTCACCGTGCCCATACAAGGCTTGTAAAGCAAACCGGCAGGCGTAGACCTTGCCGCCTTCTTCAATGAATTTGCCAATCTGGTTGGCATAATTTTGATGTCCGGGAAACGATTCGTCGCCCAGGCGCGGAAAGCCGCGTTGAATACCCAGCGTCACCCCCGGCCCATATAGCAGAATAGAGGTTTCAAAGCCTTTGCGTTGCAAACGCAGGGCCTGTAACAGATTAACAAAGCCAATCGAACCTTCGAATGCCACGGTATGAAATTTAACCAAAGCTTTTTGGCCGGCTTGGGCCTTAACGTCTTCGAAGACTTTTTCTTCATAATCGACAAAAAAATCGCCTTTTTGGTGAGCTGGCGCTTGAACTACGGGCATGAAAATCTCCAGATGAATAAGTAAAAAAACTGCATCGCAGTGCGATGCAGTGAGAGGAATGAGCGTCAATACTTAATGTGGCTGACGGTGCATACTTTACTCACCAGTGTATTTTTAAAACAGAATCAGTCAGAGGATAAAATCCAGAATACAGTTTTACAAAATGACTGACTGTTATGATGCAAAATAATCAAAACTGTTATGTCGTTAAAGAAAACGCAGAAAGCCGGGATAATTCTCTAGAGTTGATAAAAATTCGAGACTACCCGCTATAGCCTTAATAAATAATCGTCACTTATCTATTTTTTAGATTAAATTGATCGAGAACCATTTTTAGTTGACCAGGAATTAACTAACCCAGTCACTTCTAAGGAAATCCTGCCATAAATACCAAAAGCTTTTAAGGTATTTTCACGCTAGCCGGAATGGTACAATCCACCCATTTTAACCAACGTCTAACCTCGAATGCCCGTGGATTTAAGCTCTTTGCCTCAAGTTGCCGAAACCGCCCCGCTGCGGTTGCGCGAAATTCCTTACAACTACACCTCTTTCTCAGACCGGGAAATTGTGATTCGGCTATTGGGTGAAGAAAACTGGCAAATCATAGAATCCTTGCGTGCCGAGCGGGTCACTGGCCGTTCAGCACGGATGCTTTACGAAGTATTGGGCGATATCTGGGCCGTGCGCCGCAACCCCTATCTGGAAGATGATCTGCTAGATAACCGCAAACGCCGCAAAGCCTTGCTGGATGCTTTGAAACATCGACTCAAACAAATGGAAAAACGCCAGGCTGAACTGGAAAGCCAGCAATCGGAACGGGCGCCGCGCGTGGCACAACTGATAGCCGCCGCCCACCAGGCCATCCAGGATTTTGCCAATTTTTTTGAAACCACCGAAGAAGTACGTCGTAAATCTTTAGCCTTATTATCAAAACATACCCGTAAAGATAATATTCGCTTTGATGGCTTTGCCAGGGTATCTCATGTGACCGATGCCACTGACTGGCGGGTTGAATATCCATTTGTAGTGCTATATCCCAATACCGAAGCCGAAGTCGGTTTGTTGGTAAGAGATTGCATCAAGCTGGGCTTAACCATTATCCCGCGCGGCGGCGGTACCGGATATACCGGCGGCGCAGTACCACTGACGCCTTATGCGGCAGTGATCAACACGGAAAAATTACTGGAAATCAGTCCGGTACAAACTGAGACACTCTTGCCTGGGGTTGCCGAACCCTACGCCACCATTTTTACCGGTGCCGGCGTGGTGACCCGCCGAGTGATGGATGTGGCCGAAAATGCCGGATTGGTGTTTGCCTGCGACCCCACCTCGGCTGACGCTTCCTGCATAGGCGGTAATATTGCCATGAACGCCGGCGGTAAAAAAGCCGTATTGTGGGGTACTGCCCTGGACAATTTATTGTCCTGGCGCATGGTGACACCGGACGGCAACTGGTTGGAAGTACAGCGTATCAAGCACAATCTCGGCAAAATTCACGATCAGGAGCAGGCCGAATTTTTGCTGCGCCGTTTTGCTGCCGATGGCAAACAATTACTGTCCGAACAGCCTTTGATTATCCCCGGCAGCTTTTTCCGCAAAGGCGAGTTGGGCAAGGACGTCACCGACAAATTCCTGGGCGGCTTGCCCGGTATCCAGAAAGAAGGCTGTGACGGCATCATTACCTCTGCGCACTGGATACTGCATAAAATGCCGCCGCATACCCGCACCGTGTGCCTGGAGTTTTTTGGTCAGGTGCGCGAAGCCGTACCCGCCATCGTTGAAATTCGTGATTATCTGGCAGCCCTACCCAAACAGGGTCCGGATCGGGTGATGCTGGCCGGTCTGGAGCATCTGGATGAGCGCTATGTCAAAGCCGTGGGTTATGCCACCAAAGCCAAACGCCACGGCCGCCCGAAAATGGTGTTGATCGGCGATATCGTTGGTGACGATGAAACCCAGGTAGCGCTGGCAGCTTCGGAAGTGGTTCGGCTGTGTAACGCTCGTAGTGCCGAAGGCTTTATTGCCGTCAGCCCGGACACCCGCAAAAAATTCTGGCTGGACCGAGCCCGTACTGCCGCGATAGCGAAACACACCAACGCCTTTAAAATCAATGAAGATGTGGTCATCCCGCTACCGCGTATGGGAGATTATTGTGACGGCATCGAACGTATCAATGTCGAACTGTCCATCCGCAACAAACTGCGCCTGTGTGATGCGTTAATTATATTTTTGCAAGGCGATTTGCCGTTACGCAGCTATGAAGAAAGTGTCAATCATGCTGAATTAATCGGCGACCGGCGTAATATGGCGCTAGAAGCCGTTATCCAGGTGCGTGAATACTGGCAATGGCTTTATGATAATCTGGATTTACCACTGGCTGCTGCCGAATTGGCGCTGCATGAACGCGGTATAGTGCTGGGCGAGCTGAGCAACCGTACCATTGAGCCCACATTGTTTCATCGCATTCAGGATTATTCCTTGCGCATTTCCTGGAAACAGGAATTGCTGCCCAAATTGCAGCTGATTTTCGAAGGCGACAACTTCCGGCAAATTCTGGAGCGTATCGATGCTGTGCATAAACAAATCCTGCGCGGCAGAGTGTTTGTGGCCTTGCACATGCATGCCGGTGACGGCAACGTCCACACCAATCTGCCGGTAAATTCCGACGATTACGCCATGCTCGGCGAAGCCAATGCGGCAGTAGCCCGTATTATGGCGTTGGCGCGGTCACTAGATGGGGTGATTTCCGGCGAACACGGTATAGGCATTACCAAATACGAGTTTTTAACCGCACAGGAACTAGCCGGTTTCCACGACTACAAACAGCGTGTCGATCCGGAAGGCCGTTTTAATAGCGGCAAACTGATGCCGGGCGGTGACCTGCGTGCGGCTTACACCACCTCGTTTAGCTTGATGGGCTTTGAATCACTGATTTTGCAACAAAGCGATATCGGTGCCATCTCGGAATCCGTTAAAGACTGCTTACGCTGCGGTAAATGTAAACCGGTCTGTTCAACCCATGTGCCCAAAGCTAATTTGCTGTACTCACCACGGAATAAAATTCTGGCGACTTCGCTGTTGATCGAAGCATTTTTATACGAAGAGCAAACCCGGCGTGGCATTTCCATCACCCACTGGAACGAATTTGAAGATGTGGCCGACCATTGCACAGTCTGCCACAAATGCTTCAATCCTTGTCCGGTCGATATTGATTTTGGCGATGTGTCCATGAATATGCGCAATCTGTTGCGCAAAATGGGCAAACAAAGCTTTAACCCGGTAAAAACGGCGGCGATTGCCTTTTTAACCACCAGCCACCCCAATACCGTCAAGTTTATGCGCATGACCATGATCGAATGGGCATACAAAGCGCAAAGACTGGCCAATGTGTTATTAAAACCCTGGGGGAGGGCGCAGCTCAAACAACCGCCATCCACTACTGGTAAAGGCCCGTTGCGCGAGCAAGTGATCCATTTTACCAACCGCAAAATGCCAGGCAAATTGCCCAGCAAAACCGCTAGAGCCTTGCTGGATATAGAAGATGATCATATCGTACCGATTATCCGCGATCGTCATAAAACCCGCACTGATTCGGAAGCGGTATTTTATTTCCCCGGTTGTGGTTCAGAGCGCTTGTTTTCTCAGGTAGGTCTGGCCACCCAGGCCATGCTGTATGACATTGGTGTGCAAACCGTGCTGCCGCCCGGTTATTTGTGCTGCGGATATCCACAGCGCGCCGCCGGCCAATTCGACAGCGCCCAGAAAATTACCACAGACAACCGTGTGCTGTTTCACCGGGTGGCCAATACCTTGAATTATTTGGATATCAAAACCGTAGTGGTTAGTTGCGGTACCTGTCTCGACCAATTGGCCGATTACGAGTTTGACAAAATTTTCCCCGGCTGTCGCTTGATAGACATCCATGAATATCTGCTGGAAAAAGGCATTAAACTGTCCGGTTTGAACGGAGTACCTTATGTATACCATGATCCTTGTCACAGCCCGTTAAAACAGCAGGATGCCATTAAAACCGTCAGCGAACTGGTCGGCAGTACCGTTATAAAATCTGATCGCTGCTGCGGGGAATCCGGTACCCTGGCGGTGGCCCGTCCGGATATATCCACCCAGATACGCTACCGCAAGTCATCAGAACTTCAGGAAAATACCGCCAAACTCAAGGCCGGTGGTTACGATGGGCCGGTGAAAATGCTCACCTCTTGCCCATCCTGTGTGCAAGGCTTGCAACGCTATGGCGATGAAGTGGAACAACTGGAAGTGGATTACATTGTCGTGGAAATGGCCAGACACATACTCGGTGAAAACTGGATGAAAAGCTATGTCAAACAAGTCACTAATGGTGGTATCGAACGAGTGCTGGTTTAAATTGGTAAAGTTTGTCCTCACGCTTCAGGATTGCCGGCTTAAGCAATCAGGTACAATTAGGTTTTGTATCTTAGCGTGAGACAACTGAGCATGAACCGTTTGTGGCGGACTAAAAACTCTCAATGGCTGTTGCCGATTTGGTCCGGAATCTTTATCGGCACCAGTTATATCCCTTTTCCGCCCTGGGCATCCTTATTCTGCTTTGTGCCCTTGTGGCTGTTTTGGCAAGAGCAGCATAAACTAAAATCCGTGCTGTTAAGTGGGGTGCTGACCAGCTTTATCTATACTTTGATCGGTTTCAACTGGGTGACTTATACCCTGCATGAATTTGCCAAAGTCAACTGGTTGGTATCGGGCCTGGGTATGATTTTGTTTGGGCTGCTGGGTCATCTGTTTGTGCCGGTTGCCGGGATATTGTGGTTCTGGAGTCGCAAGTATTGCCTCGGTTCTGCTGGTTTATCGTTTGGTTTGATGGCTGTATTGACGGCTTTAACCGAACTCTATACCCCAATGTTATTCAAATGGAATTTTGGCTATAGCTGGTATGGTGCCGGATTGCCTATATACCAATGGGCTGAATTTATCGGATTTACCGGTTTGAGCATGTTGACCATTCTCACCAATTTGGCGGTTTTGCTGGCTTGGCGGCAACGCAGCCAACTCACCGGCAAACTTGGCCTGGCCAGCGTGCTGATCGTTTTTCTGATCTTGAATGGCGGTGGCATCTGCTTAAAAAATCGACTGCCGATTCCCGATGCCTCTGTAACAGCATTGTTGGTTCAGGCCAATATCGGCAATGTTGAAAAAGAAGCCATGGAACATGGCAAAGGCTTTAGAGCTGAGATTTTAAAAAAATACCTGCAGGTAACCGATCAAGGTCTGGT
Source organism: Methylomonas paludis (assembly GCF_018734325.1). NCBI lineage: Bacteria > Pseudomonadati > Pseudomonadota > Gammaproteobacteria > Methylococcales > Methylococcaceae > Methylomonas > Methylomonas paludis. Next base: position 2,289,591 of record NZ_CP073754.1, on the reverse strand, counting down.
GCAAAATCCCCACATTGATTTTGCCATGTGGTCGGAAACCGCTTTTCCGGGTCGATTGGGCGGCGATTATAACCAGTCAGAATATGCACTGGCGGTTCAGCGATTTTTGCAATCTCGGCAAATCGCCTTGATTACCGGGGCTTATGCCAAGGATCAGCAATCCGGTTTAATTACCAACTCGCTATTTGCAATCGATAAGCAGGGTATAGTAACCGAACCTCATTACAGTAAAACCAATCTGCTGGCTTTGGGCGAGTATATCCCCGGTGAACAGACATTTCCCTGGTTGAGAAACCTGTTTCCCATGGTGGCGCATTTTGGTCGTGGCCCAGGGCCAACGGTGTTATTAAGCATTAATGGTTATGCAATAGGGCCGCAAGTTTGTTATGAAAGTTTGTTTCCAGAGTTTTCCAAAGGACTGGCCGATCTGGGGGCGCAATTTATGGTTAATGCCACCAATGATTCCTGGTATGGCAACTGGCAGGAACCGTATCAACATTTATATATGACACTGGCCCGTGGTATAGAATTCAGGCGTCCGATTATACGCGCCACCAATACCGGGATTTCGACAGTATCCTTGGCAAACGGTGATGTTTTAAGCTTATCCCCACTGGATACCAGTTGGGCGGGTATTTATGCCATCCCTTATCAAACTAAACCGCAGGCAACTTTTTATCAGCGTCATTTCGACTTGATGCCTGGCTTATTGTGGAGTGCATTAGTAGCGTTGCTGGGTGTCGGCTTAGTCGGAAAATTTCGGGGTAAAGTATTTTGATGTGCTTAACCTTCAGTCTACAGGTTTTGCAGAGCCAATACTGGCAAAACCTATTCGCGATGCAACGGTTTACTGCTTGCCATCACTTTTAAATATTCGATAATATCTGCAATCAGTGCCTCGCGGTGATCGGAATTGCCCTCAAATGCTATCATCTTGCTATTAGCCCGCACGCTTTGCGGATCGGCTATAAATTTAGTAAGCCATGCCGGCTGCCAATACTCGGTAACGCTGACTGGATAATTGAGTTCCGGCCCCATCGTGCCGCCGTTACCATTAATGGCATGACATTTCATACAATGTTGTCGAAATCCTAAAAAGCCATTTTTAACGGATTCAGGGCTGGAGGCCGGTGGTGTCGACTGCGGATATTCCCGCTCGAACGAAGTTAATTCAATAGACGTCAACTGCCAGGGCCAACTCAGCCAGGGATCTGTTTGGGCAGCGTTATCCTGGATATTTTCCCAGACCAGATAAAACGGCCCCGGATCGACAGTTTCGGTATTTTTTCGCAGCAGCGGCGTAAACCTGCTTACACCATTTTCACCTATGGCAATCAAGCCCTGGTGCTTGATAATCGCTTGCACAGGTATAATGGACTGATACCCGTCCAAGGCGGTAAATTTAATGGCATCGCGGCCTTGCCATTCTGAATTGAAAACCGCATTCAATAGCAAATTTAACCCAAAGCCCTGATAATTTTTGCTTATCGAATCGGTCGGATTATTGACAGCTAATGTTATTAATTCGCTGCCTCGTACCAGTTCTTCGATTGCCATTGTTTTCACCAGATGACCATTGTCTAAGAATGACAGAGTAGCGGAATGAGCCGAAAATCCAATTAAATAAAGCAGCAAACTCCAGAGTGGCAAAACCTTTGAGTAATTATTTAGCTTGTTAAACATGATCTTGGCTCATAAATTATCCAGATTGGTCGGAATAATGCAGTATAAGTAGCCACTTTTAACACGGGGTGACAATTAGCGGCTGATACCTGAGGCCTATCGAGTTTTGCCCTGCAGTTTTTCGTACACCAGCGTTGCCGCAGCTATGTCCTCGCAAGCCATGCCGATTGAATCGAAGACAACGGTAGCCTCTGGGTTTAATCGTCGGGTTCCGTCGAGGATTTCGCCCAGTTCGGCATAAATTTGGGCGTTGAAGCGGCGTATATTGCCTGATTCTGCCAACGTGCCTTCCCGAGAGTCTACAATAATCACATTTGCCATCGTTGCCCCATCAACCTCTGCGCTGTCGGCACCCGCCCAACCGACGGTCACAACTTTCGCACCAGGGCGCAGCCATTTTCCTTCCAGCACCGGTTCGGTTGCGGATGTCGCCACGACAACCACATCCGCATCCCGCACCACTGCTTCGCGCGACATCACCCGGCCACCAACGTGGGTAGCAAGTTCTTCTGCCTGCCGTAGCGTGCGACTCCAAATGCGGATATCTTTAAACTGGCGTACATGTGATAAAGCTTCAATATGCCGCCTGCCTTGCGCACCTGCCCCCAAAACGGCGAGAGTATTTACCTTGGCTGCCGCAACAGCGTCGATATAGGCCGCCGAGACAGCAGCAGTTCGCATCTCGGTAATTAAGCGCCCATCAAGCATAACCAATGGCTCACCGGTTTCCGGCCTAAACAGCACTATCATTGCCATAACGGCAGGAAGATTTTTCTCGGCATTATCAGGGTAGAATGTCACGAGCTTGGCACCCAAAGCATGGGCACTGGTTGCCGGCATGCTCCCAAAAAAGCCATCGTGCGATTGAACGGCAGACATTTGGCGGGGCGGCTGAGCAATGCGACCTTGTGAGAAATCAATCATGGTCTGGCGCATCACTGGAATCAGATCCTGCATACACAGAACGCTGGCAACCATTGATTCATCAACAAAATGCATCTGTATGCTTCCGTATCTTGTTTCTAAGATTAAATTAAAGGTATGCGCGTTTTAGCGCTATCCTGCATGAGTTAGATATTGGCAACAAAGAATACACAGGATTTTCTGAATATTGAAGGGCTTAAGGCAGTTTATTCTCGGACGGTAGCCCACAATTAATAATCACTGTTTTGTATGGCTGAGCCTCAGATAACCCAATGATAGACAGATCGCCATTATGATCTCGGCAAATTACAACTCAAATTTTGAATTAAACTCACTAATTTCCAGCGCTGCAATTATTCAAAGCTTATCATTATTCTTCGGCAATAAGTTTTCTGCAAGAATGGGGAATAGAAATACAGAAATCATGCCTGTACAAACCAGCACTGCGCCTTTATCGGCCGCCATAAGTCCAGAAGAAATTCCAAGTTCTGTAATGATAACGATTAAAGGTAACCCCGTGGCAGAATAAAGAGCAAATGGCAATTTATGATTTGCACAAAGAACTCGATTGTATAGTAAAACCGGTGCCCCCCTAACCAAAATCAAAAGAACTAATAGACAGATAATTTGCACTGGAACTAAAGGCGAAGCCCATAACGCGCTAAGATCAAACTTCATACCGGCTACGATGAAAAAAAATGGGATCAGGAATCCGTAACCAATCGCATCAAGCTTTTGCCGAAGCATCGCGCCACCTTCACCCGTGGAAGCGAGGCTCACCACCATGCCGGCAGCAAATGCGCCGATCACAACGTTGAAGCCAAATTCTGCGGCAAGCACCACCAATAGCGTCTGTAAAACGATACAAATTCTCACGGGTAATTGACCGCTGCTTTGCATGGTTTGTGCTAGCAAATCAATGATTTTTGAAGATCGAACCTGAGTTGCCGTGTAGGCCGAGAGCAAAATTATTCCTGCAAAAATGATCATAAACAGCGTATGTAATACTGGCGAATGTTCGGGGATAATCAGGAAAGAAATCGCCACTAGCGGGCCGAGTTCGCCTATCGCGGCGGCGGAAAGTAGTAGTTTACCAAACTTGGTTTCCAGAATCCCTTTATCACGCAGAATGGGGGCCAGAACACCGAGGGCAGTAGTTGATAAGGCCACAGCCGCTAATAACGGGGTTTTTATCAAGCCTAGCGAATTCGCAATGAACATAAAGACCATTGCTACTGTCAACGATAAAAACCAACCGCCAACGGCTAATGCTAACGGTTTTCCCCGGATTTCATTAAAGTTGATTTCCAGTCCGACCATGAACAGTAAAAAGGTTAAACCCAATTCACCCATTGTCCCCACCAAACCATCCGCATTCACCAGATTAAGGATATGAGGGCCAATAAAAATACCCAATAACAATTCAACGGCAACTATCGGCAGCCGAAAGCGATTCGGCAGTTGAGCCAAAAATGGCGCCAGAGCAGCAGCCAGGGCAATGAAAAAAAGCTCTATGCGGTATGATTCCATTTTCGTTACTTCTTAACGTCTTCTAAGATTCCTGGATTTCATTTTCTTTTGCAGTCAGATATTTTTCCAAATAAGTGGAGAACACAATGCTGGCAATTGCGATGACTAGTAAAATCCACATGTACTCTTCGACGAAAGCCGCCAAAATGGAAGTAATGGCTAAGAAAATACCGGCAAGATAAAAACGCCAACCGACGTGAAATCCATCCAGAAAGGTCGACAATGACAGTATAAGCAGAATAACCAGACCAGAACCCTCGTAAGTCATGCGGCCGGTTTTAACGAAAGCAAAGCTGAGAATAATCACAATTAGCGTCGCCCCCCAATGCAACAACTGTGTTACCCATAATTTGGTAAAGCTAACGTCTTTTCGGTGTAACAAGGTCTTTTCTATCACCACCGCAGAGGCAGCCAATGCCGTAACCATAAACATCCAATAAGCCCAGCTTTCCATAGGTGCGTAGTCGGTAATGCCTACACCGATAACCGAAAGCAGAATTATCATGAAAAATATGATTTCTTCAGTCTTGAATTCTTTTAAAAGTTCAACTGCACGGTTAGGAACCTTAACAGTAAAAGATTTATCGTCAATAAGAGGTTTGTCATCAGACATAGTATTTTTCCTTCAGAACAATTAACGGCTGAATTTTGTGCTGGGACAGTCTATATGTTGTCAACGACAGACCACGCAGATTCAATAATTCCTTTCGAGACACAATGAGGCGGATTTATCTGTAGAGCCATTATTTCCCTTCCAGGTAAATCAGTCTGTTCGTCAGCGCACAAATCTGCCAAGGTGTCATTAAATTGCCATGGCAACTCTGCTGGCTATATCTGTAGATTCTTTAGCGTTGGTCATGGTGTCTATCATAGAGCGAAGAACAGGCTTGTATGCGCAGACTAGATTTTGACTATGACCGTACTTATATCCATGTTTTTTCAGCTATTTGTGGTTTGGTGTTGTGTTCGTCATTTGAAATCATCTGGATATCAGAGCCGTTTACGGATGGATTTCAATTCCCGATGACGTTTTTCGGTAACTCTTGGATTCCTAAACCTTTTAAAACGGATCACCGCTGCCAGAGGATTAGCCGGGCCTCCTGTGGAACCGCCACGTCATCGTGGTGTGGGATAAGGCGCACCGTATAGTTGGTGGGCGAGCGAGTCGCTGAAACGGTTGTGCTGTATAGGTAATAGCTGGACAAAGTGTCGACCGGTAGACCAACTTGCTTCATTTCCAAGCGTATTGGAGTCCCGCCTGCAACGCCTTCGGCATATAACTCCACCCGCACCGCAACGGGATCAAGATCATTGAGATAGACCTGAATTTCAAATAGGTGTTGTTCGCCGTGCGTTTCAATTTTCATCTTGCCGAAGTGCAGAGTGGTCCATTTTTGTTCCAGATGCTGCTGCCATTCAGCTATTTGTTTACCGATTGCGCCTTTATCGGCAATTCGCAAGTTATAGGCTGCAGCCGCCGGCAGGTAATGTTGTTCTGTGTATTCGCACACCGCACGATTCGCAGAAAAACGCGGTGTTAACCTCGCCATGCTTTCCCGCATTCTGCTAAGCCATCGGTTGGGGATATTAGTTTCATCCCGGTCATAAAACTCTGGAATCACTTCCCGTTCCAACAGATCGTAAAGCGCGTTGGCATCGGCGGCCTCCAAAAAAGCATCGTCGCCATGTTCTAATCCATCCCCTAATGCCCAGCCCACTTCAGGTTTATAGGCTTCTGCCCACCAGCCATCCAGTTCCGACAAGTTGATGCCGCCATTGACCAGCACTTTCATGCCACTGGTGCCGCATGCTTCCCAGGGTCTTAGTGGCGTGTTCAGCCAGACGTCGATTCCTTGTACTAATTCTCCGGTTAACTGCATGTCGTAATCGCTCAGAAAGATCACATGCGCGCGAGCTTCTGGCCTGCTGATAAAATGCACCCATTGCTGAATTAGAGCCTGTCCGGCTTGGTCAGCCGGGTGGGCCTTGCCTGCCAAAATTAGTTGCACTGGCCGTTGGGTATTGGTTAACAGGCGTAATAAGCGATCCGGGTCATACAGCAGCAGATTAGGCCTCTTGTAAGTTGCGAAGCGCCGCGCAAAACCCAGTGTCAAGGTTTTTGGATTAAATAGTTGCTTGGCTTCGGCAATCGCCTCTGCCGTTGATCCACAGGCTGATAGTTGTCGGGATAAACGTTTGCGAGTGAAATCAACCAGAGACTGACTAGCTTCGTTGCGAAATTGCCAGAGTCTGGCATCGCAGATATGGCGAATGTCTTGTTCCAGGTTTTTCGCCGACCCCAGCCAGCGATCTTTGCCACAAACTTCCGTCCAAAGATCATCGGCAGCTGCCGAGTCCCAAGTTGGCATATGGACGCCGTTTGTTACGTATCCAACCGGGATTTCATCCTGCGGCCAACCTGGAAACAGCGGTTCAAACAGGCGTCGGCTGACTTCGCCATGCAAACGGCTAACGCCGTTTACGGCCCCACTTCCCCGGATTGCCAGATAGGCCATGTTGAAAGGCTCCGACAAGTCGTTCGGGTTTTGGCGGCCCATGGCCAATAAATCATGGACTGTGATGCCGAGCTTCTGCTTAGCATATGCACCGAGATATTGCTCAATAAGTGGTGGTGCGAAACGATCAAAACCGGCCGCTACAGCCGTGTGAGTAGTGAAAAGATTCCCGGCACGGGTGATCGCCAATGCTACTTCGAAACACTGAGCTGTCTCTTGCATGTAACTGCGAGCGCGTTCCAATACTGCAAAGGCGGCATGGCCTTCATTCAGATGACAGACTTCCGGACGGAGACCCAACGCAACCAGCAATCGCCAGCCGCCGAGTCCAAGCAGCATTTCCTGTTTGAGGCGTAACTCCGATCCGCCGCCATACAACTCGCTGGTAATCCCTCGGTGCTCTGGATAGTTCACTGCATCATTACTGTCCAGCAGATAAAGTTTCACTCTGCCGACCTGTACTTGCCAGGCGCGTAGCCATACCGTGTAACCGGGTAAGGCAATCTCCAATCGTAACCATTCGCCGTTTTCTTGTCGCAAAGGCATGATCGGCAACTGTCCTGGGTCGTTATAGGGGTAGAGAGCCTGTTGTATACCGTCCTTATCGATCAATTGGCGAAAATAGCCTTGCTGGTACAGTAATCCCACGCCGACTACCGGTATACCCAGATCGCTGGCGGCTTTAAGTTGGTCGCCGGCTACATTTCCCAGCCCACCGGAATAGATCGGCAAAGCTTCGCTCAGCATATATTCCATACTGAAATAGGCGACACAGTTCAGGGCACTCTGTGAATGCTGCTTTTGAAACCACGCAGGCGCCTCCAGTAATTGCCGCTTGGTATGAACCAACGCATCAACATGTTTGCGAAAAGCGGTATCGGCCAATACGCACTCAATACGGTCACGCGATACTGTCTGCAAAACGACCCACGGATTTTGGGTAATTTCCCACAGCTCAGGATCAAGCATCCGCCATACGCCATCGGTTGCATGATTCCACGACCAACGCATATCCAGCGCCAGCTCAGCCAAGGAATCAACGCCATCGATTTCCATGGGTAAATAACTGTATATAGGGTGGCTTACGCGAGGTTTTTTGCTCATAAAACCGTCCTAATTTAAATTTCAGTGGGTCTGGGTACAGCAGTCAGTGTAATGAGGGAAAACACACTACCAGCACTAAGCTGCTTATTTAGACAGGGATATTTTTGTCGCTGTTGATTCGGTTTTTCATTTGCGCTTTAAAAACAATACTCACAAAACCAAAATAGGTCTGTGCGGCAACGAACATCGATTAAATGGCTCGCTCAGCATATTAATCAAAGCCTTAGCAAGGTTTGCGGGCAGTAAGCCCCGAGGTGAAATCAATAATTATTGCAAAGCTGTAAGGTTTACTGCGATTTTAAGGCGTCAGCAATAGACAGAGACTTGGTGCATTGGGGCGTTTCATTCACGCTATGTTCGTTAATGCACTGATAAATTCTAGCGATTAACTTATTTTGTAAACCGTTAGCCATAGGTAGATCGGTGTAAGCGTTACGGCTTCTGTGCTGTTAATTGCCGCCGTGATTGGCTTGGTTCAATAAATCTCACAAAATATGGAAATGATAATGAAAATTCAAAAGTTAAAAATCAGGGCCGTTATTGGGTCTACAGTGATGCCTTTGATTTTATCTCTGCCGTTAACGGCCTTTGCGGTAGATGCGGCAAAAAATCCGCCGGCCGCAACCGCAGCGACTCCCGATCTGACGACCAGTATCAAAGATAGCTCGACCGGAAAGCAACTCGCCAAAGAAGCAGTCGATGCGGCAATTGCTACGCAAACCGCACTAAAAGCTCTGGCAAATAACCAGCCCAAAGAAGCCCTGGCGGCATTACAAGTCGCTTCCGGCGATTTACATTTACTGTTAGCTCGTGAACCGGCTTTAGAGCTGGTTCCCATTGATATTCAAGTCCAGGTCTTGGAAGGGCCTACCGATTTGAAAGTAATCAAAAGCTTGAAAAATCAATTATCCGGTTTAATTAATGATGAAAAGTTTCAGGATGCCCGGCCCATACTCGATAGTTTAGTTGATGAAATTCGGGTGACGGTGGCCTCTCTGCCGCTGGGAACCTACCTTGCCACCATTGATCAAGTGGTGCCGTTGATAGCGGCAGGAAATCTTTCCGAAGCCAAACGGGAATTAATTAAAGCACTTGATACCTTGGTTTACGAACAAGATATCACACCGCTTTCAATTTTTAGGGCGGAAGATAAATTAAATCAGGCGTTTCAAATTGAACATAAGGAAGACTTATCCAAGCAAGAAAACAAAGATAAGATTTCCCAGTTGGTCATAGAAACAAACCAGGATATCAATGTGGCAGAAGCCTTAGGTTACGGTATTAAAAAAGATTTTGAACCACTTTACAACGAAATGGACACCTTAAAAAAATCGATAGGCACTGCAGGATTTAAAGGTGAATGGCAAAAAATTAAAAATGCCCTGTCGACGTTTAAAAATAAAATCATCCACCCTCATGGCTAAAAGTAGCAAAACCAACATTGTTTGAAATAACTTAATGGTTTTAATTTAATCCGGAAAATGTTTAGTCATGAATATAAATGCACAATTTAAATCCAGTGGCGGGATCAGGCCGCTACAACTTCAAGTGCTCAGTTATTTGCAACAGCATTGGAAATGGTTTGCAGCGGAAGGCCTGTTTTTGATCACCATGGGAACAACTGCCATTATCGTTCCCAGCGTTTTTACTTTAGGTATTACCCTGTTTCTGGGTTGGCTGTTGTTGGTGTGCGGAGTATTTCAAACCGTCAGAGTTATTAGTATCAGCAATATGCCAGGGTTTGGTTTATGGCTATTTTCCGGCGTTTTACAAATTATAATCGGTTATTTCCTGGTGGCGGATCCCACGGAAGGCAGAATGACCTTAACCCTGTTACTCAGCATATTTTTCGCTATGGATGGTCTGGCAAAAGTTTCTTTGGCTGTCATGCTGCGTCCACTGGCGCGTTGGGGCTGGACAATTTTTAGCGGTCTAACATCTTTGTTTTTGGCTATTATCGTTTGGGCTGGTTGGCCTGGAACTGCAGTATGGATACCGGGTTTACTATTAGGCATTAACCTGATCTTTGCCGGATGGTCATTACTCTATATTAGCTTGCATCATAAATCACAGTAAATCCGCAGTGTTGGGCTTTGATCGCCTTGCCGCTAGAAATACTAAAAGCGGGACTTCGATTTTTCTGTCAGTAAATAAGCCCATCAATTGCAAAACACCACAGGTAAAAAAATGAATACGTCTACAAACGAAATGTCCAAAGATAATGAATCGGTTCTATCGAACATTAAGGCCTTGCGCAAGCACGCCCGCCATAATATTGAGAACGGCGCCGTCACTAAAGGCTACTCGGCGGACCGTAAAGAAGTCATCAGGCTTTTAAATGAAGCGCTTGCCACTGAGTTAGTGTAAGCGCTCAATTATCCGCGTAATTCACAACCCTTATGGGCCCTGTCAGACTATCCCCACGCTATAAACTTGGGATTTACGATGGCATCAACCGAAAGCAATACCGATCACGAATTCTGGCAACGCCATATCGAGCAATGGCACACCTCCGGGTTATCTCAAGCCAGTTACTGCCGCCAGCAAGCGCTACTTGTCCATCGATTTAGTTATTGGAAGCGCAAGTTCCTGGCAGAGTGCGAACCGATTTCGCCTGATCCAAAAAGCGGCTTTGCCCGAGTGCAAGTAGCGGCACCTGTCGCCACACCTTCCTCGCCGGGCTTGTCCTTGTGCTTTCGGGATGGCATCCGGTTGACCGGGATTACGCAGACTAATCTGGCTTTGATTAAACCCTTGCTTGAGGTATTGCGGTGACTTATATCATGCGCCCCGCCTTGGAACTGACAGAGGTCTATCTTTACCGGCAAGCCATTGATTTTCGCAAATCCCATCGTGGCCTGGCGGCGATTATTGAGTGTGAGCTCGGCCATAATCCGTTTGATGGTGGGCTGTATGCGTTCACCAATCAGCAGCGAACTAAAATCAAATGTTTGTTCTGGGAAAACACGGGCTTTGTCCTTTATTACAAGGCTTTGGTCGAGGATAAGTTCAAGTGGCCGAAGGGTGATGAGGCACTGTTAACGTTAACCGGTCAGCAGTTGAATTGGCTTTTGGATGGCTATGACATTAGCGTCATGAAAGGCCATAAAAACCGGCATTATGAATCTGTTTTTTAAGGGAAATATCAGTATTTACGGAGTGAAATCGCGTATAATATCAGCATGATTTCACCTCACTTTCCTGCCTTAGAACACGATGATTACTCGGCTGTCTTGTTGCCGGGGATGCTCGCTGAATTACTTGAAAAAGCACAACGCGTGGATGAGTTAACGCAAACCGTTGAACTTAAATCCGAAGTCATTGCCTCGCTCAAACAACGGATTGAGTTACTCGAAGAAGCGCTACGGTTATCCAAAGTCAAACGCTTTGCACCTTCGAGTGAACAGTCGGGGCAAATCTCGTTATTTGATGATGCTGAAATTGAAGCCACGGTGGATTTTGAAACCGCAACGGATGAAGCGGTCGACGAAGTCGAGGCGATTGCGTCCGGCATTGCGTCCGAATCCCCTGAGGCCGGTCAAACTAAGCAAAAACCGGGACGTAAACCGTTTGCCGACAACTTACCCCGCGAGCAAATCTTTATCAAGCTGAGCGATGAAGAAAAAGCCGGTGCCATTACGACCTTCTTTACTAAAGTCAAAGAAGAACTGGACATTATCCCCGCACAAGTACGGGTTTTAGAATACATGCAAGAAAAAGCCGTGTTTCTGGAACCGAGTCAAGATGAGATGCAACGCCGGATTATAGCTGCCGTTCTGCCCAAGCATCCTGTTCCGGGTGCAATGGGTAGCATTGACCTGATGTGCTCTGTACTCATCTATAAATACTGCGATGGCTTACCGCTTTATCGACTTGAAAACATCTTAGCCCGTTATGGCGGCGAACTCTCAAGGGCCACGCTAGCCAACTGGGTCATCGCGCTGGCCAGACCCTTGCAACCTTTGATTAATCTCCTCCGGGATCATCAACAGGCCGGCAACCTCATCATGGCCGACGAAACACGGGTGCAGGTCCTCAAAGAACCGGGGCGACCGGCGACCTCGGATAAATTCATGTGGGTGACACTGGGCGGTCCGCCTGGACAACCTAGCGTGTTGTTTGAATACGATCCGTCCCGCAGCCAGGACGTGCCGTTGCGCCTGCTTGATGGTTTTCAGGGTTATCTGCAAACCGATGGCTTTGCTGGCTACAATGCCGCGTGCCTTATTAACAACATTACCCAACTAGGTTGTTGGGATCATGTGCGCCGCAAATTTAAAGAGGCTCAAGATGCGCAACCCAAACCGAAGAAAGGTAAACCGTATAAGGCGAGCAAAGCGGATCACATCCTGGGTTTAATCAATACACTCTATATGATAGAGCGGCAGATCAAAACACTGAGCGCCGCAGAAAAATTTCAGCAACGCTGCAAAAGAAGCCTGCCTGTTTTGAAAAAACTGAAAACGTACCTGGATGACAATCAACACAAAGTGCCGAAGGACGGTTTAACCGGCAAGGCCATGACTTACCTCAGTAATCAATGGGATAAGCTGATGGTGTATTGCTCGAATGGGGAATTGAACATCAGCAATATTCTTGCTGAAAACGCTATTCGTCCCTTTGTGATTGGTCGCAAAGCATGGTTATTCAGTGATAGCCCCAAAGGCGCACAAGCCAGCGCAATCCATTACAGTTTGATTGAAACGGCTAAAGCTAATGGAATAGAACCCTACGCCTATTTAACCCAAGTCCTCAAAGCACTGCCTTATGCCGATACGGTTGAAAAAATTGAAGCCTTGTTGCCCTGGAATTTTAAAAATCAGAATTTTGCCAGATAGGGGTACTACGTGCTTTATTAAGCGCTTACTCCACGCGTTGTGCTTTTTCAAGTAATTCAGCGAGCATCCCCGGCAACAAGACAGCCGAGTAATCATCGTGTTCTAAGGCAGGAAAGTGAGGTGAAATCATGCTGATATTATACGCGATTTCACTCCGTAAATACTGATATTTCCCTTAAAAAACAGATTCATAATGCCGGTTTTTATGGCCTTTCATGACGCTAATGTCATAGCCATCCAAAAGCCAATTCAACTGCTGACCGGTTAACGTTAACAGTGCCTCATCACCCTTCGGCCACTTGAACTTATCCTCGACCAAAGCCTTGTAATAAAGGACAAAGCCCGTGTTTTCCCAGAACAAACATTTGATTTTAGTTCGCTGCTGATTGGTGAACGCATACAGCCCACCATCAAACGGATTATGGCCGAGCTCACACTCAATAATCGCCGCCAGGCCACGATGGGATTTGCGAAAATCAATGGCTTGCCGGTAAAGATAGACCTCTGTCAGTTCCAAGGCGGGGCGCATGATATAAGTCACCGCAATACCTCAAGCAAGGGTTTAATCAAAGCCAGATTAGTCTGCGTAATCCCGGTCAACCGGATGCCATCCCGAAAGCACAAGGACAAGCCCGGCGAGGAAGGTGTGGCGACAGGTGCCGCTACTTGCACTCGGGCAAAGCCGCTTTTTGGATCAGGCGAAATCGGTTCGCACTCTGCCAGGAACTTGCGCTTCCAATAACTAAATCGATGGACAAGTAGCGCTTGCTGGCGGCAGTAACTGGCTTGAGATAACCCGGAGGTGTGCCATTGCTCGATATGGCGTTGCCAGAATTCGTGATCGGTATTGCTTTCGGTTGATGCCATCGTAAATCCCAAGTTTATAGCGTGGGGATAGTCTGACAGGGCCCATAAGGGTTGTGAATTACGCGGATAATTGAGCGCTTACGAGTTAGTCTGCGTTCTACGTTATAAACGTCATTTCTTTATGGCCAAGGGAATACATTCCGAGCCGGTAAAAACCGAGTTTTTGGCCCACGCCAATGAAGAGATGCTGCATGCGGACCGTCTGGCAAAACGCATTGTCGAATTGGGGGGCGAACCCAATTATTCTCCAGATGGGTTGAGCGAGCGTAGCCACGCCGAGTACATTGAAGGCGATACGCTCAAATCGATGATCAAGGAAGATCTTATAGCTGAAAGGATCGCCATCGAAAGCTATCGGGAGATGATAGCCTATTTGGCTGAGCATGATTCAACAACACAAATCATGCTCAAAGAGATACTGGCCAGTGAAGAAGAACATGCCGAAGATCTTGCTTCGCTCATAGATGACCTATAGACCAAAAGCCGATTCGCTGGGGACGGAGAACCCCCCCCCAGCAAGGGGGTCGGCACTTTCATGCAGCGATGCCTGTAACCTTGCTCTATAGCAATAAAACTAAGTACACCAACTGCATGGGGCTACCAGCGCACCCGAATACATGATTTTTAACGGTTTAACGTACTTTTAAGTAGCTGGCTCAACAAAAAGCCTGCTGTTGCTGCAATACCCAATGCTGTAATCGGATTATCACGCACATATCTGCGGCATTGCTTTCTCAATATTTGCTCGGCAATTTTCAAGTCCTCGCCTTTATCGTAAAGTACCTCGGATGCCTTACTGCTTGCACCGGCAATTTTATCAAAAGCCTCATGTGCGTAATGAGATGCTTTATCCTTATTTTTCATGGTTGCGCTCCATTTACTATTTTGCCCAAGGGTAGAGTTATTTAGGAATTTAATAAATCCCCTCTTTTTGAAATCGGCAGATTTTTCTCAGGCTTTATTCTCGCAGCCGTCATGATGCCCAAGCGTGTTACTTGCCATGTGCCGACAACTCTCGGCGCAAGCTAGGCACGCCTTCACGCATTCATCCATACCGCCAATTTTTTCGCAACTCACCGCACAGGCTTCGCAGATTTCGGCACAAACCCCGCAAACACGCTGATGAAAAACAGAGCCACCCAGTTGCAAATTAGCCGAGGCTTGGCAAATTTCGGCACAGCTCATCATCAGTCGAAAATGTTCCGCCTCAACATGTTTACCGTAAGCGGTTATCAAACCCCATCTAGCCATTTTTCCATCCGCTGTTAATATGCTCCCTATCCACTTGCCAGGGCAGCAGTGATTCAATATCTTCCAGAGTCTGAGCCTTGGGCAGTTCTTTAAAAATATGATGCAGATAGCGATACGGCTCCAGTCCATTGAGTTTGGCGGTTTCAATCAGGCTATAGAGATTGGCACTGGCTTTGGCGCCTTTTATGGTATCGGCGAATAGCCAGTTATTACGACCAATGACAAAGGGCCGGATGGCGCGTTCCACGGCATTGTTATCAATGTCTAACCGCCCATCTTGGCAATAGACGGTGAGTGTTGACCACTGGTTAGCCAGATAGCCCAAGGCTTTGCCGGTTAAGCTGGTGGGGGCCACTTGGGTTAAGGAGATATCCAACCAAGCTTTGATTTCATGCAGGATCGGCACGGCCTGCTGTTGGCGAATCCGGTATTTTTCATCGACCGACAGATATTTGATTTGCGTCTCAATCCGGTACAGTTTCTGGATCATGATTAAGGCCTTACTGACTTTGCCGGCTTTAGGCTGAGCTTTGCCTTGGGCTTTTAAGGCTTCATCGAATTTACGTCTGGCGTGTGCCCAACACCCGGCATGGCGCAAGCCGTTTTTAGCGCACACGGTCGGGTAAGCGGCGTAGCCGTCGGTTTGCAGCGTACCGCTGTAACCTTGTAGCAGTTGGTCTGCCACGGCCTGGCTGCGGGTGGGTGCATAGTGAAACAGCACGACTGGTTGATCAGGTGGGCCACCGCGCTGTACCCACAGATAAGACTGACTGCTAGCGGCTTTGCCCTCTTCTTTCAAGACTTGTAGCGTGGTTTCATCCATTTGCAGAATGGGGTACTGATGCAGGTGTTCCTGCATCAAATTGCACAAAGCTTGAATCAGCTCGCCGCAACGAATCGCCCATAAAGACAGGGTGCCGCGTGATAGCTCAACGCCGATACGCTGAAACTGTTTACTTTGCCGGTAAAACGGCAAGGCATCCAGGAATTTGCTGGTGATCAGATAAGCCAGTAAACCGGGCGAAGCATTGCTTTTAGGCAGCGGTTGCGGCGGCAGTGGCGCGGTTTTCACCTCGGCCTGACAGCAAGGGCAGGCATACTTGATGCGGATATGGCGTAACACCTGCACCTTGGCTGGAATGATGTCCAGTTGTTCGGACACTTCAGTACCGATTTCTTTTAGCGCATGGCCGGCTGAGCAACGGCGTTGCGCTTCCGGTAGGTCGTGGATGATCTCAACGCGGGGGAGTGCAGCAGGCAGGGCTTTACGGCCAGGCTTGACCGGTACAGTTTGGCCGGGCTGGGCTGCGGAAGCGATAGGCGCTGATGCATTTTCGGTGGCGGCCACCACTTCAGAGGTGGCCGTCGCCGTTTCAGCGGTCGTTTCATCCGACTCTTCGGCATAGGCTTCCGCCTCATTGAACATATCCGCTTGCTCTGCCCGGTATTTCTCGCTATTGGCGCCAAAGCGTTTATGTAGCAAGAGATTGATTTGCTCTTGCAGAATATCGTGTTTTGATTGTAATTGCCGATAATCACGCGTCAGCGTACGTAGCATTTTCTGCAGGCTGTCGACATCTGAAGGCAATTCAAGCTCTTGTTCCATAAGGCTTATTATAGCAACTTACGCCATAATAAGCCATTGAAAATTCAGAAAATAGACGCTTCAAAGCCGGCAAAAGATTATAAAACCGACTGATAATCCAGCACCGGATGCGGCTTCATGCGATTAATATCATAACCTTCCAACAACCAGTTCAGTTGCTGTACGCTTAACGTCACCGTGCCAGACTCGCTGGGTTTTGGCCAGAAAAACCGTGCTTTCTCCAAACGCTTCTGCCATAGACAAAAACCATTACGCTCCCAATACAGCAACTTGATAGCCGTGGCTGACCGATTTCTAAACACATACAAACAATCAGCAAACGGATTTAAACTCAACTGCGCTTCCACCAGGACCGCCAAACTGGCAGCGCCCTTCCTGAAATCAACCGGTTGTTCGCATAAATAAACTGCCCAATCGACGGAAAGGGGCCGCATCATGCTGGCAACCTCGACAACCCGGTCAGCACCGCCAGGCAATGCTCGGTATCAATGGCTTGAAATTGACATTCAATGCCATTGGGTAGGCGCAGCCACAGCGTTGGCCGTTCAAGTGAGCCACTCGTCACCGGCTGTACCATCTGCACAGGATGAAAAGTCGCTGTGCCAGCGCCGGTCTGCACAGCACGGCTTGGCCACTCACGCTTACGCTTGATCCAGTGATATAAAGATTTATCGGCCAATTGGTGTTGCCGGGCATACACGGCAATACTCAAACCTGACGCCAGGCATTGCTCGACATGGGCAAACCAAAAGCGCTGCGTATCGGTTAGACTTACAGCATCCGTTGGCTGGGTATTTTCTGAAAGGGGCTGGTTCATCGGGTATCCTCATCAATTGACGGTGACGATACTTTCCCAAATTCAATTAATTATGGGTAGATGGGGTTTGTTAAGCGCTTACTGTTTACCGCCGGTATTCAGGCAGTGACCCAAAGCAATTTGTAAGCACACTTGATGGCAATGGCTACAAGCTTCTATGCAGGATTGCATGCAATGTTTTTTGTGATCCGGATCGTTCATGGAATTCCCCAAGGAAAATAATTGTGATCGAAATGTATATAGCTACCGATCAAAAACCAAGCTTTGAGTCAGCACTAAGGCATTTTGAGAATTCTAGTAATAAAACCCGTATCAGTCGGTACGGTATCCGACATATGGCTTTGAATGACGTAGAGCTGGGGGCGGTTTGGACTTGAATGGCCCATAGTTGCCTGGCAGATTTGATAGACGTTATAGTTCGCGCTTTTTTGTTTGCAGTATTGGATCGTTCAAATTTATACACCAAAATATTGGTGTCAATGCAAACGGTCGGCATAAATTTCATCGCGGGTCAAAGTGGGCTCGCCTGATGTTTGATCATCAATTGATGGCGTTTGTCCTTGTTTTGATCGCTCACTGACTTTATCGAACAATGCATCCCAATTTAAGGGGTCAATTAATACCTGATCCTTATCGATCAAAGCAGACTTGAAAGTATGGTTATTAATTGAATCCATGACGATGTCTCGCAACATTTAGGTAGCTTATAACAGGCGTAGCGGGTAGAAGCTGCCGGGCCTTGGAAAAAAAACCTGCATCTTCCTGTTCCGCCGCGCCCACATACCTTATAAGACCAGGATCACACCTGTCCACCGACACCTTTAAACTTCTCCACAAAAGCGGCTATTTTTTGGAAGACACTCTGCTTTTTTGTCAGGTACTGTGGGTTTAACGGGCTCATTTTAGGCAGAATAGCATTCAGCTCAGTGCCATTATCACTGGCAAACTCCCGTTTTAGTGAGGTGCTAATATAACGCCTCGCGGCCTCAGCATTCAGGCTTTCAGTGCTAATTAGCTCTTGCGCCTCACGCTGTTGTTCCGCTTGTGCAAAGATAAAGAAAGCATCAATAACACTGGCCTTATCGCCTATCTGATCTAGATCGGTTTGATTAATAAAATCAACCAGCAAGCTCTCTTTGGCGCGGTTGCCCAGGCTAGAGCGAATCACTCGGCGCACATCTTCAACCAGCGCCGCTTTATCTTTAACTTTCTTATTATTTTCAAAAATCAGTTCCAGAATATAATCCAAATTGATTTCTTGGGACTTGAGCAGATCCACCTCAAACACCACCTCATCCCAATCAATGGTGGATTTTTCTTTTTCAGCGGCGGATTTTTCACGCCGTAGCCAGTCGCGTATGTCGTTATAGGTGGAGCGATAATCCTGAATTTTCCGCTCGGCGGGCATTTTGATGACTTGCAGTGCGGCCAGGTCTTCATCGCTTAGATAATGTTGGGCTTTGAATGCCTCAACCGCTTCCTGGTCACTAATATCAACACTTTGCAGGGCTTTCAGGCTGGCAAATTCATCGTAGTTTTGCAGCACATTTTCCACGCGCAAATATTCCCCAAACAGTTTCACGAAGGCTTTTTTGTCGGATTCTTTAACAATCTCATCGGGGTTGGGGAAACGCTGTTCCAGCTCCGTGACTACCTCCACAAAGCCGCGTCGGGTTTCGCCGGTCACTACATCCGTAAAGCCTGCCATGTATTCCTTATAGCTCTTCTCCAGCACCACGTTTTTGGTATTGTTATTGCCAAACAGGGTAATAGCATTAATGGTGGCTTGCTCTAAATCACGGAAGGTAACGATATTACCAAAGGTTTTGGTGGCATCAAATATGCGATTGGTGCGTGAATAGGCCTGCATCAAACCGTGGTAACGCAAGTTTTTATCCACAAACAAGGTATTCAAGGTTGGAGCATCAAAGCCGGTTAAAAACATGCCAACCACAATCAGCAAGTCAATTTCCTTGGCTTTTACCTGCCTGGCAAGATCGCGGTAATAATTTTGAAAGCCATTGCTATCCACACTAAAATTGGTTTTAAACAGCGTGTTATAGTCAGCAATAGCCGCGCTTAAAAACTCTTTGGCACTGCTGTTCATGGCAGAAACATCAAAGCTTTCATCCTGAATCTCGCCTACGGCATCCTGTTCTTCATTAGCTGCAAAAGAGAATATGGTCGCCACTTTCAATGGCTTCTCACTGCCTTCTTGTAATTTATGCAAAGACTCATAATACAGCTTGGCGGCATCCACACTGCTCACGGCAAACATGGCATTAAAGCCTTTGGCCCCAGCCTGCAGGCGATGGGTTTTTTGCCGGAAATTATTCAAGATATATTGCGAAATTTCCCGAATACGCTCGGGGTGCAACAAGGCTTGCTTGTTTTCTGCCGCGTTAAGTTTTTTCTCGTCTTGCTCCCTTTCAAAGGCTTTAAACTTTGGGCGCACATCGTTGTAGTCCACTTTAAACTTCAATACCTTTTCATCGCGAATAGCGTCGGTGATGACATAAGCATGCAACTCGCGGCCAAACACGCTGACGGTGGTATCGGCACCAAGGGCATTTTGCGGGAATATCGGTGTGCCGGTAAAACCAAATTGATAAAACTTTTTAAACTTTTTCTTCAGGTTTTTCTGCGCCTCACCAAACTGGCTACGGTGCGCCTCATCAAAAATAAACACCACTTGCTTGTTATAAATCGGCAAGTCGTTTTCACCTTTCATCAGGTTGTTGAGCTTTTGGATCGTGGTGATAATAATTTTATTGTCATCTTTATCCAGATTGCGTTTAAGCCCGGCAGTGCTGTCCGAGCCATTGACACTATCCGGCGAAAAGCGCTGATATTCCTTCATGGTCTGGTAATCCAGATCTTTCCGATCCACCACGAAAAACACCTTGTCAATAAAATCCAGCTCAGTCGCCAAACGCGCCGCTTTAAAACTGGTCAGGGTTTTACCAGAGCCGGTGGTGTGCCAGATAAAGCCGCCGCTTTCCACGTTGCTCCAGTTTTCAGCTTGATAGGTGCTTTTGATTTTCCACAAGATGCGCTCGGTGGCGGCAATTTGATAGGGGCGCATCACCAGCAAAGTATCACTCACATCAAACACCGAATAATGCAGCAGCACACTGAGCAAGGTGTTTTTCTGAAAGAAAGTGGCGGTAAAATATTTTAAGTCTTTAATCGGGCCATTATCGGATTTTGCCCAGTTCATGGTGAAATCGAAGCTGTTTTTGTTGCGCTGAGTGGTGTTGGCAAAATAACGGCTATCCGTACCGTTTGAAATGACGAACAGCTGCAAATATTTAAACAACGAATGCCCGCTATTAAAACTCTCTTTGCTGTAACGGTGCACCTGATTAAAGGCCTCGCGAATGGCCACACCACGTTTTTTCAGTTCAACCTGCACCAAAGGCAAGCCATTGACCAGCACCGTGACATCGTAGCGGTTGGCGTGCGAACCCTTTTGCTCAAACTGCTTGATAACTTGCACCTTATTGCGGGCAATGTTCTTTTTGTCCAACAGGTAGATGTTCTGAATATGGCCATCATCAAACACAAAATCATGAATATAGTCATCATGAATCTTACGGGTTTTATCAATGATGCTATCGCTGGGCCTGTCCAGCCAGGTCTCCACAAAACGCAGCCATTCGCCGTCGGAAAACCGCATGTTATTCAGGGCTTGCAACTGCTCGCGTACGTTGGCCAACATCTTTTTTAGAGTGTTGAGATCGGGCAGGTATTCATAACCTTGATTTTGCAGATCACGTATAAATTCCCGCTCCAAGTCGTATTCGCTTTGGTAGCTTTCGCTAACTTTCCATTCCTTGGTATATTTATCCAGAACGATAAAGTTGTTGGATTCTGCAATGACTTTATATTCTTTCATTAGTTTGATTCAAAATATCCAATTTCAGATAATTCATGCAATTTAGCCTGAATTAGTTTTTTATCTGGCAACTGTAATTCATATTGAGCCACCATCGTCGGTGATAAGTTGCGTGATAGTGCGTATTCCACTACCTCTTCATCTTTATCTCGGCATAGCAAAATACCTATGCTTGGATTTTCATGCGGTTTTTTCACATCGCGGTCTAGTGCTTCAAGGTAAAAATTAAGCTGCCCTAAATGCTCAGGACTAAATTTGCCAATTTTTAACTCAAATGCCACCAATGCCGCCAAGCCACGATGAAAAAACAGTAAGTCAATAAAAAAATCTTGATTGCCTACTTGTAAACGATATTCTTCGCCTACAAAAATAAAGTCTCTGCCCAATTCTAGAATAAATTTTTTCATATTCCGAATTAAGGCTTTTTGTAAATGGCTTTCCTTGTGTTGCATAGGCAAGCCTAAAAACTCCAATACATGGTTATCTTTCAATGTATTGCTAATGTTTGGATGCAATTCTCTCAGCACTGCTGAGAGTTTCTGATTGCCCGGCATGGCGCGTTCAAAATGAGAGGTATTAATCTGACGCTCAAGCTCCCTTGATGTATATCGTTCTTTGATGCATACATTCAAATAATATTCACGCTCCTCAGCAGACTTACAGCGTGAAAAAATAATCGTGTTGTGGGTCCAAGGCAATTCTCTCACCAGTGATGAGAGTTTTTCATCTGCCTGATAGGTTTCAAAAAACTGCTTCATGCGCCACAGGTTTTTATCGCTAAAGCCTTTTAGTTCAGGGTTTTGCTGCGTGATAAATACCGCCAAATCAGTCACAACGCCTTTACCCCACGCTTCTGTACTGACTTTATGGCTAATGATTTGACCAATTTGCCAGTATAAATCGATGAGGGTCGTGTTAATTTGCGCAAAAATCTTCTGACGCGATTGTTGAATATGTCGTAATACATCGACAAAGTCTTGTTGGCTATGTAGAGCTGGTTTAGTTTCGATTGTCATTTTGCTCTAGCTGCTGCCAAAAACCATAGTTATCAATCAAGTTCTCCAGCAGCAGCTTAACCATTTGCTTCTCTTGTGGGGTTGGCTCGGCAACGGCTTCATTGGATAATGTGCTATGGCTAGTGAACTGAATAATGCGGTTTAAATAGAGCTGTTTATCATCGGGCAAAAGTTCTGACCATTTCGGGTAACCCAGAAAACTGGCAGTTTTCTCATACAGGTTACGCAATAGCGTGAAGTGATATTTTTGCACCTGATTATTGGCAATCGCTTGTTCAAGCGTTTGCTTTAAATACAGGTGATAAGAAAAGCTCTTGTTCGAGTCGCCTTGCTTTTCAACGAGGGCAAAAGTGCCATCTTCAAAGCGCTCTAACAGATAGCAAGTTTTGCCGTTAAGCTCATTAAAGAGGACGTTATAAAACAGCGGACTATGCGTCGTGACAATAAATTTCAGGTCGGATTGACTGGATTTAATCAAGCCAGCCAAATTGACCGCCAACTCAATCAAATGATTTTCATCCAGTGAGCTGACCGGGTCATCAATAAATACATATTCCAGTTGATCAAACTGATTTGTCTCACGCTCGCCTGGTTCGGCAACATTGAGAATGGTAATAACTTGATCTAGGAGCGTATAAAAAACACTCCAGATAAAATTACTTTCTTCGCCTTTGGAAATTTTGATATAGCCGGAACGTTCATCATCACCTCGCTCCAGGGAAAAGCCAACTTCAGTAAAATCCTCGCTGAAATGGGGTGTTAATTTGTCATTAGCATAACGCTGAAAATACTTAACAATATTTCCATCTTGACCCAGATCTTTTAGCAGGGTGAGCAACCAATCCGTATACGAATTAGGCTGAATTTTCAGTTTGGGATCGGCATCCAACTCTAAATCATTGTCCCAATAAAACAGGTCTTCAGTAAAAGCGTTGTAATAAAGGATTTTATTGCGCGACAATTCAGATTGATCACCTTCACCATCATCGTTTTTTGGTGCAATCAACTGCTTAAATTCCCGCGACAGGCGGGTTTTACCTATGCCATTAAAGGCATAGATCATCTGCACCTTTTTATTGGCGTCTCTCAGTTGCTGTGCTATTTCCGTTAGCGTCTTGCTCATGTTATGCCGCTACCTCTTCGGGCTTGGGGGAACTCAACAGCAAATTACGGTAGTACTCGTATTGCTTTTGGCGCAATTCAATTTCGCGCGGCAAGCCTTCGTTGATGGAGTTGGTAAGGGCGTCGAATTTGTCCAAAATGGTGACAATGCGCTCTTTTTCTTCGGGGGAAGGATTCGGAATGTTGATGCTTTCTAAATTCTTTTTGTTTAGCTTTGGCTGAGCTGCACCGGAGATATGAGGCGTTAAATTAATGCTATTTAAATAATATTCCACATATCTACGCTCAGCGTATGTCTCGAATTTAAGGACGTGTGCGTGATTGTTCACCCAGCTTTTCCCACTGATGCTAAAGGCTATTGGGGTATTTCGCGCCACCAAATTTGCGCCGTCTTCGGAAACAAGCAAAAAATCTCCATCGAAAATATAGCCTTTAACGTAATCGACAATGCCTGATGCACCATAGTACGGAATAGAGCCAGATTCTCTTAAGCCACTCGTTATAGGTTTTCTCATCGAATCAAGATTCTCTGCCATCCCCCCCAACGTCTTCCACTCCACGTCTCCTTCTTCAAAATTCAACAATTGGTCGCGATAGTAGTTGTATTGTTTTTTGCGAGCGGTAATCTCGGTGGTAAGTTCGGCGGTAAGCTCGGCGGTAAGCTCGGTGAATGCGTCCAAAATGCGGACGATTTCGGCTTGAATCTCAAGCGATTTTTCTGGGTTTTCAGGGCTTGGGATAGGGATAGGGATTTTATTCAATATAGCCTGTGTCAGGCTCGGTCTTCCTGAACCGGTATCTAGAGCCATCAGATCAATTGTTTTAATAAAATAATAAAGAAACTTCGGTATAATTAGTGACCTATCAATTTCTGTATAGAAAATTGTATCAACATTCCAGAATGGCGACTCAATATAGAAAATATTTGTAATCGAGCCTTTTCGAGGTATCAGAACTGATGGCTTGTTATATGAATATGCGCCGACATATCCCATAATACCGCCCGAACCGTAGACTGGAACATTGCCTGCGTCTAAGCCTTTCCAGTCTTTGCCATGCTTTATTTTCGCTACTTGCTCCAAAGGTTTCCACTCCACCTCAGTACCATCCAGCAGTTTTTCCATATAATGCAAGTTACTCACGACTACAGTTCCTCAGTTTTAAATTCACTATAGCCTTCGTAGTAATAGCTCACATCAATACCCTTCATAAACAGGGCGCGGTCATCAATTTGATCGGTTAAGGCTGGTTTGAGCAGGGCTTTAATTTCAACATCTCTCACCACACTGCGTTGCATGGCGGACAGATATTCCTCCTTGTCCACCAAGTTCCAGTCCACCACTTTTTTAATTTCTGTTTTCAGCATCAGGTCAAGCCAGATGCGGGCGGCACGACCATTGCCCTCGCGAAACGGGTGGGCAATATTCATTTCGACATATTTTTCGATAATTTCAGCAAAACTGCCTTGTGGCATAGAGTCAATATGTTTTAACGATGGCTCTAAATACATTAGCGGCGCGAAACGAAAGTTGCCTTTGGCTATATTCACGTCGCGGAGTTTGCCGGCAAACTCATAAATATCCCCAAACAAATAGCTATGGATAAATGCCAACCCGGAAAATTTACCCACATCCACCTGGTTAATATCGCCAGAGTCAAACAGCTGTCTGGCCTTTTGCTTGCTGATTTTTTCTTCCGTCTTGGCAAGCTCAACTTGATGGGTGATGTTTAGTTTATTTTCCAAAATCATGTAGTATCTCCTTTAATCTCCGCCATAATGGCATCAATCTCCGCCCGCAGTCGGTCGATTTTTGCCACCGTAATTTTCAGTTCGGCATTGAGCTGAGCAATATCCACCACTTCGCGGTTGTCTTTGGCTTCGACGTAGTTGCTCACACTCAGGTTGTAGTCGCTGGCGGCAATGGCAGCAAAATTCACCGACTTGGCAAAATGTTCAACATCCGTTTTGCTATCGAACACCTGCATGATCTGTTCGATGTGCTGGTCAGTCAGCAGATTGTTATTGGTTTCCTTTTTAAATAGGCCGCTGGCATCAATAAACTGGATATTGGTGTCGGTTTTGTGTTTGGACAGCACCAAAATATTCACGGCGATGGTGGTGCCAAAAAACAGGTTGGGCGCGAGTGAGATGATGGTCTCGACATAGTTGTTATCCACCAGATATTGGCGGATTTTCTGCTCGGCGCCACCACGGTAAAAAATACCGGGGAAGCAGACAATAGCGGCGCGACCTTTGCCGGAGAGGTAACTCAGCGCATGCAGCACAAAGGCAAAGTCGGCTTTAGATTTAGGGGCTAATACGCCAGCCGGGGCAAAGCGTTCGTCGTTAATCAGGGTGGGGTCATCGCTGCCTATCCATTTTACCGAGTAAGGTGGGTTGGAGACAATGGCATCAAAGGGTTTGTCATCACCAAAGTGCGGGTTGATCAGGGTATTGCCCAACTGAATATTGAACTTGTCGTAGTTGATGTTATGCAAAAACATGTTCATCCGCGCCAGGTTGTAGGTGGTGTGATTGATTTCCTGACCAAAAAAACCGTCGTCAATAATGTGGGCGTCAAAATGCTTTTTGGCTTGCAGCAGCAGTGAGCCGGAACCACAGGCGGGGTCATAAATTTTATTAACGCTGGTTTGCTGGTGCATGGCCAGTTGCGCAATCAGCTTGGACACGTGTTGCGGGGTAAAAAACTCGCCACCGGATTTACCGGCATTGGCGGCGTAGTTGGAGATTAAAAATTCGTAGGCATCGCCAAACAAGTCAATGTGGCTGCCGTCAAAATCGCCAAAATCCAACCCGGACACACCTTTGAGTACGGCGGCCAATCGGCTGTTTTTGTCGGTCACGGTGTTACCTAGTCGGTTGCTGGTGGTATCAAAATCAGCAAACAGGCCTTTAATATCACGCTCTGATGGGTAACTGCTGGCGGAGCTTTCGATGGCGGCAAAGATGGTGGCCAAATTCGTATTCAAGCTGTCGTTGGTATTGGCGCCCGCAGCAACATTTGTAAACAACTGACTGGGGTAGATGAAGTAGCCCTTGGTTTTGATGGCATCGTCTTTGATTTCCGGGGTGATGACACTGTCGGGAAGTTCTGCATAGTTGATGCTGCCGTCACCGCCTTCGATGTAGCCGGCAAAGTTTTCACTGATAAAGCGATAAAATAGGGTGCCCAGTACATATTGCTTGAAATCCCAGCCATCGACTGCGCCTCGTACCTCATTGGCGATTTGCCAGATTTGGCGTTGCAGTGCGGCGCGTTGTTGGGTGCTGGTCATTCTGGACTTCCTGTTTAAATACGTTTGGACAGTATTTTTGTCAAATGCTGCGGTTTTTTGATTTGAAATGTCCCGCCAGTGTCCCTTGGTCAATTATCGATGCATTGTTATTCTTGATAACGCATTGATAAACTTGGCGTCCCGGAGACGATTTGAACGTCCGACCTGCCCCTTAGGAGGGGGCTGCTCTATCCAGCTGAGCTACCGGGACTTTATATGCGGAAACAGGCGCAAGTAGCCCAAGCCGTTATTATACTATATCCAGCTGCCTACCCGGCAGCAGCCAGGCCCAAACTTAAATCCACTGTCATGGCTTTGCCAAACCCGGCCACATACAGCCCGGTTTGCGGGCTTAACTGCAATAGGTGAAAATCCGGCAGGCTGCTCAATAGCCCAATGATGTTGCCAAAGCGTTGCTGCATCAACTCTAACAGCCGGGCATAGTCTGGTAAGCCTTTGCTGATTTCCTGCACCCGGCAATTAAAGCTTAGCCGCCGCCGGGCAAAGATATTGTCGGCTTCGGCTTCCGGCTGGATGATTAACACTCCGGCCTGGCCGCTGTGCAGCATATTGGCAGTATGTTTGGCCAAGGCGCTGACATAGATATAAAACCGGTTGTCATCCAGCGTAAACGGCGCGTAACTAATGTCGGCGTTGCCGTCCGGGCTGCTGGTTGCCAGTTGCAGGCTTTTTTGGGTGCTCAGCAAAGCCTGATAATCAGTGATTTGAGTCATGACAACTGACTGTGTCGATAGCAAGTCACGGTATGATCGTTGACCATACCCACCGCCTGCATATAGGCATAACAAATGGTTTTGCCGACAAATTTAAAGCCCTGTTTGGTTAAAGCTTTGCTCATGTGTTCCGATTCCGGACTGAACGCAGGGATGTCGGCATGGCTTTGCCAATGGTTCTGGCGGGGTTTACCGTCCACAAACTGCCAGATATACTCGGCAAAACTGCCATACTGGGCCTGGATGTTGACAAAGGCCTGGGCATTAAGCGCAGCGGCGCGGATTTTCAAACGGTTTCTGATAATGCCTGGATTCAACTGCAGCTCAGCCAGTTTGGTTTCATCATAAGCGGCCATTTTTTGCGCATCAAATTGATCAAACGCCAGTCGGTAGCTGTCGCGTTTATTCAGAATGGTTCGCCAGCTCAAACCGGCCTGTGCACCCTCTAAAATCAAAAACTCGAAGAGTTTATGGTCGTCGTACAGCGGTACGCCCCATTCCTGGTCGTGATACTGTTCCTCAGCGGCACTGGCTAAAGCCCAAATACATTTTTGCATTAGTCCTTCTGCATCATTTTTTTCAGATCGGCAAATGGACTAAAGGTTGCCACCGGAGATTTGCTGTCGGTTCCGCCGCCCTTGCTGCCGTAGCGAACCTGTTCTTCAAAACGCTGGTGCTCGTTATCATGACAATACACGCATAACAATTCCCAGTTGCTGCCATCTCCCGGGTTATTGTCGTGATTATGGTCACGATGATGTACCGTCAGTTCGCGCAGGTTCTTATGGTCAAACTCGCGGGTACAGCGTCCGCAAATCCAGGGATAAAGTTTTAAAGCCTGTTCCCGGTAACCTTTTTCGCGGTCTTCTTTATAACGCCGGGCCTGGGCGATAATTTGATCGGCTTTATTGACTGACATAATCTCTTCTCTTGGGTGGCTGCTCAACCGCCGGTTGCGCTCATGTGGCGCATGATAATAGCTTGTTCGTGGATATTAAAGGTATGTTTTTCCGGCTTGATTTGCATAGCCGCTATGATGGTTTGTTTCAGCCTATCCATATCGCCGGGATAAGCTCTGACCACGGCTTTTAAGTCCACCGAGTCTTCATTGCCCAGACACAGCAATAAGCGGCCTTCGGCAGTCAGACGTACCCGGTTGCAAGTGCTGCAAAAATTGGCGCTATGCGGGGAAATAAAGCCCACACGGGTATGACTGTCCTGCACTTTAAAGTAACTGGATGGGCCACCGGTACTGTCTGTAACTGCATTCAGCTCGAAACGGTTTTGCAAGTCACTTTTGATCAAATGACTGGGGTAATAACATTCGCTGCGTTGATGTTCGTCTATCACGCCCAAGGGCATTTCTTCAATAAAGCTGATATCCAGTTCTTTATCCACGGCAAACTGCACCAGATCAGTCACTTCATGATGGTTGCGGTTTTTGAGAATCACTGCATTCAGTTTAATTTTGTTAAAACCGGCAGTACGCGCCGCATTAATGCCCATCAGTACCTGCTCAATATCACCGGTACGGGTAATGGCCTTAAACTTGGCCGCATCCAGCGTATCCAGGCTGATGTTCAGGCGTTTCACGCCGGCGGCTTTAATTTGGTCGGCCATTTGCGCCAGTCTGGAACCATTAGTGGTCATCACCAGCTCATTTAAGCCGGGTAAGCGGCCCAACTCCTGCAATAAACCTAATACACCTTGCCGTACCAGCGGTTCACCACCGGTAATGCGTATTTTAGTGACACCCAGTTCCACAAAGGTCTGACAGATAAACTGAATTTCTTCCAGCGTTAATATATGCGCACGCGGTAAAAACTGCATGGTTTCCGACATGCAGTACACACAACGGAAATCGCAGCGATCTGTGACAGACACCCGTAAATAGTTGACTACCCGGCCAAAACGGTCAATCAAGGGGCTTGTTAGCCGACTATCAGACATAAATTACACATGTAAAAATGAAAAAGCACAAAAGTGGGTCTTACCCGTGGTAAGGCCGGTTTGCCAATGCGACTCCATGCTCTGGAACTGGAATGTTAAAACCTTAACCAATTATTATAACGTCAGCCAGTGGACACCATCAAACTGGTAAAGTTCGTAACTCATCAAGCACGCAAACGCGGTAGGGCCGGCTGACAAAACAATACACAAATTTCAAATAATTTTTCCCAGCTGTCACCAGCCAGTTGACCCTTGATCTGCTGATCAGCCAGGGTGCAATTTTGCAAAATATATTGCACATCCGCCATTTTAAGCCGGGCTAGGGCGGCCTGCACCGCAGACTTGCGCATGTCCCAAACCTGTAGTTTCTTAAAAACAGTTTCTGGGTGTGCAGATGATTTGAGTTCAGTATGCAGGTTTAACAATAATCGGGCTTCTCGGCTTAGCGCCCACAATACCACGGGTGCTGCCACCGCTTCGGCCTGCAAACCATGCAGGATTTTCGTCACCCGGTTCAGGCTGCCGGCCAACAAGGCATCGCTTAGTTTAAACACATCAAAACGGGCACTGTCCGCCACATCCGCTTCGATAATTGCTTTAGTGATTCGTTGTTCACCATGCTGGATATAAAGTTTTTCTATTTCCTGCGCGGCGGCCAGCAGATTGCCTTCTATGCGCCCGGCCAATATCCGTAAGGCTTCGGTTTCAAAATGCATTCCGCGCCGTTCAGCTCGGCGTTGTAACCAGTTCAGCAAATCCTGGCCTTGCAGGGGCCAAACCCGCACGGTGCCACCCACAGCGTCTATGGCTTGATACCATTGTGCTTTTAAGGCAGTGCTTTCCAGCTTACCCATAGTGATTAACAATATGGTGTGTTCCGGTAAATTCCGGCAATAACTAACCAAGGTTTTACTGCCTTCCAGGCCGGGCTTGGCAGAAGGCAGCCGCAAATCAATCAGTTTTTTATCAGCAAAAATGGATAAACTGTCCGCTTCGGTCAGCAATTCCTGCCAGTGATTAGTATCATCTATGGCCAGCACTTCGCGATTGCCGTACCCGGCCTGCCGGGCGGCTTTGCGGATATCATCGGCAGCCTCACCCACTTGCAGGGGCTCATCGCCACTAATCAAATAAACCGGCAGCAGTTGTTTGCTCAAGCCTGCCGTCAATTGCTCAAGCTTGATCTGCATCCTTATTTTTTTTGATTTTCAATGGCAATACCGGCACGGGCCATCAACATGCGGGCTGCCTGCTTATAAATCTCGGCGCGGATGGTCAGGTCTTCGTTGGATTTAGCCAGTACTGCGGTTTGGTCGTTAAAATACTCGCGGGCAATTTCGATGGTTTGTTCGTCCATCAAAGGCTTATCCTGGTTATCATAAAACTGAAAGCGCAGATAATAATTCAATTCGGATTCGGTGGATTTACCGGTGGTGCCGATAGATAATACCCGGTTACTCATATCCTCTTTCAGCACTTTCAGAATAATACCGGCATTCATGGTGGTATCCGACAGTTTGGCTTTGGAGGCACGCAGCATGGATACCATTTCCGATTGCAATGAAGCCGATGCCCCCGCCATATAGACATTGCGCAGCGATTCCGGTAAATCCAGCGAGCCGCGCAAATGATAGCCGCAACCGCTTAGTAGTGCGCAGAACAATAATATGCCGCCGATAGCCTGTTTCATGGTTAAGCCTTGCTGAAACTGTTATTAAACAACGATATTGACCAGTTTTTGCGGTACCACAATCAATTTTTTGATGGGTTTGCCATCAATATACCGCTGAACATGTTCATCTGCCAAGACCAGCGCTTCAATATCTGCTTTGGAAGCGGTTACCGCTACCGAAAACTTGCCGCGCAACTTGCCGTTCACCTGTATCACCATCTCAATGGCATCCTGCTGCAGGGCAGTTTCATCCAGTACCGGCCAGTCAGCCGTGACAATATCGCTAGCGTGGCCCAAATGTCCCCAGAGTTGCTGGCTGATATGCGGAATAATGGGCGACAGCATCAGCACCACAAACTCCAGCACTTCCTGGCGCACGGCCAGACCATTGTTGCTGTCATCTTCAAATTTGGCCAGCGCGTTCAATAACTCCATATTCACCGCAATCGCAGTGTTAAAAGTATGGCGGCGAGCCATGTCATCGGTCACTTTTTGCAAAGTATGATGCAATTGGCGGCGCAGATCTTTCTGGGCATCGGTCAAAGTCGCCACCTCCAGTGCTGCCGGAATACCACTTGCCACATGCTGATGCACCAAACGCCACAAGCGTTTCAGGAAGCGGAAAGCGCCTTCCACGCCGGCATCGTTCCATTCCAGAGATTGCTCAGGTGGTGAGGTAAACATGGTGTACAGGCGCACGGTATCGGCACCGTATTTATCAATCAATACTTGCGGATCAACGCCGTTATTTTTGGATTTGGACATTTTTTCCACGGCACCCACCGTCACCGGCGAACCATCGCTCAATAATTTGGCGCTGATAATTTTGCCTTTGCTGTCCCGTTCCACGTCAATCTGGGTTAGATTGAAATACACTTTATGGCCGTGTTCATCAAACTGATAAAACGTTTCCGCCACCACCATACCCTGGGTCAACAGATTTTTGAACGGCTCGTCGCAAGCCACCAGACCTTCATCGCGTAGCAACTTGGTATAAAACCGTGCATACAGCAAATGCAGAATAGCGTGTTCTATGCCGCCGATATAGTAATCCACCGGCAGCCAATAATTGGCGCGTTCATCCAGCATGCCGCTAGTGGCATCGGCGCTGGCGTAACGGGCAAAATACCAGGACGATTCCATAAAGGTATCGAAGGTGTCGGTTTCACGGCGAGCTGCTTTGCCGCATTGCGGACAAGTCGTATGTGGGAAGGTTGGATGGGCAGCCAGCGGCGCTTGTGAGCCATCCAGCACCACATCACGCGGCAAAGTGATCGGTAACTGATCATCCGGCACCGGCACGGTACCGCAATCATCGCAATAAATCACCGGAATCGGCGCCCCCCAGTAACGTTGCCGGGATACACCCCAGTCGCGCAACCGGAAATTGGTTTTACGTTCGCCCTTGCCCAGGTCGGATAGTTTGGCGGCAATGGCAGAAAATGCCTCGGCAGAATTCAAGCCATCAAACTCGCCGGAATTAAACAGTACACCTTTATCGGTAAATGCCTGTTCACTAATATCGACAGCAGCGTCGGCGGCGCGAATTACTGCTTTAATAGCGATCAAATATTTTTTGGCGAACTCATAATCACGCTGATCATGTGCCGGCACCGACATCACCGCCCCGGTGCCGTAATTCATTAAGACAAAATTGGCGATCCAGACCGGTACTTCTTCACCAGTCAAAGGATGCACTGCCACAAAGCCGGAATTAATGCCGCGTTTTTCCATGGTTTCCAGAGCAGCTTCGGAGGTTTCCATGTGTTTGCATTCTTCCAAAAATGCCGCAACTTCAGGATTGGTTTCAGCCGCTTTCAGGGCAACCGGATGCTCGGCCGCTACCGCCACATAAGTTACGCCCATCAGCGTATCAGGTCGGGTGGTGTAAATACGGATCGGCTGTTCAAAACCGGCCACACCAAAATCCATTTCTACGCCTTCAGAGCGGCCTATCCAGTTGGCCTGCATGGTGCGGACCTGCTCCGGCCAACCGGGTAGGCCATCCAGTGCACTTAACAATTCGTCGGCATAAGCCGTGATTTTTAAAAACCACTGCGAAATTTCTTTTTTCTCAACCGGAGTATCACAACGCCAGCAACAACCGTCTATCACCTGTTCGTTAGCCAGTACGGTCTGATCATGCGGACACCAGTTAACCGGAGCGGTTTTTTTATAAACCAGGTCTTTGGCCAGCAGGCGCAGGAAGAACCATTGCTCCCAGCGGTAATAATCCGGATCGCAAGTCGCCAGCTCCCGCCCCCAGTCGTAACCAAAGCCCAGGCGTTTCAACTGATCGCGCATATAGTCTATATTGGAATGCGTCCAGTCAGCCGGATGTACTTTGTTGAGCATGGCGGCATTTTCCGCCGGCAAACCAAAGGCATCCCAACCCATAGGCTGCAACACATGTTTGCCCTGCAGCCGCTGAAACCGGCTGATAACATCGCCTATGGTGTAATTGCGGACATGGCCCATGTGCAATTTGCCGCTAGGATAAGGAAACATGGACAGACAGTAGTATTTTTCCTTGCCGGTATTTTCATGGGCGGCGTACACGCCTGATACTTCCCAATCGGCCTGTATTTTTTGCTCTATCGTCTGCGGGTTGTAATGCTCTTCCATCCGGTGTTCGTCTTTTCTGGT
This sequence comes from Methylomonas paludis, assembly GCF_018734325.1. Taxonomy (NCBI): domain Bacteria; kingdom Pseudomonadati; phylum Pseudomonadota; class Gammaproteobacteria; order Methylococcales; family Methylococcaceae; genus Methylomonas; species Methylomonas paludis. The sequence continues at coordinate 2,256,120 of NZ_CP073754.1, read as the reverse complement.
AAAAAAGCGCTAGAATACCTTACAGAAGCTTAAATCTAAAGCTTGATTTAAATCGGAGAAACCATGAGCGAACACAAACTAATAAAAACCTATGACGATCTGATGGGACATCTGTACGAAGCACTGGATGATACCTTGCACAGTGTTGCCGAAGCATTGGAGATCGCGAAGGAAAAAACCAGCGCTTTGGGGGGGCATACCCAGGAAGAAATTAATAAAATTGCCGGCTATGTCATTCGTGACATTAATCTGGCTGCAATCAATACGCCAGACAGCAAGCCGGATTCACTGAGCGAATGGTTAAAATTTGATCTTAACCTGATAGAAAATTTTGCTCTGAAAGCCTTTTTTGACATTGCCGACAAAACCCGGCTTAAACTGACCGAACTGGAGTGGGACGCCAAACAATACCATCCCTATCATAGCGGTGATATTGCCGGCCCCGGCACTTTTGTTTGCGATGCATGCGGCAAACAAATTTCTTTTAAATCCACCAGCCTTATTCCTGATTGCCCGGCATGTCAAGCCAAAAAATTTAGCCGTTGTTGATATTGCTAACATTAACCTTATAATGTCAACTTTCAGTATTTCCAGTGTTGAGGACGAATATGCGCAGGGTAATCTTTAATCAAAAAGGCGGCGTGGGTAAATCCACCATCACCTGCAATCTGGCCGCTATCAGCGCCGTGGAAGGTAAAAAAACTCTGGTCATTGATTTGGATATTCAGGGCAATTCCACTCAATATCTGTTAGGCAGTAAAGTAACGGATGCGGATAAAACCATTGCCCATTTTTTTAAAGACAATTTGGGCTTGGGTTTATTCGGTGGTGGAAAGGAAGGTCTGGAAAGCGCCATTCATGAAACACCTTTTCCCAATCTGTATATTTTGCCTTCGCATCCTGAACTGGAAGCCCTGCAAAGCCGGCTGGAATCACGTTATAAAATCTTTAAGCTCAAAGAAGCCCTGGAAAAACTGGAAGGTTACGATCATATTTACATAGACACCCCGCCGGTGCTGAATTTTTACAGCCAGTCAGCACTGATCGCGGCAGAAAAATGCCTGATACCTTTCGATTGTGACACCTTTGCCCGCGAATCACTGTATACCCTGATGCGTGCCATTGCCGAAGTCAAGGCTGATCATAACCAAGGCCTGGAAGTGGAAGGCATTATTGTCAACCAGTATCAGAAACAGGCCAATCTGCCTCGCCAGCTGGTAGAAGAATTAATTGCCGAAGGTCTGCCGGTACTGGAAGCCAAAATTTCCTCATCGGTCAAAGTGCGTGAATCACATTCCGATGCCCAGCCTTTGGTGCATTATGCCCCCACGCATAAATTAACCGAAGAGTACCGGGCTTTGTATCTGGAAATTCATAGCTGATAAATTCACTTCAGTATAAGCTTGGCTAAACGGCCAAGCACGCCTGCTCTGGAGTAGAGAAGGTTTTATAACGGTCTACACAACATGAGAAAGTCTGGATAGTTACAAAACCTTACCTTTGAATATGAGCTATTCCGCAACTGTTAAAGGCCGGCACTTTGGCTTTCACGATCTTAAAACCCTGCTGGCTAAAGCCTCACCACGGCGGGCGGCTGATGAAATGGCCGGGCTGGCCGCTGCATCAGAGCTGGAAAGAGCAATTGCCCAGCAGGTTTTAGCCGATCTGCCGTTACAAACCTTTTTAGATCAGCCTCTAATTGATCCGGAACTCGATGAAGTTTCGGCTTTAATCTATCAACAACACGATAGTATCGCCTTTGCCCCCTTCAAAAATATGTCTGTGGGGGAGTTTCGGGACTGGCTATTGGCTGATACCAGTGACCTGGCGCAAATAAAATGGGCCATTATTCCGGAAATGGCCGCGGCAGTCAGCAAGATCATGCGCAATCAGGATTTGATTGCCGTGGCCAGACGCTGTCGGGTAGTCACCCGGTTTCGTTCCACACTGGGCTTGCCTGGCCGATTGTCCAGCCGTTTACAACCCAACCATCCCACTGATGATCCGCGCGGCATTGCTGCCAGTACACTGGATGGCCTGCTGTATGGCAGTGGCGATGCCGTGATCGGCATTAATCCGGCCACCGATAATCTGGATAATGTCGCCACCCTATTGAATCTGCTGGATGAAATTATTGATAGGCATCAGATTCCCAGTCAATCCTGTGTGCTGTCGCATGTCACCACCAGTATGACCTTGATGCAACGCGGCGCACCGGTGGATTTGGTATTCCAATCCATAGCCGGTACTGCAGCGGCCAATCGAAGTTTTGGGATTGATTTAAGCCTGTTAAGAGAGGCTAAAGCCATGGCAAGCGATTTGCGGCGCAATCCCCATACCGATCATGTCATGTATTTTGAAACCGGGCAGGGCAGTGCGCTATCCGCCAATGCCCATCACGGCATTGATGCCCAAACCTGCGAAGCCAGAGCTTACGCAGTTGCCAGAGAGTTTTCGCCTTTATTGGTTAACACCGTGGTGGGCTTTATCGGCCCGGAATACCTGTATGATGGCAAACAAATTATCCGCGCCGGCCTGGAAGATCATTTTTGCGGAAAATTGCTGGGTTTGCCGATGGGTTGCGATGTCTGTTACACCAACCATGCCGAAGCCGATCAGAATGATATGGATAATCTGCTCACCTTACTGGGGGTAGCCGGCTGTAATTTTATTATGGGCATTCCTGGGGCCGATGATGTGATGCTCGCTTATCAAAGCACCTCGTTTCACGATTGTCTGTATTTGCGTCAGGTATTGGGCTTACTGCCGGCCCCGGAGTTTGCCGCCTGGCTCGACCAAATGGGTATTTTTAATGGCGCCAATGCCTTGGCTGATCAGAGCCGGCATATCCCTTTATTGGCGCAATTTCGGGGTTTAACCGGTAGAGAATCATGAAAGATCCCTGGTACCAGCTGCGCCGCTATACCCAGGCCCGAATCGCTCAGGGCAGGGCAGGATGTAGTTTGCCGACCAGCGCCCTGCTGGATTTCCAACTGGCCCATGCGGCGGCCCGCGATGCCGTGCATCAAGCCTGGAACAGGTCAGACTTTGCCGAACAATTAACCCGGCTGGGCTTGCAGACCTTGCAACTGGAAACAGCCGTCAGCACTCGCATAGAATATTTGCAAAGACCCGATAAAGGCAGAATTTTGCAGGAATCCAGCCGCCAACAGCTGGAGTGCCGTCCCAAGGTGGCGTACGATGTGGTTTTGATACTCAGTAACGGTTTGTCATCCACCGCCGTTGACAATCACGGCCTGGATTTTCTCCAGGCAGTATTGGCTGCTTTTAGCACCAGTGCATTAAGCCTGGGCCCCATCTGTTTACTCAATAATGCCAGAGTGGCAGTTGCTGATGAAATTGGCCATTTACTTAATGCGCGACTGGCAGTGATTATACTGGGTGAGCGTCCCGGCCTCAGTGCGGCAGATAGTCTGGGTGTGTATCTGACCTATCAACCTCATCCCGGCAAAACCGATGCCGATCGCAATTGTATTTCCAATATTCGCCCCCCGGAAGGCCTGTCATATCAAGTGGCAGCCGCCAAATTACTGTATTTGAGTCAGGCAGCTTTACAACGCGGTATATCCGGGGTAAACCTTAAAGACGATATGAGTTTGGATTGGCTGAAATAAACTCCCTGCTGCGCTAATCCAGCAGCAAAAACCCTCGCCAGGCGAATCTGCCCGAAACTAATCTCTGCTATACTCCCTGTTCCCGACCCCGCCGCCGGCTGGTAGGAACACAAAAACAATAAGCTACATTAATGCCTTAACAGCACCGTATGACTCTGGAGAAAAAATATGAAATGCCGCTATAAAATCCTTGCCGCAGTTGCCCTCAGTATAAGCCTGAATGTCGCTTATGCTTACAATAATACAGGTGCCACCCATAGTTGCGACCGGCCTATTTTCTCCGAATTCCAGCCATCACCAAACAAATACAATCAATCGTTTAGTGAATTTTCTTTGGTTGCCTCAGCCAATACCACCCCGACTTCCATTAACGTCGAAGTTAGCCTGGGCGGCCCAAAAATCCATTTTTCCCCTAAGGAACTGATTATCACCACTCGCGCCACCGGCCAATTTGAAGTGCGCGGCAAACTGGATCGTCCCGTGGAGCATGGCTTTGCCCGAGTTAGCGTTACCGCACACAGCAAACCCGGCTGCGAAAAATCCGATGGCTTTTTGGTGAGAATCCACTGATTAATTAGAATAAAACGGCAATATTAGGGGAGCGGTAATCAGCCGCTCCTGTCCACGTCATATGTTCAGCGTCCCCCGCACGCTTGCTTACCCTCCCGCACTTCAGCCACACTGCAACGCCCAAATCCCAAAATTTGCGTATCCAGCATAACGACTCTGGTCGTTTTGTTAGTGCGTTCTATTGCATCGCTTCTCTCTTCAATCATGTTGATGCTGGAATTGCGCGCCGCCGCTGCAGCAGCATTGCTAACCGCATCTGGAATAACAAACCCGTTTTGGGTTTGGGGTACCCCCAGCGTAGTTCCCAGGGCCTGTATATTAGTAGCGCCAATCACAGCCATGGCGGCAATGGTAATATTATCTCCAGCAATACCAGCTTCACCGGCATTGACTACCCCATGTGGTGCCAGCAGCGTGATATTGCCTATGGTTTTACTGTTATAGCCAGATTGAGCGCGAATTCCGCTACCACTGACGCTGGCAGGGTAAACCAGCAGCAAATTGCCGTAGGCATCATAATTACCAATCGGTAATTGAGTGGCCAGTGATGATTTTGTACCGCGCCCGGCATCAATATTGCCATCAGAGGACCAGACACTAATATCACCCCCCTCCAGCGTGAAAACCCGAGACTGGTTAACCTGTAGATCACCTTTGGTGAGGATATTGACATTGCCTTGGCCCTGAGCTACCACACCTAATTGGGCGGCACTTTTATCAGTAGCAATATCAGATGCCGCCAGGCCGACATTAATCTGGCCGCCTGGTGCCAGCAGATTGATATCACCGCCCTCCAGCGTCTGAATTTGACTGAAGTCCAGACTAATGTCGGCTTGGCCGGGATTGGGAAACAGCCGTTTTATAGCATCATATCCCGCCTGATAAGCGGAATTATTATGATAAATATTGACTTCAGTTGCCGTCAGCCGGAACTGGTCAAACAGAATATTCAGGGCTAATTGCCAATGGCTGTTTAGATCTGCATCCGGCAATTGCTGTTGTGCTGTAGCCAATGCGTTCAACAGACTGCGCAGATTACCTGCCAGCGCCAAATTATTGGTGCTGGGTGCTTGTCTCAATACAGAGTTCAGTTGCTGGCTCAATTGATTGCGGTATGTGTTGTCGAGGACATAGTGTTGCCAGTATGCCGATAAACTTTGACTGGTCGCGCCCACACTTGCACCAGCCAATAAGTTGATGCCGGCACCGCTGTAATTTTGCAAAGCACTATTGTATAAAGAGCCGACGCTGGTGATGCCGGCGGAAACACCCAGATCAATACTGCCACCGGCCCAGACATTCAACCAGCCGGGGCCAGCGACTTTAATCAGGCCCGAGCCCTGAAACACGCCGGTTACCGGATTGCGTTGGCTGGGGTAAAGTATATCGCCACCAACACTGATAGTGCTGACATCCTGATAAGTGCCGGGCAGATTCTGAATGAACAGGCTTAGATTGTTCAAATTCAAACCGGCAGACACATCGGTTGCTTTGGCGGCAGCAATGATTGCACCGGTACCTAAACCTATCAAGCTCCCCTGGGCGGAGGCGATCAGATTCGTACTGGTATCATTGCTATGAACTGGTTGGGCGGCATGACCCAGCACGCTGTCATAATTATTTGCTAACCAGTAATCACTGGTGATGGAAAAACTGGTGACCGGCTGCATAAGCGGTAAAAGTTGGGCAGGATTGACATCCAGCTGAGTTAACACCACACTGTCGGCAAAGCTGATATCAGCACTGGCTAATAGGTTAAAGCTACTGTCGGCAGCGGAATACAAACTCATAGAATTTTCGATCTGGATGCCGCCGGTTAAGGCCGCGGCACTCAGACTGCCGGGATACATTGCCAATAAGGGCGTAATGTCGGTAACAGCACTTAGATTGTTATAAAAATCCCCAGCCTGATTACCGGTACAACTGGCATCCAGACAAGCGACAATTTGATTGGTAACGGCACTGGTATTGTTATTTAACACAATATTACCTGCCAGACTGGTCAGCTTAACTGCGCTGTTTGCGGTATAACTACTGAAATAATCCATCTTGGGAGCTTTGACGCCGGCCTGGGCAATAATAAATGGATTAAGTACAGTACTTAATTCAATGCCATTACCGGCATTGACATTGAATTGAGTGTCTCCCAGAGCCAGAATCGGACCGTTACTGAATTGCGAGCCGCCGCTAATGGCCCCGCCTGCGCTAATATCCGCCTTACCTTTTTCATCATAAAACAGCCCACCGTTAATATCACCGCCTGCGGTTACCCTAAGATAACCGCCACCTTGTTCGGTTAATACGGTGCTGCCGTTCACTAATTGGCTGACAGCGTTAGTGGGCAATACTACCGATAAATCCTGTATATTGTTCCCGGCTTGAACAGTTACATTACCACCGCCCAAGGCGCCGATATTTTCCCGAAAGCCCAGAGTGGAATTTACATAACTGGTGCCGGTGCCTATAGCAGTTGGGTTGGTATAGCCAAAATCAATACCCCAGGCGGTCGGTAGATTATTTATACCCACAGCGGCACCCGAATTCCAGTTGCCGGAGCGTTGCAGCCAGTCCGACACCACTTGCGGGCTAGCCGCGCCGATAATATTGTTGCCGGCTATCAGCGTGACATTCCCACCTTGATCCGGATATTGCACGGCAAAACTAGTGGGCCGGTATTTGGCGTAGGGATCAGTTAATGCCGATTGGTGTCCGGCAGTGTAGACAGTAGATGTCCAATCGCTCAAGACAATATTTTTGCCAGCAGCCAGATAAATGTCGCCGGTACCGGTTCTGATGCTGGTATTGGCGGCGATGGTTAAATTACCTGTAGTGCCGTCCGTTACTATATCCTGCATGTCTGCACTGGATAGATCCGCACCAGCGGCAATGTTATAACGCCATGAAGAGCCACTGCTTAATTGCAGTTTCGCCTGATTCGGTACAAAACCATCACTGAGGGTGGTGTTGATATTAATATCGGTGCCGGAGCGTATGCTCAGCAGACCAGGTTTACTGACAGCATCACTTAACACGGTGCTAATATTCCAGCTTAAGCTGGAACTGTTTTGGATGTCCAAGCCAGGCAATAAATCAAAATTTCCCAATCTGGTTTGCAGATTGTCGTTCAATGCAGCAGCATTCAGATAGGTTTGGCTATCCGTCAGCATTTGCTGAAATTGCTGATCGCTCAAATCGACATTAACATAATGTGCCATGGCATACACATCCAAGGAAGCTGCGCCATGTACAGTGCCTGATAAAGCTATCGCGGCATCGTCTGCGCCGAGCCGATTGACAATAATATCAACTACCCCCCCGGAACCATTACTGCCGCCGCTCACATCCAGGTTTGCGTCCTTGGCTATTATTACCCCGGAACTGCTGGAATTGACCGGAGCCGAAGTCAGGGTAATATTACCGCCGCTATTAGCGTTGCCGGTAGATACAGCGGTCAATGAAGCGGTGGTTTCGATTTTGACGCCGTTATTGCCGGAAAGCCGAATATCGCCGGCCTGAGTCGCGTTGACATTCAAATTGCCGGAAATGTCCACCAGACCGTTATCAGCGGTGAGAGTAATACTGGCGGCTTGCAAAGTATAATTTTGATCCAGTGCTAGATCGCCTTGCCCCAGGCGCACGGCAAAATTGTGATTAAAACCGTCATCTTGCAGTATTTTGCTCAAAGCCGAAAACTTGCTTTCAGAAGTCCGGTTACTGTGAATAGCAATATTGCCGCCGTTTGCCCCCTGATAGCCAAATCCTTGCAGAGTGCCGGCCAGCGACACACTGCCGTCGGCCGCATTCAGCACCAGACTGCCGGCATTGCCGCCCAGTTTGGAGCCGGATACATTCAGGTTACCGGCCACGTTAATATCGGATAAAGCGCTGGTCAGACTGATCATCCCGCCGTTGCTGTACATAGCATTACCGGCCAGATTAATCACTTGCCCGGAAGTGTCTATCGAACCACTGCCGGTTATGGTTAAGCCATTGCTGGCATTAAGTACCACCTTACCGGATGCCATATCAATAGCCGTTTGCTGATTAATGCTGCCGGCATTGACAGTCAGTGCGGCTCCCAGTGCGGAATTGGTCGAGGCCGTGCCGCTAGCTGTTGTGGTAAGTTGATGAGCGCCCAGATTCAGGGTGGTGTCGGCACCGGCATTAGCTGTCCATAGCGGCGTGGTAATATTGACATTACCGTTCACATCAAGCGCACTGAGGCCATCATCAAGCAATTTGCCAGTGGCATTCAGGTTTAGCTGGCTGAAGCCGGATATCTGATATTGACCGGCTCCCAGCGTGATAGTAGTCGCTGTCAACTGCAGCGTCCCAGACCCGGCGGCCTGACCGGCAGCAACAGCAGCCAGGCTGTTTTGCAAACTGATGGTTCCAGCATTAATCTTTGCCGTATCGCCGGCATAGCCATAAATACCGGCGGCATCAATACTCAAATTATTTAACTGTAAATTAACGCCATCGGCGATGTTGACCGAGCTATAACTGTTCAGTACCAGATTATCAACATGTAATTGGTTCAGAATGGCGTTGGAAAGCTGAAAACCCATCCCGGAATCGCTACCCCCGCCTAAGGTAATTAAGCTGGAACTTAAAGTTAATTCACCTTGGGTCATTTGAATATTACCCAAAATGGTGCCGGTTTTACTGGCATCCAGCAAAATAGATCCAGCGCTGTTCAACGTAGCACCCGCCTCTATATCTAGGGTGCCGTACTGTTGATCCAGTCCTGCGGCATTACGTTCCACCAGCGCAGATGCCGCGCTGGATACTCTGAGTAAGGCTCCATCAGTGTTGGTTTTATCTGTGCTGGGGTTAGCCGAATTGCTGATTTGCAGCAAGGTGTCGCTATGCTTGAGGCTGCCTACCGCACTAATACTGGCACCCCTATCCAGCTTAACGCTATCATCGGCTGCCAAAATAATTTCCGGAGCAGTTAAAGCCACATCCTTGTCGATATCCACGCTATGTGCACTGACGGCTAGTTGGGTTTCCGTACTGGTGCGGGTACGGCGTCCGCCCAGCAAAATACTGTCTACACCCAATTGGTTAAGATTAGAGGCAAGTAGAATAATCGTATTTGGTGTATTAATAGCCGGTGCTTGATTGACCACTTCAATATTATTGGCACTAATATCCAGCATTCCACCCAGTCCTTTCCCAAGAAATGCTGTGGCATTGATTTGTCCGGCAATATTCAGAGCCTGACTAGCCAGCAAGGTCAAGTCACCGGCATCTTCCGGCAATGCGGCAGCCACCCCATTATTAGTTTGGCTGCTGTAAAACTGGCTGGCGGTACTCAATAAATAAGGTGAATAAGTGCTGATCAGCTTGCCGGATTGCACGGTAAATCCCGACCAAAGCGCTGCGGAAACTTGACTGCCCTGGTTAAACAGATAGCCGGCCACCACGGAAGCGCCATCCGGTAATGACCCGCTGCTGCCCGGTGTCATATTGGTGGTGCCTGCCGCTGGTGTAATCAGGTAAGCCCCTGGTAACAGAGCATCATAGGCCGGCAATAACACATAATTGCCGGCGGGTACTCCAGAGTCGGCGCTTAAATGAATACTTGCTCCCAAGCTCAGTCCGGAATTAGCAAATAACTGGGCATCGTAGGCGGCATAGCCGCTCTGTAGGTCGGGGAGAATGGCATAGCTTTGTAAATACGCCGGGTTGAGATAATCGATACTGCCGCCCGGTGCCGGGGTAAATTCATAAGCCAGCAAATCACCCCCACCATTCAAGTTCACCACAGAATCCGGCAACAGATTAATACTGGGGCCATGCAGAGTGATGGTTTTTTGTGGAGTGCCGCTTTGAATATTAACAGCAGTGCCCAAAGGATATATCCAGTATTTACCATTGCCCTGCGTCTGGCCGAAAGGGATAGTCAAATTGTCGCTGTCCGCAACTGAAGTCAGGCTATGGGCTTCTAAAGTTAAATTATTGCCGGCATCTAGCTCAATTTTGCCGAATGGGGCTAGTAATGCCCCTGCGTTGTCTATGATAGGCGCGTTGATGGTTAGTTGCCCGGCTGCTGATAGCGGAGTGACTGGCGTGGCCGAATTGCTTAAAATTTTCAGCGTCCCGTTTGGGTTCAGGAATGGGTCTATACTGATCTGGTATTGAGTCAGTGTGGTGGGGTAGATTTCTCTGGCACTGATGTCCAGATTACCACTCAAGTTTAAGGCCCCCAGCAAATTAGCTTGATAATTTGGATTCACCCCAATTAACTGTACATCTCCGCTGCTGTTGATTTGGGTCAGGGCAAAATCGCTGATCTGGGCGGCACCGCGCAAATCGATATTGGCAGCATTAAGCTGGAGCAATTGCGCCGGCTGGGTAGAACTGTTCAAACTGCCGATTACAGTTTGATTCTGACTGGAGCCTAAAGTCAGTGTGTCGGCCGTCAAAATCACCTGACCCTTATCTTCTGGCGTCAACCAGCTATGGGTGAGCTGCGGTGCATCCAGTTCCAGATTAAGTTTTACCGCCAAATTCACATCACCCACAAAGTTTATCGCGCCATTTTGTGGTTCCGGTTCTGATTGGGTACCGGTATTAATAAAGCTTTGTAGTTTGACACTGTCAAAACCGGCTTGAGTAATTTGATCCGTGGAAATATAAGCCTGACCGTTTAGTGCCGTGGGGATAAGCGGATTGCTGAGTTGAGAGCTGTCCAGCAAATTAACAGTCTTGCTGCTCAGATTGATAATGCGATCACCAGTAGGGAAGGGTACGTCAAATGGTTCGGCCCGGTTCTGTGCATTCAGGCTGATATTCAGACTGCCGCCGGCTGCTGTAGAGCCGCTGCCGGCAGCAGTCTCGCCGGTTCCAGCCTTAGCCAGGAATTTGCCTTGTAATATCATGCCTTCCGCAGCGGTCAAATTAATGCTACCGGCATTGCCTGGAACAAGCTGAAAATGAATGCCTTGAGTGTTGATAATATCCAGCCCGGCACTGATGCCGGATACATCCAAGGTACTGTTGCCGGCGGTGAGGATATAGCCGCGATTAGCGCTGATACTGATCGTGCCGCCATCCAGAACTTTGCCTACTGCCAGTCCTGCTGGATTGGGAGTCATTATTACTGTGCCGTGTGTGGACAAAATCGCGTCTGTCCCAAGCGTAATAGCCTGATTGGGGTTATAGCCTGGATCGGAACTGGCGTTCGGTGGTGCTACCACACTGATATTAATATTGCCGGCTGGTGCGCTCAGGCTACCATCTATATTGATATTGGCATCAGATTTCAGGCTAATGCTCGCCAGCGGGTCAGTAGTAATCGTGGCGTTTTTGGCAATGTCGATTGCCAGATTCTGGTCTACCCCTTGTACAGTTTGCAGCACATTCAATGTCAAATTTACCGCATTGCGCTGATAGTCGGGCAGCAAGGTCTCCGTAGTCAGATCAGCTAAAGAACCGCCGTTGGTATTGTAAGCAGCCGCTGACAACTGCCAGTTACTTTGGCGTAATTGTATGGCAGTATTTTCGGCAATCGTTAAGCCGCCATTATTGGCGGTCAGCGTGTAATTGCTGAACCCGCCACCGTGTAATAATTTACCGGTTGCCAGTTGTAACACGCCCACAGTGTCAATGCCGCCTGAATTACTGATATCGATGCTATTGGCAGCTATGTTTAAGCTGCCGCCGTTATATAAGGCATAGGCAGACAGTGTGGCACCCAGTTGCAATAAGGTGTCGGTATTATTCCCGGCAGAACTCAAACTGATAGCACCGCCTGTGCCGGCATTAAGTGTCGTGTTAGCTTGCAGCCAAGCCCCACCATTGGCATTTAATTGCGCTCCCTGTGACAAGATCAAATCACCCTGTGCCTGCAAACTGATATTACCGGCATTGATGGCTAAAGCAGCCAGAGCATTATTATGCTGCAAGTTGTATACATCGTTAATCCAGACACCACTGGTATCAATATTACTCTTACTGCTCAACCGTATTTCGCCGGTGCTGGAACGGGTTTTATCCTCGCCCACCAGAGTAGTTAAACTGACATTACCACCAACACTCTTGATGCTGCCCTGGACATCAATAGCACCGGCTTGCAGACTTAAATTAGCCAATGCTTGCAGGTCAATTTTAGTGTTAGGCTCAATCAGCAGATTACCGCCGGTTTTCAGATTCAGATTCAAATTCTGTTGCAGATTGTTGTGCTTAAAAACCTGAAAAAACAATGCTTGACTTAAATACAGAGGGCTGAACACACTACCGGTAGCGGGGATGATGGTATAAGTTTGGCTATTCTGAAAAATCACGTCCTGCTGATAAACGCCTGACCAGGTGGTGTCAATATTCAACTGGCCGCCGGCAGGCAAACTGGCGGCGCTACGTTGAAATTGGCCATAGCGGGTTGCTGAGAGTATATTTCCGTCCAGCACCAAATCCCGGCTATGAATATTAACTGTGCCGGCATTCATGCCCTGAGAGTAGGCTGTTTGGTAGCTAGCTAGCGTGGATATTTGTTGATAAATCCGGTTAGGGTCGGCATTGGCCAGACTGAATACCACGCCATTGGATACCAACTGCGTCATATTGATTATTCCGGCCTGATAATCCAGCCAACCCCCCGATATATTAATATCAGCCCCCTTCTGAATCAGGGTGTCGCCTTCTGAAATCAGATTAACCGTGCCCGCCGCACTATTGCGGTAATACACCGAATACTTTTCAGCTGCCACCGCTCCGGAAATATCGGCCAAGGCCGTGCCCTGACGAGTATCAACTTCAATGGTTTTACCGTATAACAAGCCATTTTTCTGAATGGGATCGTTGCGCAACTCATAGCTGTAGAGGGTCAAGTCCACTTCATTGCTGGACATCGGCATCAGCACATCGCTCGCCCCTGACACATCAATACTGCTGCCGGTTTCCAGAAAAATTCGGCTGTTATTACCGGCAGTTACCGGTGCCAAAGGTTGTGTGTCCGGGAAGTATTGATTGCTGTTGGTTGGTGACAGATTGGCCGTCATATTAACCTCACCGCCATGAGCAATAATCTTGGCCGAGGCTTTCATGTCTATATAACCGGCTTCCACGTCAAGCAGCGATTTAGGCTGAGCTTGCCCAGTCACTGTATTTCCATCACTTGCATCCAGTTTTATCTGGCTGATACTACCTTTAGCCAGCGTCACGCTAGCCTGTTGACCTAAGCCGTCACTGGCATCATGGCTGCGCACAGTGCTATTGCTGATAGGTTCCAGAATATAATTAGTCGTAGAGTTGGATGAAGTATTGACCAATTGCGCACCTTCCCGAGCCAATAGCCGGATGCTGCCGTTTAAAGCCACCGAAGTGCTGGCAGATATGACGCCTTGTTGGGATACAGCAAAACCCATCATAGTGGTATCACCGCGCTCAGTCAGAATCGTGCCCAGATTTTTGGCATCACCGCCGGTTTGTACTTCCACCAACAGCCCCCGCAACTGACTGGAACTGGATTCCTGTAGATAAACTTTATCGGTAGCAGCAGCCAAAATCACCTGGCCATCCTGTGCTCTTATGGAGCCGTCATTTTCCACTTCCGGAGCGGCCAGAATCACCCGGCCGGTATCTGCCGCATTGATATGCGCGCCTTTTTCCACCAATACCCGAATTTTTTCCTGGCCGGCCGCCGTGTTGCGGTACACCACGCCATCTGCTGTTAAAGCCGCTACCGCTGTTGTGTTAGCGTTACCGGGTGTGCTGGTGCTTGGTGCTGCATTATTGACCACATTAACAATGCCCTGTTTAAACACGGTATCAGTGATATTCAGACTGCTGACCACCAGACTATTGGTATCAACCTCACTGTGTTGCCCAAATACAAAGCCATTATTGTTGACCAGATACAACTGACCATTGGCCGATAAATTGCCCAGAATTTCACTGGCGTTAAGTTGGTGAATATTGTTCAAGGCAATTGACGTCGTATCCGGCTGCACAAATTGCACAGAATTGCCTGCGCCGATATCAAAACTGTTCCAGTCCAGTATCACTTGTTTCGTAGTTTGCTCTATGGTCAGCTTATGTCCATCGGCACTATAACTGGCCATCGCACTGCCGATATCTATGCCGGAATGTAAGGCGGGGCTGGTCAGATTGCCATCGACAGAGCCAGCCTGGGTGGCAATAGGCAAGCCTACATCATCGCTGTACACATTGCCTATACCGCTCAACATCAGAATGCCGCTGGATAACCAGTTGCAATATTGGGTCATGCCAGTTTTCAAGCAAAATTTCATCAGTCTTTACCCAAATTATCCCGAATGCAGAGCTACATCGGCAGTGGTCACAAATTATCGTATATAAGAAGATATATCGTTAGTGAATGATATTGCATGTTTTAAGCAAATAATATCGAATTTATAGCATAAGACTAGCGCTTATTTGCTATACAAGACCAAAATATTTGGTTTAACAGCTTGAAAAAACACTGTTTCCTTAGGGTAAATAATCAATTCGATATATACACTTTGACATATCATGAAAAATAACTTACGTTATTACCATAGGGACATATCGCATTAAGTATAGTTTGTAATTCTGTAGTAAGCCACCCTGGTGCGGCCTAAGGATGCTAAAGGGTATTTGATAACTATTTTTTCAGGGGCATAGCCCAAAAGAGGTGATTTATGATCATGAAGCCAGATAGATTAAAAACATTAGGCTTAAGCTTGATGTTGGCCGGCGGCGTCTCAGTGGCGCAGGCGACAACATTACCCAACAACGATTTGTTTTTAAATGCTTACGATACCTATCAAAGCACATCGTACAACATCGACCTGGGTGTGAGTTTGGCCACGTTCATCAGCGAGGACAGCAATTCTCTGGTGTTGCCAACGTCCGATTCCGGATTTTTCAGCTGGGTTAACAACACCTTAGCCAATGGCGGCAGCATTATTTACAATATTGCCGCTGCTAATTTGATCACCCCAAAAGGCACCACATTAGATGGTTTGCTGGTTAGTGAAGAACCGGGTAACAAAGCATTGGATGCTGCCCAAAACCTGTTTCAAATGGGCGGTTTACAAACTACCATCCTCAACCGGATTGCCAATATCAACGGCGTAGGTGGCGTAGGACTGGTGCCTAGCGATACTTTTAGCCAGGGTCTGGCCGGATTTTACTCAACCGGTGGCACCTGGGGGGAAGGTCAGGGCAGTCCTAGTGTTAACGACAGTACCACATTGGGCGGTACCGGCCTTAATACCTTGGAGCTGTTGTTTGAACACACCACCGGTATCTCCACTGGCCTGAAAAACTCTACCGTGATGACTTTGGAAAAACTGCCGGGAACTTTTTCCATCGACGCAGCTAATTCTCATGTTGTGTGGAATGTCGCTTCGGTACCGGTACCCGGTGCAGTATGGTTATTCTCCGGCGGTTTAATAGCGATGCTGAAGCTGCAAAAACGCAAATCAAACATTTAATTATAAATTTAGCCCCTTGGCATTTAGCTAATACTAGTAGGCGACCAATCTTATTTTGACGGATACGGCGTAGGATGCGCTGAACGCAGTGATGCGCATCCAGTGTCGGCACATCCTCTGGTGCTTCCGTCAAAGTAATGTTGGGTAACCCCTGGGTTCCGTCAGTTGTATCTCCTTCAAGCCTGGCGGAATTACTAACAGAATGATTAAGGGGCAAGTATTTAAACCAATACAGTCAGGAAATGAAAAATGCAAAATTTTAAAAAACTTGTCGCCGGTTCATTTGTGTTGAATCTGGCATTAGCATTTAATGCCTGGGCCTTGCCCCCGGATGCTACGCCCGATCTAGCCGTTTATATACCCGGATCCCAATCCAACGATCCGGCATTTGGTTTTCTGGTCAATAACATCTCCGTGGCTAATGCCGTGTGTCTGGATGCCCCCAATAGCGCTGGTACCGGTACTAGCCACATTTATTTTCAAAGCGGAATCAACGATAACTACTCGGCCATTTATTGTTACACCGACGATACCAAAATCCCTGGCCTAACGACTGGTGATGCTACCAACCATCATAAATCCAAAATCTGGATATCCAGACGCCGACTGGGTGCCTCATTTGTTGGTTTGGATGCCGTTAATCACGGTACTTTATTAACTTATCTGAAAGATCCGGTCACCGCAGGCTGTACTGCCAGCATTGGCTCATATTCATCCGGTGGTGCCACCTATCAGTATCACTATACCTGCACCACCGCCACAGCAGGCATAGCCGCTACCGCTGCGACTTCAGACGTGACACCCGATGTGTTTGGTGCGGCTGACAATGTCACGCCCGGTTCCACACCTATAAATGCTGCTCAGTTAGACAATGTGCACGCTTTGGGTGGACATATTGTTGGTATCCCCGTCACCTTGTTGCTCAGAAATGCACTGCAATATGCTGAAATTCAAAGCGGATTATTGCCCAATACCTGTACGGTTGGCGATGAGACGGCAAAATGTGTACCCAGCTTGAGCAAGGAACAATTGGTCAGTCTGTTTACCGGTGCTATTACCGACTGGAGTCAGTTCCAGGTTGATGGCAGCAATACTCTGGTTGATGTGGTTGCCGCCGGTGTTTCAGCAGGCGTTTCACCGCCCACTGGTACTAATCCGCACGGTGGTTTACAGAATCCGACCGATACTACTGTGCATGTCTGCCGTCGCGAAAACGGCGCTGGTCAGCAAGTTGCAGTGTTAGCCAATGTACTGCAATACCCTTGTTTGGGCGCTACCGCACCTGAGCTGGCTACACCGGCAACTGCCACGCTGGGCGATATTCAGTATGCCACCAGTTTGGGCGCTGTTGATAAATGTCTGGCCGACTACAATGACGGTACCAGCACTTGGTTTGGCACTACCAACCCATCGCCTTATCCAAATCCACCCTCAGCAGGCACTGCACATGGCACACAGTGGGCATTAAGTATTCAAACTACCGAACGTAATGCCACCAACAAAGCCAACTATCGCTTTATTGCTATCGACAGCGCTATCCCCACCGGTTTGGAAGCCTATCTGGGTCATTACCGTTTAGTCGGTAATTATGCCTTGTCCTGGAAATCCGCCAGTAATAGCGCTAACCAGAATGCGGCCTTAAACGCTATTGCAGCCTATAGTAAACTGCCTACCACGATCGCGGCGCGTAATATTTCTTTAAGTAATCAGTCGTTTGGCCAAGCCGGCTATATCGCCTTGAGTGATAACGGTTATACCCCACCTTTAGTTTGGGATCCAACCAATCCAGTAACGCCCTATAGCAAACTGGATGCGCACGGTAAACCCAACGCTTGTGTGCTGCCAACCGCCAACACCAATTACGGTCAGGTGCAACTGCAGTAATACATGCATCGCTCCGGCCGGTATGGTCGGATCATCTAAGCTATCGCAAAGATAGTGTTTAGCTAAAAGTTGGAATGTTCAAGCTCAGGGACATAAGGATTTGTTCCGCTTGAATCGCACACGGATGTGCAACCCTTTCTCTATATCGTTCCGTTACCTAAAATTCAATATCTAATATCAGCAGAGGTAAAGACAATGGTGAAAAATATCGCTAGTGGTCTCTATGTGCTTTTTATGGCATGTTTGATACCAGTAACTACCGCATTAGCAGACAGTTCCGTCAGTTTTAGCGGGTTTTTAAAGCCCTCAAGTCCCAGCGGATTTAATTTGGCCGATTTACAGACTTATGCCGGCACCAATCCCAACTCAGTTAAAACCGTTACGGTGGCAGGTGATACCTATACCGGGGTTTCATTGAGCAGCTATTTAGCTTCCTATGTTGCTACCGATCCCAGCGTGCCCAAAAATGACATTCTGCGTGATTATGTGACTGCCACCAGTAGTGGCGGGGCTCAAACAGTATATTCATTGGGCGAGTTGAACAGCAGTTTTGGCAACGAGAACGCCATTATTGCCTATAGCGACAGCAATGGCTCACTCAGTACGCCCAGCATTATTGCCGCAGACGGCGCCAATGTGCAGAACTTAACTAGTTTACAAGTCGGACATCTGGCTTATACGCCGGGATCTGGCGGAGTTTCCTCGCAATTTACCATTGATGGCGCTGTAGCCAATATCACCACCTATAACAGCAGCAATTTTCCTGGCAGCTTAGCAACCCAGACAGTTAGTGTTAGTACGCCGCCATTAACAGCCGGAACCAGCTTCAGTGGTGTTTCCATTTGGGATTTACTCAATCTGGCCGGTGTGGACACCAGTAGCGCCAATATTCTGCATGAATATGTAGTGGCCACTGGCACAGATGGATATCAAACAGTATTTTCACTGGCAGAACTGGATCCCTTATTCGGCAATAATAATGATCTAATCGCCTATGCCACCAACAGTGGTTCCTTAGGCGGCTCTGGATTTGCCAGAGTAGTGGTTCCGGCAGATGTAGCCAAGGCAGGTCGATATGTGTCTAATCTTAATGAACTTACAGTTATTTCCGTGGCAGCAGTACCTTTACCGTCATCATCCCTGTTTATGTTCAGTGGTTTATTGGCTATGATTATGTACAAATCCAAAAATAAACTAGCCATTGCATAAAATTTGGTAATCACCCAGGCTTAGGTTGTGGTTTGCCTGTTTTGTGTTGATCTGACCGCAAAAAGCAATAAAGCCCTTAGATACCAAGCTAAGGGCTTTATTCGCACTCGTGGGCTTTTCTATTTACTTACCATAATCAGGCACTAAAAACTGTAGCTTGTCCCAAGGAAAATTTTGCAATATCGCCCAGTTTTGCTTGCCGCCAAACAAAGCCGGATAAGGATTTGCTGAACCCTTCACGGTATAAGACAACACGTTCTCAGCACGTAAAGTAATCGCTCCGCTTTTATCCCAAACCACAAAACCGTAAGTTTGAGCGGCTTTGGCAATAATCTTACCAACCGGAGTTAGGTTTAATGTATTAACATTAATAGTGGGGTCAAGCCTGAACCGGGTGCCTTCCGGTATCTGATTAGGCAGATTTCTGAGATTTTTGCCGTCAGAACGATTCGCTGGCCAGGAATAGATACTTTTATCTGCCAAATCAACCAACGCTATACCCATAACATGATTGATCTGGCCGTTTTGCAATTCTTCTGCCGTTATTTGTCCAGCTGCCAATGGCAAACCAGTGGCAGTGACTCCGTAAGGAAAAGAGAAAATGCCGGATGATGTCAAATAATTTTCAATTTGTCCGCCCCAGCAAGCCTGCCATTTGCCTTTTACCTTATGTATTTGCCAGAATTCCCACAAAGTATCGCTGGTCGGATCATATATGATCATTTCCCCATCACTGTCTGGTGAGCTGAGGGCATTGCTTGGTATCGGAACGCTGGATAATTGGGTTTTCAAAGTTGGACTTAGGGTGCTATTTACCTGGCATTTCCATTGGTTTACAGCCACAGTTGGGGTGCCGGGTTCTACAACATATACCGGTGCATTAAAAGAATCGGTTGTTATCGAAACAGTTCCATAATGGGTATGAAACTGTCTGATAAATTCGCTGACGTAGTTATTGGAATTGGCAGCCAGCGGGGCATCTAACGGAATTGGCGTAGTCCAAAAGCTATTGGCTGGAATTGGCACTGCAGAATTAGCAACTCCAGAAACTGTAATTGCTAAAATTAAAAAGATTATTTGGTTCATATTTTTACCTTATAGTTATATGTCGAGCAATTGCGGCCTAAATTAACCGGCTATCTAAACAATGTAAGTATGGCCGGTAAAGCAAAGCTGCGCAACAGTCGCATCCCAAAGGTTTGTACGCGGAAAAATTGGATACAGAAACTTGTTTCTGCTGGTTTCTGAGCTTAGGAACTGGGTTGAAATGGTATTAACGGCTTGCAGACAATCGCATACAGATAAAACTGTATTAGGAGCGCCCAATCGACACCCGCATCAATAATTGGCGTATTGCCGGTCTTGCTGAAGAACCGTGCAGACTTGATCAAAACAGATATGCTCATC
Source organism: Methylomonas paludis (assembly GCF_018734325.1). Lineage (NCBI taxonomy): Bacteria > Pseudomonadati > Pseudomonadota > Gammaproteobacteria > Methylococcales > Methylococcaceae > Methylomonas > Methylomonas paludis. Next base: position 2,235,971 of record NZ_CP073754.1, on the reverse strand, counting down.
GGCGCTGTTGAGGATATGATTTGCCAAAGCGGTAATGCGTTGCCAGTTTTCAACGCGTTGCACAAAGTGAAACGCCTCTACAAATAACTCGTTAAGCTTGGTTTCGCGTTCTTTTACAGAAGGCAGGAATGACTTCAAATAGCAGCCAACTTCTTCCAGATCAGCAGAACCACCGTAATTATAAAGAGAGTCGGGTTTCAGCAAATGCACATTAAAGGCTTCATTATCGCGAATGGAGACATATTTTGCTTCGGCCAGCGGTCCAGCCAGATAATTGATGATGTCGGCCTCGTAGGCTAGTTGACAACCAACAATACTGGCGGACTCCGCCCGGCCTATCATGTTTGGATCGGCTATTTGCCGACCGCCGCAAATTCTGGTGAACAGCGGCGCAGCCAATCCATTTAACTTTTGCAGTTGGATATGAAAATACACCGCAGGCAGATTTTTGCGTTTATTTTCCAAAAAAATGGCAGCAGCATGCCCGGCCTCATGGAAAGCAGTTCTTAAATTGATTTCCAGGTGATTGGAAACGTCCATGTCCTGATGTTTATAAAATCGCTGCATACTAGTGCCATCCTTGTAAAAGCCGGGGCTTTTACCGCAAAAAACAAACATTCTGTGTTGGTGTCCGAGAACTGAACAGGCTGTTACCAGCACTCAGTCCTCGGTAGTTCTACCAATTTGACTCAATTACCGCCTTTAAAACTGATCTCCAATGCGTGCAATGAATTAACGCAATTCGCAGTCGATTGCAGGCCGGGATTACCGTAACATTCCTTGTTTTGTGCTTTGGCAGCCTGGAGGTTGGCGACATACCAAGCCACAGATTTTTCCTCAGACTTCGATTCACCTGCAATAGTGGCTTTGAAAACACTAATACCCAAAACTAAAATAATAGCAATTGTAATTAAAGTATTTTTTTTCATAACTTATCTCTTCTGTCCGTTTAAAAGGGTAGTTTCATCGCACGCCTTTATGCGATGAGAGATAAATTACCAAAAAAATTATTAATATAAAATGTGGTTAATTGTCGCGCGACAAATTGTCACAATAATATATTAAGAATGCTAAATTCAGAATAATTAAACTATGTTAAATGAAGTAATTAAAATAGGCCATATCTCTTATTTTTTCAGTTTAATGCTGTTAAATAATTAGATGGGGTTTTCTTGTTTTTGTTTATGTGGTTGTATTTTAAGGTATTTTTAACATTAAAAAAGACTTGGGGGTTTTTGCATGGCTAATAAATATTACAAACCATAATATGTTTCGTGTGTTTATAGCCATAAAAATTAATCTGAATTAAATCGTTCCAATCACAACACGATAAGCCGTAATGAATAGGGCGTCAATAGGCGATAGCCGTATTGCGCCGAATGCAAGCAATACCCGTTATTACAAACTGGTAGCATTAGGCGTAACCCATTTCTGATTACCGTCGGGGATAATGATAATCCCAATCAATCGCTGGCGGCTTATTAAACAAAGCTTTTTTAGACCATACTTGCCTTAGCGGTACCAAAATCAGCCTGCAAGCCCACCCAAAATCCGTCGTTCATGCCGAAAAAACGCGATAAACGCAAGCCGGTATCGGCGGTAATAGCGCGCCGGCCAGCGCTCTTTGAGCAAAGATGAGTTATTATTGTTTCCGGCGATTCTGGATACCACGCCAGTTATACCGGCAATGTTTTGAAGCTGTTGATTGCATCTGACGGGCAAGGGATAGAGCTATTGCTGCGGGCGGATGGGATAGATTCTGATAATGAACAATATCTACAGCAAGCCATACAGCACCCGGTACGATTGATTGCAGCCTTTCCTTATGTCGTCTAATCCATCCTTTCAACGTTACATTGGTATCGACTATTCAGGCGCCGAAACGGCTGAATCGAGTCTTAAAGGTTTGCGCGTTTATCGTGCTCAAGCAATAGCCGAACCTGAAGAAGTTATGCCGCCGCCAAGCCCTCGTAAATACTGGACCCGGCGCGGAATTGCCGAATGGTTGCGCCAAACCTTGACCCAAGACTTGCCGACACTGGTTGGCATTGATCACAGTTTTTCATTTCCGCTACGTTATTTTGAAGTTCACCAGTTACCGCCGGATTGGCCAAACTTTTTGAACGATTTTCAATGCCATTGGCCTACCGACCAGCCGTATACCTATGTCGATTTTGTACGTCACGGTTCTGCTGGTAATGGTGACGCACGCATGGGTAATCCACGCTGGCGTCGCATCTGCGAAGAACGTTGTAAAGCAAAATCCGTTTTTCAATTCGACGTGCAAGGTTCAGTGGCCAAATCCACTCATGCCGGCATTCCTTGGCTACGTTATTTACGCTATGAGTTGGGTGAGGCTGTACATTTCTGGCCTTTCGACGGTTGGGATATCCCACCTGGCAAGTCCGTCATCGTTGAAGCTTACCCTGCTTTGTATAAACAATTTTTTCCCGTAGAGAACCGGACTAGCGACCAGCACGATGCTTACAGTATAGCTGCGTGGATGCGCCAAAACGATCAAGACGGCAAATTATTATCATTTTTCACACCCAATCTACCGGGAAATCTTCGCGGGATAGCCGAGGTTGAAGGTTGGATACTTGGAGTAATTTGAACTTCTAGATCGTTAAGCAAAGGCTGGTGGCGCCAGATAAATAGAGCGTATGCAAATGGTATCCTAAATGTTACTAACCTTATTGACTGATTTGAGCTTGCCAATAAGATTTAAGCAAAAATTCGAAACTCAGTAGTCCCATCAGTCTAAAGCTTATCTTCTTCTGCAGGATCGACATCAGGAGCATGATCTAAGATCGACAAAAAGACATCTCGGCTGCCACGCTTAGCTTTCTGAGTTAAATAGTCTTCAGTCATCAATGCCGCTATTTTTTCTCCCAATGCCGAGGTAATCAATTGCTCGATTGATATTTTTTCTTTTTGAGCCAAAGCTTCTGCTCCTCTAAAAAGGGAGTCAGGAAAATCGATAACTACTTGTGTCATAAGGATACCCCTAAAATCTGCATAAATGCTTTGGGTGTGGCTAAGCGAATATTAAAACGCTCAACACCCGGAAAATCTCTTTGGTTGAAAGTAATAATAAATTCAGCTTGAGCTTCAACAGCCAAATCCAGCAAAAAATCGTCGTCAGCGTCCGGTAACTGTGGTCGCCAAAGATAAAAAATCTTGCGATGTAAGCTTACCTGGCAGATGTAATCGATAAAACTGTCAATCTGTGTATTCGAGATACCCAAGGGCGGCATCAGTCGTTTACAGACTTCTTCGTATTCCAACACCAATGGAACAGAGATCACGCATTCAAACAGCTCCTGCCCCAATAGTCTTAAAAATTGGTTAGATGCCCCCTGTTTTGAACGTAATGCAGAAATAATCACATTAGTATCAATCACTACCCGATACAATGGCTTCGCCTAATAGTTGGTCATTTCTTCAAATCATAGCACGAGATAAGAGAGCTGGTCTTAAGTGTTTGAGGTGAGAGTCAATCACCAATAATTCGATTTCCAAGGCCAATTGTCCAATCTTGGTATGGCAGCACCTGTATCTATTAATGAGCAGTAAGTATTGTGGTTTGTTGCGGCTTCTTTTCCTGAATTGCTCCACCAATGCCGAACGGGCATAAAAAAGCCCTTAGACGTTACCATCTAAGGGCTTGATTTATATGGAGCTAGTGAGGGGATTCGAACTCCTGACCGGCTGATTACAAACCACACGGCGATTAGTCCATTGTCATCCAATACAAGTCATTATATCTATTAAAAACAATAGTATGTAAAATTTCATTGTCCAATTAAATCCGGTAGGATGTATAATTATCCAACATGAACTGCCACTAAAACTGCCACTGGATTTGATTATGACCACATTCACTGCAACCCAGCTTGATGCCATCAAACCAACCGCAAAGACACAAGATGTGACCATTGAAAAACTTGGGTTGGGAAAAGGCTGTCTATTGTTAAGAGTTCAACCCGATGGCAAAAAAGTATTTTATTATCGGCACTTTCAAGAGGGAAAAAAGCGCTTTGTCCAAATTGGCAGCTTCAACACCAAAGGTAAACGCAACTGGGATGGGAACAGGGGGGCAGAAATAGGTCTGTCTGCTGCAAAGGATGGTGCTCGAGCAATTGCAAATATCGTTGAGGAGCACGGCGACATAATCAGTTACGAAAGTAAGCAGGCTGAGCAGGAGGCAGCAAAAAGGCAGCAAGGAAGTTTTGCCGATCTTCTTGAATTGTATATCCAACATCTAAATGATGCCGGCACAGTCAGAGTGAATAAGGTCGAGGGTACCATCAACAAGCATGTTCGGTCGGCTTTCCCACGGATGCTCACCAAACGAGCTAATGAAATCACGCCAACCGATATTCAAACCATACTTGCTAAATTGGTTCAACAAGGAGTCACCAGACAGGTTAACCTATTAAGGGGCTACCTGATGGCGTCATTTAACCTGGCTGCGCGTCATGACAACGATCCAAGACGTCTGGCTTCAGGTTCGACAGGATTCAGCTTAACTTCAAATCCAGTAGCGCTGGTGCCAGCTATAACGGTATTTAATCGTGCCGGCGAGCGCTCGCTGAGTAAGGAAGAGTTGCTATTGTTTCTGTCGGTCTTGGAAACTGCCCCGGAAATTCCGGCTGCATTTTTGAAGTTACTGGTTGCACTTGGTGGGCAACGGATCGAACAACTGTTGCGTGCTGACTGGTCAGATTACGATTTTATCAATCGAGTTCTGACCTTAAGAGATGGTAAGGGTAGGCCGGGATTGGGTGTCCGGGATCATCTGGTTCCACTTACTGATAGGGCGTTGGAAATATTAGAGCCCTTGCGCCAAATCAATTCCGGCTGCCATCCATTTACTACCATAGGAGGAAAGCGTATGGACGTTGGTACACCATCGAAACTGGTTCAAAAAATAGCTAAACAATTAAACACTGATTATGATGTCCCGCTATTTCGAGGTGGAGATATCCGTCGTACATGTGAGACCCTGCTTGCTTCTATTGGGGTGCAAAAAGAAGTTCGTGCCCAACTCTTGAGCCATGGAAGATCTTCTGGGGTACAGGCCAAGCATTACGACCGCTATGCGTATTTACCTGAAAAGCTAGAGGCATTGGAAAAATGGGAATTTTTTCTCTGGGGAGATAATCCTGGAATAGGCAGTTGATCGCTTCGTCAACAGCTTAGCTTAAACTTGAAAAATCAAGAAAATATGTCACTTACCGTACTCAACAAAAGAGTACACTGCAAAAAAAATCTGCGCTCGTTAACATCTGGAACACTCTATGAATAATGTTTTTGCGTGTGTCTAATTATTGAAAATCGTTGGCAATGTGGGCACTCCCAATTGAACTTATTAGCCATACTGGATCCTTTTAATATTAGATTGATGTTTAGATAATATTGTGAAGCTGAACCCTTTAAGAATGACCGTTATTGATAAACAAAGGAGTTTCTCTAAATTCGCACTATGCCAATTATATTAAGCTTTAAGCTTTAAGCTTTAAGATTTATGATCTGATGGACTAGGCGATGAATATCTGTATATGGCTGTATCGAATCATAAGCTGAGAATTGCTCGGCTAAGGAAATAGCATGTTTAGTAGCTAAAGGCAAACACTGACAAGTTCTAGAAAAGTATCCGGCTTGCCCTTTTTCATAGTTATCTAGGAATTGGTTAAGCCGAGTGTAGACATCATTGCGGTGCAAAGGTGCTTGTATATTGACAAAATGAAGTAATAGCCAAAGCTCGAAGCAGGGAACAGATGCTATTGCTTCAAAACGCACTTTCTGCTTTATATCGTTATTAAACTTACCATCTAATGATTTTGCTTTATCTAAAGCATCATGATAGGTTGCGTGATCGTCACGGTCAAATACAGCATAAACTTCCTCAAAGGCGTGAGGCTCTATGTGTTTATGTTCATCCTGAATCCGTGTTCGTTTTTTTTATAAATAGTCATAAGTCAATGATAAAAAAGGTATAATATAGTTTTTCTATAGTCACCCGTTTTGATTATGGCACGTTTTAAGCTTAAAGAATCCAAAAAGGAACTTACCTCCTATGCCGGACTATCCTTGATCGGCCAGTGCCTGGAAGCGGTCAATGTCGAAGTGATGGTGGACGGTAGAATACCTGTTTCACAGGGTATCAAAACCTCGGATTTAGTCAAAACCACTGTTGGCCTTTTAAGTATAGGCAAAAGCGACTTCGAGGCTGTTGAGCCGTTTCGTGAAGATCGTTTTTTCAAGAAGGCATTGGATGTACGTAAGGTTCCCGGCAGCGTGTGGCTGCGGCAACGTCTTGATCGTGTCAGCGGCAGCCTGCTGGAGCCGGTGGATGATCTATCGATACGACTCATCGAACGAACAGAAGCCCCAATTACGCCGCATAAAGGCTACGTCTGTCTGGACATGGACACCTTCGTCATGGATCAGAGCGGTACCAAGAAGGAAGAGGTGAGTCGAACCTATCAGGGAGTGGATGGCTATACGCCTGTCGCGGCTTATTTGGGCAATGAAGGCTGGTGTATAGGATTGGAACTGCGTCCAGGCCGCTGGCATTCATCGCTGGAGATTGATTATTTTCTAGAAAGGCTGTTTCCTCGAGTTGAGCGCTTGGTTGCACCGGGTTTGCCGTTGTTATTACGCAAAGACTCAGGGTTTGATAGCGCCAAACTGTTATTTACGGTTGCGGCTGAGAAAGAACGCTGGGCAGCCATGAACAGGCGCTTTGAATACTTGATCAAGTGGAATCCAAGACGGCAAGATAAGACATCCTGGTTAGAAAAAGCGGAAGCGGCCGGCGCCTTTGTTGAAAAACGCCCCGGTAAACGGGAAGCGTTAATGACACTGACGGTGGAACGTGCTTGGAAAAAACAGACTCGCCCCTTCAGACTGGTCGTGCGGATCATTGAACGCACGAGCAATAAGCACGGCCAGATGCTATTACTGCCGGACATTCAACTGGAAGGCTGGTGGACGAGTCTGGAGGAACCCGAAGAAACCGTCATTGAACGCTACCGCGACCACGGCACCCATGAACAATTTCATTCGGAATTCAAAACTGACCTGGATATGGAACGCTTACCATCTGGAAAGTTTGAGACCAACGACTGTCTATTGAGAATGGGTATGTTTGCCTATAATTGCTTGCGACTGATTGGTCAACTGGGCTTGACTGGCGACTTGGCGCCAATACGTCATCCGGCAAAACGACGGCGGTTACGAACGGTGCTGCAAGAAGTCATGTATCGAGCAGCCCAGGTGATCCACAAAGCCCGGCAATGGTGGCTGGACTTAGGGTGCGCCTCACCCGTGGCAAAAGTATTCGCTTATTTACAAGAGCGATTGGTGGTGCAGCCTGGCTTTGCATCAGGATAAGCGGCGCGAAAGCTGAGATGCTGGTTACGAGCTGATTCTCCGGGTAGAGAAGAAGATTGCTTGTCTTGGCGTCAGGTTTTTCATCTGGCGATGCCGGCAATACCATGGAAACGATTGATTTTTGCGACTGAGGGCTTGATGAACGGCAGTTAAATTTCGATTGGTGGTAGATTTTTTTAAAAAACGCGTCTGAAACGCGACTGCCCTCACTTAAACCGAAAGGAACACGGATTCAGGTTCATCTCCATTTATCAGCAAGTGTTCGGCATAATTGACAACTTGTAATGGAGTGGTGCCGTAACCGCTTTGTTGCACTAAAACATTTACAGTACTAAGGCGATATTCAGAACGGATTTCATTAAAATAATTTGGCTCAGTTTTAGAACCTTCGCTTACGATTAAAATCCTGCTATTTCCTGTTCGTTTGCCCTGTCTACGCTCTAGTTTTCTAGCTTGACGTACCTTAGGATGATTGTCTATTGCCATGTTTGTTAGTCTGTTGGATAAACAATCTAATTGGATTCGTTAAAGAAAGGAACTGCACCATATCGCCCAATTAGGTATCCTCGCTCCCAAGCTTCATTTTCTCTTGGACTGAAGTCAGTCAGTGGATACAAATTTGTTGCCTGATTTTGATCTTTTTCAGTGAACCAAATTTGATCGCTTCGGAATAATGCTCGATCTAGTAACGAAGTGTCGTGTGTAGTAAACAGGAGTTGTGCGCCGAGTTTATTAATTTTGGTATCGTGAAACATTCTTACTAGTTTCCTGACCATCAGTGGGTGCAAACTGCTGTCCAATTCGTCCACAATTATAAGCTTTCCATATCTGAGCGCATCAAGTATTGGAGCAGCCAGGGCATAGAGATGTTGGGTTCCAATGGATTCTTCATGTAATTCAAAAGTTGCCGATCCTTTCTCTGTTTTATGAACAAATTGAGGGATAATAATTTCATTTTCCTCACTAGTTATATGAGGGCCTTCTGGGCTAAATAAAATTAGTTGACGATATCCTTGGCGTGGAACGCTAAAAATTTCACTAATACTAATATCGGCAGAAGCGAGGAATTCACAAATTTCGCGCTTACCTATGTCAGATTGTAGCAATGCTGTTGTGAGATCGGCAGATAAATTAAACCCAGTATTTAATGGAACAAGCTGTTCCACAATCCAACGATACACTGGCAGTATGAGGAGGCTATTAAATTGTGCTGCTGTTGATAGAAATAGTGCATTTGATCTAGTTGTTTTTTGCCATACCTTACGAGGACCGGATAGGTGGCTGCTGAATTCATAAACTGAGTTTTGAGTTGATTCATCATAGTGTCTGTTGAACCATTGCTGCGGTTTGGCTGCGCGATAAACCAGTAACCATTCATCAATAATTTTTTCAGGCGTAAGGCTAAAGCCATACTGATATCGGATACCATAAAGTAAGAAAGTAATTTCGAACTCTGTGGGCATCGTTACACAAGAGGAATCTAGTCGGAAAGGCTGTACGTTGAAATGTTGTCCAGATTGCATGCTGGTGGCAGATTCAGATACTACAGAACGCATGTAATTGAGAGCCTGTAGAATAGTGGATTTTCCACTAGCGTTTGGGCCATAGATCACAGCACTTCGCACAACATAGGATAAACTTTTTAGGCTAGTTGAGGTTAAATTGGTTTCGGCCAGTTTTTTATCATTTGAGGCTATAAAACTTACAATAATTTCGTCACGAATTGATCGAAAATTGCGAACGCGAAATTCCAAAAGCATAAAAAACAAGCCTAATATAAAAAATTATAGGCAATTATGCGCTTTTTATGCAAAAAATAAAGTTATTTTTAGGAATTTTCTTGTTGTAAATAAAATTTTTCTGAGTTCTTCGAAAATTCACATTTAATAAATGTCTAACGCTTGATAGTGGGAAATTGCATTTTTGCGAAACAAATTTCACTCCCCCAAAATCTTATCCAAAAACCCAAACCGTTTCGCCATTCCCCTCAAGGTAACATCCACATAAGCATCATGCTGAGCCTTTAACCGGTCATAAGTTTTCCAGTGCATACCCTTGGGCTTGTCACCATTCGGATTTAATATTCCACGCTGCCAAGCCAGTTTGTCTCGGATCCTATCAGCCTTTCTTGATGACCGATCATCCGCTGATTCTCGCTGACTTTCATAAACCAGTTTATAACAATGCCGACAGGCAAAAATACCAGAGCTACCCAGATACAACAATGCCACCCGCCGACCGCATCCATTGGCCGGACACTTAAACCAAACTCGTTTGCCACCATAGCTGCATTCAGTGCTATCCAGCATTACCGAATAGTTCTGGTTTTTCCAGTCTCCACCATTCTTGCGGTAGCGGTAATCCAGAGTAAGCCTATCGTCTTGGGTTTGAATTTGGATAGACGCCACTTTTTCATTATTTCGGCTCCAATTCAAGGTGTAGGACAGCCCAGTTCTGAGTAAATCATCCCGCTGCAATCGCCTGATATCCAGATGGTGATAGTCATTGGTGGTATTTTTTCCACCCTGATCTTGTCTGCCACTACCCATGCCGCCCATATTAATTTTTTCTCCACCAGATTTTGCCTAAATCATTAAGTAAATTAACCGCTTTGTTTTGCAAAAAATTACTTAAATCTAGAAATACCAAGGCTTACAGGCATTTTTAACTGTTGCCTTTTTGCCTAGTTTTTTAGCTCTTTTAGCTTTAAAAGCATGGCTAATGTGCGTTCAAATTTGCGGTCCAAATGGGTTTCGTAGCGATTTAGCTTCTCTAACCGATGTGCTTGCACGCCTTCACCCAAAGTTTGCGCTCGGATTGCCGGTTGGTAACGTGCTTCTTTCTCCATGCGGTAGCCGATTGGGAATAAAACGTCGTGCATAAAATCCTCCAAGCCTTCGGCCGTTGCCGGATATTCTTCTTCCTTGACACGGCTATCCCACCAATCGCGCGAATCCTCAGTCAATGCCAGCCTGGCGCGTTTATAGGCATTGGTACCACCTTTACGCAAAATCTTTGCCGCCTTATAGGTGGCTTCAAGATCTGTTTCTGCATCGCGCTGACGTTCGGCAATTTCTTCTGGGCTGGAAGTCAGCAGTTCCACCAAATCGTGGGTATCGTTTGATAAGCCCATCTCTAATGGCACCGAGGCCCGAACGGTACTTCTGTTGCTTTTTTCATGGGCGACATTCCACAGACTACTGTTGAGCGTGGCACTTTCACCCATTAATACCCGGCGTTTACGCCATAAAATACTGGCCAGCTCTTCAACCAAATGCATTTCAGTAACACCAGATGGTTGATGTTCTTCGATTAAGCCAGCCAACAGCGTATCAAATTCACTCCGGTCTTCATGTGGTAACACAACCAGCTTGGATAAAATGCCATGTTTCAACGCATTGTAACGAACCGGCGCATAATTAGGGTTTGGCAAAGCAGCTTGGTGTTCCGTAGTTTCGGAAGCTATGACCAGAGGGGTATTTTCAATAGTTTGCATGGGTAGTTCTCCTTTATTCGCCGCGACTGGCGCGGGCATATTCATCTGCATTAATTTCTGTATTGTTGACAGTTTTTTGATATGCAGGATCAGAAACCGATGGAACCGATAAAACCGATTCAACCATCCAGGCTTCAGCAGAACGGGTACCGGGAGCAGCAACAAAACGCAGGCCGTCCACAATGCGACCTGAATTACGTTTTATCCAGCGACCCAGTCTGCGGCGATTAATTTCCCCGCGTTCCTCGGCAATATCTTCAAACACTTCTTTGAGTTCGTTATGTTGAAGAAACACTCTAGGTGCCTCAAAGACAGCTTGGCGCACCATGGTGGGCTTGTTACCAAACCTCTGGTGCCATGCATTCAACAACCGGGACAAGTTTTCGCGCTCTGGATCTTCAGCCATGGCTTCAAATACCGATACAGCTGGATCGGCACAGCCAAGCCAAAGCAAGGGTTGTCGGCAAAGTGCTGACCATTCACCAAAGCTGTTCACCGATTTGACTTCAGTTATTGGTCTGCCGGCAAATATCCAGGCACGTATAATAGTCAATGCCGCACAGACATAAACACTGCGCAGATTCAGTACATCCTGTATCAAATCCGGTCTTTTAAAATTACGGGTTGCCGGTATTTCACATTGAGGTGATAAATTAATCGTAATGCAACGTCTGGACATATCCTGGATCGGCCCGACATTGTTACCACTGGATAAAAACAAGGTGCGGGTATTCACGGTTGCCATTTTGGAAATACCTAAAATACGGCCACTGAAATGTTCAGAGGTTAGCACCGTACATAAACTCTTATGCGCCAGCAAATCACAAGTCAAATTATCAAACTCTATGACTGCCGGACTGCACAACAATTCTGCCAACAGCATTTTGCGGCATTCCTCATCATCAGCAGGAAAGCTGGAAGGTGAGCCTTTGCGAGGTGTAGCAAATGCGGTAAACAATTCACAGAGATAAGATTTACCTGAACCGACCATGTGGGCACGAACATGAAACATCGGGGCATGGGGTAAGCTCGGACGTACCGTGGCGGTCAAAATGGCAGCGAGTGCGGCAGCAAGATCGGTTTCACGAGCAAAGCTGAATTCCTCGAACAGGCCTTTCAATAATGCTAAAGCCTCTTCAGCATCTTTACGGCTAGGATTTTCTGGTACATAGAACTCACGTGCATCAAACATCCCAAACATTTGGGTATCAGGGTCATATCCTGCTTTGGTCATCAAGCTGCCGTTACCACGCAAATAAGGTTGACGAGTCAATCCTTTGATGACATTTAGATGTTTGTACTCGATAGAATCATACAACACACCGGCATGTCTGCCAGGCGGATCAGTAGCCACCCAATCCTGACCACGAGCATCATACTTTTCCCAGCGTGCCACGCCTGCCAAAGCTCTGACCAAAGCTGGTTGCCGGACATCCTGTACTCGGGTTTCAAATGTACCCGGATCAGTGATTACCGTAACGATCAATCCACCTTGCTGATAATAGAGTCCAGATTTTGCCAATTCCAGTTCGGCAGCATCCACAACCCGATGGATTTCACCATTCACCACCCGGATAGTAGGCTTCATACGTACCGCATTAGCCTGCAAATCAAGATAGTCCAGCAGATTGCGAATATTACGACCAGCACAATGGCCATGCATACATTTAAAACCACCGATCGCCCAGTTGGCATCCGGCTCAAAGTAGGCCGTACCACTATCTACCGCATCAGTATGTTCTGAAACCCATGGACAGGTAATATCGTGCTTACCAGTGCCCAAGGGTGTTTTATACAAACCGCTATGCTTCAAAGCCGTTAGCACGGGATTAACCTCCGGCTGCGGCAACCAAACAGGATCACCTTCCACATGTGGTTCCTGAACTTCCTTTTTTGATTTAGGTTTTGGGCGTTTGCTTTCCAGCAGCTCTAACTGAAAACCCTCAACCAAATCCTCAACTGAATAACGCAATTCAGGATTCCACTTTTCCAATCTGCAAACAAAGGGCGGGCTATGCTTACCATTCACCCCGACTGGTAAACGAGCCAAGCGAGCCCGCGGGCCATTGTTGCCAGGATCGCACAACTGTGCAGTAATAATGGCATTCACTAGTCGATCAGCCAAAAGGCCATCAGTTAAGGGTACATCCAACAGATAGCCTGCTTGATAATTTCCAGGTGATGTTTCCAGTAGCCAGCTTGGCAACAGTATCAACCTATCAATATCAACCTTGCTGCCTACATCATCCAACACCACGGCATACAACGCATTAAATTGTGTTTTTTTGCGCCGGTATTCACCAGAATCATTTGGATGAAAGTCTGCCAGACTAAAATAATTATTGGAATCTACCGAAAACACTGTCTTGCCTTGCTGATACACCTGGCCAAACCAAACGCCTTTAGTGACTTTGTTAGGATTACCAGAGAACCCAACTACGATAGGCTTGGTATCTTTTGCATCGCCACCAAACACTGTCTGCAAAAAATCTGCATTGCTTACAAAATAGGTTTCAGCGGTTTTATCGGTTTCCAGCGTACTGATGGGAAAAACTGTCAGGGGAGCATTCATCATATACTCCCTATAGCGCAGTCTTGCGTGCAGCTTCCAGTTTTACAACCAGTGCGCGGATTTCTTCATCAGATTTGCCCGCAATACGTGCTGCGTTCAAGGCTGTCAATTCAGCATCAGGCCAACCGACCGCACGGGTGCCAATCTGTACTGGTTTGGTGAACAGGCCGTTTTGAATATCGAGATAATGGGCGCTACGGGACCGGCCTCGTTCTTTTAAAATGGCTGGAAGTCTTAATATTCTATGTGACATTTTGGAACCTCTCTAACTACTAATGGAATGTTGAGAGAGATGGTAGTTGGGCGATTTGGGCAATAAAACAGCGGGAATCGCACCAGAATATTGTACGGAAAGTCAATTAAAACAATTATTTATGATTGGCGGCTAATGAAAAATTTATTATGCATTAGGGCAATCCTTTGCGTCTAGTTGGTTGAAAATACTGGGTTGGGAAAGGCGAAAATCTGGGCGAAAAAATTCCGCCCAACTTTTACGAAAAAATAATAGACTTATACCAGTTACAGTTCCAATTTGCCCAATTCGCACGGTTCCTAACCAATAGGGGGGGGAGATATATGTTCTGGTTACTTGATGCTTTTCGCGATGCTTTACAGGTTTTGTCCGTTTACGAATCTAAAATTCGACCATTCTTCGGAAAGGGGGCTAAAAATTTAAATTACGATTACGATTACGAACCGTTTCCAAGAATTCAGTTATTGAAATATTAATCAACTAAAACAGGTAGCTATAAAATGAGTATTTGTTACATTTCCCTGAATCCGTGTTCAGGCTCGCATAATAACGCATAAGCCAATGATAAATAAGGTATAATATAGACTTTCTGTGTTCACCCAATTTGATTATGGCACGTTTTAAGCTAAAAGAATCCAAGAAGGAACTGACTTCCTATGCCGGGCTGTCGTTAATCGGCCAATGCCTGGAAGCCATCAATGTCGAAGCGGTGGTGGATGGACAAATTCCGGTATCCCAAGGGATTAAGACCTCTGATTTATTGAAAACGATGGTCGGTCTGTTATGTATAGGCAAAAGCGATTTCGAAGCAGTTGAACCGTTTCGTGAGGATCGTTTTTTCAAGAAAGCATTGGATGTACGCAAGGTTCCTGGCAGTGTCTGGCTGCGGCAACGGCTTGATCGTATCAGCGGTAAGCTACTGGAACCGTTGGACGAATGTTCGATTCGACTCATTGAGCGAATACAAGCCCCGATCACACCCCATAAAGGTTACGTCTGCCTGGATTTGGATACCTTCGTCATGGATCAGAGTGGCACCAAGAAGGAAGAGGTCAGCCGAACCTATCAAGGTGTGGATGGTTATACGCCGGTTGCGGCGTATATAGGCAATGAGGGCTGGTGTGTCGGCTTGGAGTTACGCCCCGGTCGCTGGCATTCATCGCTGGAGATTGATTATTTTTTAGAGCGGCTATTTCCTCGCGTTGAGCGTTTGGTTGCACCGACTTTACCGGTACTGCTTCGCAAAGATTCAGGGTTTGATAGCGCCAAGCTGTTGTTTGCCATCGCCGATGAGAAAGTGCGCTGGGCGGCTATGGATCGGTGCTTTGACTACTTGGTCAAATGGAATCCCAGAAAACAGGACAAAACAGCTTGGGTCGAAAAAGCACAAGCAGCCGGAGCCTTTGTTGAAAAACGACCCGGTAAACGGGAAGCGTTAATGACGTTGATCGTAGAACGCGCCTGGAAAAAACAGATTCGTCATTTCAGACTGGTCATACGGGTCATTGAGCGCACCACGAATAAACATGGACAGATGCTGTTGTTGCCGGAGGTAGAACTGGAAGGTTGGTGGACAAGTCTGGAGGAAGCGGAGGAAATGGTCATTGAACGCTATCGCGATCACGGTACACATGAGCAATTCCATTCGGAATTCAAAACCGACCTGGATTTGGAGCGGTTACCCTCAGGTAAGTTTGAGACCAACGACTGCCTGTTGAGAATGGGCATGCTGGCCTATAACTGCTTGCGGCTGATTGGTCAACTGGGCTTGACGGGTCACTTGGCACCGATACGCCATCCTGCAAAACGTCGGCGGTTACGAACCGTGCTGCAAGAAGTCATGTATCGAGCCGCTCAGGTCATCCATAAGGCCCGGCAATGGTGGCTTGATTTGGGGCACGATTCGCCAGTCGCTAAAGTATTCGCTTTTTTGCAGGAGCGATTGGTGGTACAGCCTGGCTTTGCATCGGGATAATCCTGGGAAACAGAAACGGAAACGCAAGGTTTGAGCTGATTCTCAGGATTGAGAAGAGGATTGCTTGTCTGGATGTCTGGTTTTTCACTCGTGGAGAGCGGCAAAGCCGGAGAAACGTGGGATTTTTACCGTCAGGGGGTTGATGGGCGGCAGTTAAGCTGTGATGGGGGAACGTTATTTTTTAAAAAAAGCGTAAAAAACGCAGTGGCTACCCCGTAAACCCAAAGGAACACGGATTCAGGATTTCTTAACACATTGAAAAAAAGTGATATTTGCATTTCGATGTTAACAAACGTAAGATTTTATATGATGTAGCAATAATTTCTGCCGCTTGTGATCATCAAGATCAAGGCAAAATTATATCTTATACTAAGAATAGCATTGAAAGTCACCGTATTATACAACTAATTTATTTGTCAATTACTTTTTTAAGCGAGCTCTATAGTCCCCGATATTTATTAGATTCTCGTCACTTAAGGTTATGAAAAATTGTTATTTTTATTTTCTATACAAAATTACTTATGAATGAATGGGAAAAAGAAAGATTAGAGCTTAATTCTTTTCTAGAACAAGTAGAAATTCAATTATTATTTGAAGATGATTTAAGAGAATTAATTAAAGCACAAAAACACGATCCTGTAATGTGGAGATCTCGTAGAATATTAGAACATATTGTTTACAATTTATGTGAAAGTATTTTAAATCGTAATTTTAGCAAAAAAGATAATCTGGAAACCGCAATTAGCCAGCTTAATAGCCACATTGACAATATAATTATTATTCACATGCATCATGTTCGATCTCTTAGTAATATTGGCGTGCACCCAAGACGAGACAATAATATTAAAACTGTAATCGATAAATATGAATTAGATAATATAAAATCTGTATTCCGCTCTCTGAGAATTATATTGGAATGGTTTATAGATATTAAAGGCAAAAATAATTCACCTAAAGCGTCATTTGCAAATGAATTAAAAAATAAAAATCCATATATGGGTTTATATTTTTTTGATGAAAAAGATGCTGGTATTTTCTTTGGACGTAATCAGTTTTTGGAAGAACGATTATTTCCATTTTTTAAGACTATAATGACATCCTCTACTAAGTTATTGGCATTAATTGGGCCTTCTGGATCAGGAAAATCTTCTGTTGCCCGAGCAGGACTTATACCTTTAATTAAAAAGTTTTATCCAGAATATGAAATTGCTGTAACTGTTCCGACAGCCAAGCCATTAGAGGCGCTGGCATTTAGTTTAGCAAAATTAGTTGAAGTAGAAGATAAATTACCAGCAAAAAAATCTCATGAATTTTTGGAGTTAATGCAAAATGATTATGAAAGTCTTAGGCGTATTGTTAGTCAAATGTATGAACAAAATGGTAAAACGTTAATATTAGTGATCGACCAGTTTGAAGAATTTCTCCAATGTAATGATAAAGAAATGGAGAAGCGATATTTATCTAATTTGTGTGCTGCAATAAATAACCCTATTGCAAATTTTTGTTTATTGATTACACTTCGTAGCGATTTTCTATCGGAAACTCAAATAAATCCAGATTTTAATACTTATTTAAGCCAAAACTCAATCATCGTTCCAGTACTTGACGAACAGTGTCTTCGAGAAGCAATAACTGAGCCTGCGCAATTGTCAGGTCAAATATTGGAGGAGGGTGTTGTACAATTATTAATAGATCAAAGTATTGGTCGAGAAGGTGCTTTACCACTGTTGCAGCACGCACTTAGTGAAATTTGGCAGGGTATTACACAAGGCACATCCGCAACAGAAACACTAAACAAAATTGGTGGCGTTGGTGGGGCATTAGCTAGATGTGCACAACAAATTTATGAACAACTATCATCATCCGAGCAAAAAATCGCCCGAAATGCTTTTGTCAAGTTGATACAATTAGGCGAAGGGACACCTGATACAAGACGTAAGCTACTTGTTAATGATTTAGTCACAAAAGACGACAATCGCGAAACTATACGCATTGTACTAAGTAAATTTGCAACGCGTGATTCACGTTTACTCACATTTGGAGCTAGCAATGATGGTAAAGAGCTTATTGAAATTACACATGATATTTTAATCAATAATTGGTATGAATTACGAGAATGGTTAGAGTCTTGTCGTGAAGATAAACGTTTACTTGATAGAATTGATATAGCAGCTAAAAGTTGGAGTAATACAGGTCGTAAAAGTGGATCGTTGTGGCGACCACCTGATCTAGATTTAATGAATACATTTGTAAAAAATAGCTCATTAGGAAAGCTAACGGAATTACAAGATGATTTTTATGTTGCCAGTAAAAATGTGCATAGTAGAAGTTTATGGTTAAATCGACTTTTGCTAATATCTCTCTTTATATTAACTCTTATTTCTGTGGTTTTTTGGAAAACCGCAAGCAAACAGGCTGACATAGCAGAAAATCAAGCCACACATGCAAAAGAGAATATGAATAAAGCTAGAAAGGTAATTCATGATTTTTTATTAAGTGTTGCAGAATCAACACTTCTTAATAAACCGGAATCTGAAAGTTTGCGTAATTCTTTAGTAATCCAAGCAAAGCAAGCTTATGATGAATTGGCAGAAAATGCTAAAGATAGCGTAGATTTTAAACGTGAACAAATCGAGGTTGAATTAAAATCCGCACAATTAAGTGACGATATTGACAACAATAAAGACACAGAAAAATTATATATTAATTTAATAAATAACTTGGAAAGTTTATCAATAAGTAATTCTGATGTAAGTTATATTTTTAGGTTGGCGCAAACATATACGAATTTAGGAAATCTATATCTTGATGAAAACGATGTGATAAATGCAAAAAATGTATATGAAAAAGCAAAATCTATATTAGATGATTTGATAGATAAGTCACCCGGCATTAGTGATTACCAAGATGCCTATGCCTTGAATTTGATTGCTCAGGCAAAACTTTTAATCAAAACAGATAAAAATATTAATGCTAAAAAATTAATAGAAAATGCTATTTTTTTACAAAAACGACTTTTTTTTGAACATCCAGATAACATAAATTACCAATTTAATTTGGCAGTCAGTTATTATGAACTTGAGAATTTAACCTGAATCCGTGTTCCTTTGGGTTTACGGGGTAGCCACTGCGTTTTTTACGCTTTTTTTAAAAAATAACGTTCCCCCATCACAGCTTAACTGCCGCCCATCAACCCCCTGACGGTAAAAATCCCACGTTTCTCCGGCTTTGCCGCTCTCCACGAGTGAAAAACCAGACATCCAGACAAGCAATCCTCTTCTCAATCCTGAGAATCAGCTCAAACCTTGCGTTTCCGTTTCTGTTTCCCAGGATTATCCCGATGCAAAGCCAGGCTGTACCACCAATCGCTCCTGCAAAAAAGCGAATACTTTAGCGACTGGCGAATCGTGCCCCAAATCAAGCCACCATTGCCGGGCTTATGGATGACCTGAGCGGCTCGATACATGACTTCTTGCAGCACGGTTCGTAACCTTTGCAGGATGGCGTATCGGTGCCAAGTGACCCGTCAAGCCCAGTTGACCAATCAGCCGCAAGCAGTTATAGGCCAGCATGCCCATTCTCAACAGGCAGTCGTTGGTCTCAAACTTACCTGAGGGTAACCGCTCCAAATCCAGGTCGGTTTTGAATTCCGAATGGAATTGCTCATGTGTACCGTGATCGCGATAGCGTTCAATGACCATTTCCTCCGCTTCCTCCAGACTTGTCCACCAACCTTCCAGTTCTACCTCCGGCAACAACAGCATCTGTCCATGTTTATTCGTGGTGCGCTCAATGACCCGTATGACCAGTCTGAAATGACGAATCTGTTTTTTCCAGGCGCGTTCTACGATCAACGTCATTAACGCTTCCCGTTTACCGGGTCGTTTTTCAACAAAGGCTCCGGCTGCTTGTGCTTTTTCGACCCAAGCTGTTTTGTCCTGTTTTCTGGGATTCCATTTGACCAAGTAGTCAAAGCACCGATCCATAGCCGCCCAGCGCACTTTCTCATCGGCGATGGCAAACAACAGCTTGGCGCTATCAAACCCTGAATCTTTGCGAAGCAGTACCGGTAAAGTCGGTGCAACCAAACGCTCAACGCGAGGAAATAGCCGCTCTAAAAAATAATCAATCTCCAGCGATGAATGCCAGCGACCGGGGCGTAACTCCAAGCCGACACACCAGCCCTCATTGCCTATATACGCCGCAACCGGCGTATAACCATCCACACCTTGATAGGTTCGGCTGACCTCTTCCTTCTTGGTGCCACTCTGATCCATGACGAAGGTATCCAAATCCAGGCAGACGTAACCTTTATGGGGTGTGATCGGGGCTTGTATTCGCTCAATGAGTCGAATCGAACATTCGTCCAACGGTTCCAGTAGCTTACCGCTGATACGATCAAGCCGTTGCCGC
Organism: Methylomonas paludis; assembly: GCF_018734325.1. Lineage (NCBI taxonomy): Bacteria > Pseudomonadati > Pseudomonadota > Gammaproteobacteria > Methylococcales > Methylococcaceae > Methylomonas > Methylomonas paludis. The sequence goes on along the minus strand of NZ_CP073754.1, from coordinate 2,215,861 downwards.
AGCCAGACACTGCCAGGAACCTTGCGTACATCCAATGCTTTCTTGAAAAAACGATCCTCACGAAACGGTTCAACTGCTTCGAAATCGCTTTTGCCTATACATAACAGACCGACCATCGTTTTCAATAAATCAGAGGTCTTAATCCCTTGGGATACCGGAATTTGTCCATCCACCACCGCTTCGACATTGATGGCTTCCAGGCATTGGCCGATTAACGACAGCCCGGCATAGGAAGTCAGTTCCTTCTTGGATTCTTTTAGCTTAAAACGTGCCATAATCAAATTGGGTGAACACAGAAAGTCTATATTATACCTTATTTATCATTGGCTTATGCGTTATTATGCGAGCCTGAACACGGATTCAGGTTTAATGCAAATTACTTTTGATACTGATTCAGCATTCAAAGTGGGTGAAGAAGGCTTAGTATTAATTGATTCTTTATTAGCTAAATATCCAGATGTGGCAAGATATAAATTCATAAAATCTGTAACTCTCATGAAATTAAACTTTGGTGAAATACAAGCTAGTTTCTTGCCTATGCTTATAAATTACCGCGATTTTGAAACATCTCCATCTGTAGATTATGATAATGGCTTGACACTTTTAAAATCATTGGTAGCCGAGCATCCTAAATTAAAAAAATATAAATTTGAATTAGCTTTGTCTTTATATAAAAGGGGGGTGATTTCAACCTTAATGGAAGGATATGACCCAGAAAAAAGTTATTTTAAAGAGTCTAAAAACTATCTCAGTGAGTTATCCAATGAGTTTCCAGATAATCCAGATTATCATGCCTATGATTTATATTTTGGCTTTTATTCCCAGGTATATAACCAAAATGGCATAGAAAATATCGTAGATAATTTGGTTAGTGAATTTGAAAACCTCACTAAAAAATATCCAGAAATACCATTTTATGAAAATATATTATCTGCAATTTACTCTCAGTACTATAGGACTACCATGCTCTCGTCCGAGAAAAGTTTAGCTAATGAAAAAATGGTTAAAATATTAGATCGGCTGAAATCAAACAGCCAAAATATGCCTGGTTATGTTTATTCTAAAATTTTCTCAATATTAGGTTATCAAGATAGTTACGAAATAGTTTTTTCTACTCAAAATAATATACAATTTTACAAAAATATGCAATATTACAATAATTTTGATTTAATGATAGATAAGTATAACGAAGCTTTGTCTGAGCTTGAAATACTATCTAACGATAATCAAGATAATAAAATCCATCGACTGTATCTTTCAAGGCTTTATAATAAAATAGGATTTTATTACTTCTCAAAACAAGATAGTCATAAAGCCATAGAGTCTTATAAAACTGCTCTTGAAATTCTGGAGAATTTAAATGATAAATATCCTAATTCATACCAAATTGTCTTTGCCCTTTGTAGAAATTATCATGACTTAGCTAACGTAAGTATAGATCGTGGGTTTTCGGGATTGGCTAAAGCAACTCGCCTGTTGGAAAAATCAGTAGGACTTTTGGAGCATGATATTTTGGCAAAGTCTGAGCGTATCTCTACTAAAAGGATTTTGGCAGATCAATATGAATTACTTGCAAGGATCAATATCACCAATCATCAATTTATTGAGGCGATTCAATCAGCAAAGAAAGCTATTTCCTTTTTGCCAGACTCTCTATCAGCTAATGGATTATTAGTGATAGCATATTCATTAAATAATAAATATAATCTTGCGGAAGATATCTTAAATAAATACAATAAATATCCGAAGGATATCCATAATGTTTTTAACTCAGAACTATTAAATAGAATTGCAATATTTAAGAATTTTCATATATACAATACTGATATTGAAAAAATTGAAAAATTACTAAATGCACAGCACAATATACAAGATAAATTCTGGCACTATTGCAAAAAACCAAAAGGCTATTATCCATACATAAGTAATTGCCCTGGAGGCTGGGAACTAGTAGAGCCAGTAACAGAGAAAAAATAGGATTATTTCTAATTTCTCAAGAAATTAGTATTGATTTTTGTTTCATAGGTTAAGTTTCACCCTATAGGTTATAAAACCATATTTTATTCATAGATAATTGTTTACCAAGTCATCAACCTGTTGTTCATGGTATTTTAACATGTCTAATTTAAATACTAGGGTTAATCTTTGTGAAGTGAGTTTTTATAATCTTTTCTTCTCCAGTATCTTAGCCATCATCTGTTCTTGATTGCGAAATTCTTTTATTTTTGATAATGGGATCTTCACGACGTTTCCATGCAGAGAACACTGATAATAAAAAAATAAAAATCGCTGTTGCAGAAATTAAAATATGCTCACCAAATGCATCAGCTTGTCCATTGCTAACTTTCATTATTTTTTCGCTGAACTTTGCGACTGGTTCAGCTAAACCTAGGGCGACTACTAAGGCAAAACCTTGAACTCCTATCCAGCGATTAATTTGGTTCGTACCCAACTCAATCAAAGTCCGCATTGAATTTTCCAACGCTTGAGCTTCAGAATCAATCGCGGCAAGTCTTTGAACAAGTGCCCACCTATTTTCAAGTGCGTTTTTTATAGCGCAAGCATCAATATCCTCGGGAGGAATTACATGATTACCCCGAAGTTCAGCTAGTGTTGTTCTAACCATACTTGCTTCATATAAAGCTTCACTAATACCGCTACGATTCCCTTTTTTTCTTAAAATTATGCTTACGCGCTCAAGCAATGGCTTTAACTGTTCAATATTCAGCGCACGCAATTTATTATCTAAGATTGCGGCAGAATTGAAAGTATCACGTATCGCCTGGATGTTAAGTTTGTTTTGACTCCAATCATCAAGTACAAACAGTCCTTTTCCTGTAACTAGTGCAAATCCACCACTTAGCGATATGAATTGCCAAGTATCTGGATTTGGAAGATCATCAAGTGAATGATGCTCATTAGGATTATTTTGAATCATCCCGGCAAGTATTCGGTAAGTAATTGGCGCGTTTGAAAGTGCGTATGTTGTAACTCTGCTTGAATTCCCATGTGGCCAGTGTGCTATCAAAAATCGCTTCGAATATGTATTGTCTTGACCAGTATCTGAAATTGATTCATATCTTAAATTATTCAAAGGTACCAAAATGGAACTGCCTGGTATCGTGTGTACCATTGCATCCTGTAGCGGATAATACACACGCCAAATTGCTTCTCTTACATCATTCCAAGAAAGTTTTGAACCTGGACGGCCTTCACTTAGTTCTCTTGGTGCAGCAATCAATGTTTTGTCTAAATTAATGAACCATGGTTCATTAAATGTATTCCCAATAATTGTGTTTACAAGACGTGGATCATCCGTCGGTCTAATTTCCCCAGCGGCTTGCCAAGCTAAACTCTCTAGATGTTCAAGTTCAGTCCATAATTCATAAAGGTTAGTCCCTGTAAAAGGATCAACAGATATAGTAATATTATCACCGGGTTTTGCTGTTGGTCGATAGTGCGCTGCAAAGCCAAATCCTTCTCCCATTGGTGAATTCTCTCGATCATTACGATAGTAGGTCTTGGCTGCACCAGTTGCTTCGTCTTCTACGAAGATAAGTGCATCAAGCAGGCGCCTTCGAAGACCATGGCTAAGTGGTAATGAAACCTGCACGATAGTGGCATGAGTTAACCAATCTAGATAAGCAAGTCTCTCTTGTTTTAACGCTGCGTTAGCAGCTCTCCATTGCTCAAGATGAAACATACTCGGGAGATTTTCTGGATTATGATTCTCACTTATACATTCAGAAAGAAAACGTAAAGCATCTTTCCATGTGGTTCTATAAATTGTGTCATCAATTGGATGATTTTTAGGAAAACGGGCATGAATAAGTGATGAAGAGAGGGCGCACCATGATGTTTCAGGATTAAAAGCATTTCCTATTTTCTCCCAGTTATCAATAGCAGCTAGCCATTTTGCTGGAATCTCTGAAGAATCTACCCCGTTGAGTTTGGCCAATAAGATGAATAGAGTTAAAATAGAATCTGGACTCGCATCTTCAACAACAAGTACAATTTTTTCTAGTGTTTGAACAGGAGTGAGAGGTCTTTGGTGCCATACCACCCAGTTATCCAAAATGTCATCTGGCATATCTAAGACTAGCCTCGTTACAGATGAATATTTCATTTCGTTTACTTTGTTGTTAAGAAGTAACCCTTTGGCAGGTGAATTTCCACATCCTATGTAAACGTAATTATCATATTCAACTAAGTCTTTACGATAAGGAATAGCATTAATGTTGTCTATGTTTTGAATTTGTAAAAGGAATTCACTAAATGAAGGCATGGTTAAACTCTCAAGCTTGATATTTACTCTTAATATTAAATAAGAATTAAGGTTGGACAATACATACACTATGTTCACTGAAAACAAATTATTATTTTCAAGTACACATTTTCAAAACTTTCTTGTAAAAACACATATATTGAGTGTGTGACAACGTTACTTAATTCAGTATTTTTTTAAATCACTTCACCATCCATTTCCGGATGGTATCCGCACTTCGACCACTTGCAATGACCATTCGGGAAATCTTCCTAGCAATATCCGTATCTTTCATATTCGTATTCGCACGCTTTAACTTCTTATATTCCTTCTGCCAATCCCTATACATCTCTTGGGTTTCCTGCTTTCGCACCTCCTGTTTGGCAGTACTTGGCGTATAACGATCATCAGCAGTATTGGCAGTGTCGACCAACTTAGTGAGCATACCGACATCCAGTGTATAAAGCTCACTATCGAATCTAATAAAATCCGCAAGGGGTAAAGCGTTACCCCCAGCCACCAGCATACAAAAATCATCAACCTGCAAACATAACATTTGGCTGCGTTTATTCCCGGTAGCCACGCCAATATACCAATGGTTAGCCAAGTCTGAAGTTTGTTCAGTGCGCCTGAGACCCAAAGCATCAGCAATAAACCGGCATATCGCTTCGGCATTACAATACCATTGCATTAAATCTGTTGCCTTTATCTTTACCCGGTTGGTGTCACTACGCTTATCGCATAATACAAACAGTTCTGGAGTTCGGTAATCATCAGGTAACACATGTACCGGCATAATGCATTCTTGCTCACAACCAGGACACACAGCACTTTTTGCAGCTTTCGCCTTGCTGATGATACGTTGCTTTTTCATTGCCGAATAAGCAGCAATAGGCCAATCAGACAGTTCCGCTTCAGTTATGAATACCTTTTCGGTTTGGTAAGCTGCAAATCGGTCAAAAAGTTCAATCACTGCGTCCACTGGTCTCATGACTAATCGCTATCCCATGGGATAGCAATTTCGGATTCAGGTTTAGGCTCAATTCCAGAATCCGCTAACATTTTGCGTAATTGTAAATCTACTTCATCATATTTCAATGAACAAGAATTTGGATGACTAATCCGGATAGTTATGGACTTGGTTGGTTTTTCAGGATCGGACTGTAATATTGCTATAAGCTCAACCTGGGAAACATTAAATTGATGTAGCGGAATTGATTTACCTAATTTTTCCAACAAAGCATAAATTGCTTTAGAGTCATCATTGGTATCGGCTTCAACGGTAATCCGATCACCTTTCTTATGGCGAGAGGACAACCTTAGCTTTTTTACTGTCACTGATTGAATACGACTACTCATTCTATATACAAAATTAAAACTTTTAGATCGCAAAGGATTTAGGTTATAAACCCGAACATCTTTTGGGTCAGGAGGTAATTCCTTTAATTTAAGGATCGTCGTACAGAACATCCCCTGTAAAATTTCCAATGGTTTTTTGGAACCGCGAAAATTCAAGTCCAAAGAACCTTCTTTTTGTGAATAAACAAAAACCACTTCAAGAGCAGGATTATGCGGGCGATGATTGAAGTCACCATCCACCCATTCAATGCTTCGTTGAGAGTAATCTTCTGGATAAGCAAAGAAATAATCTAACTCTCCACGACGAAAAGGCTCAACTACACAGTTTTTGCCTCGACCTTCAATAGTGTGGTAGTAGTTTGCAATCTCCATTGCTAATTGTTTAAGGCTGTCTTCATCGACTGCTGCTGGTTTATTAGGTAGATGGTTACGTTTACGCCAGTAGGTAAGCACATCGGCATGGTGAAACCGAACCGCTCCTGGCCAGCACATAGTGAATGATAAAAAAGTAAACATCGCCCGTTCAAAATGGTTGGGCAAGGAGGATAATAATTCTACATAAGCGACTATTTCTTCTGGGTAATTGCGAAACTGCCAATGCATTTCATCAATGATCGCCTGAAATCCTTTAGCATTACACATCTCGAAAATTTCGAGCAACTCGGCATCAAGATGTTTACGTTGACTATCTGATAACTCTAACCATGCATCAAATAGGGCATCCGGTTTTGTCTCTTTCATTGCTGAAAAATCCAAATCAACAAACATACCTTTGCTTTTAAAATACAAATCCAGCCAAGCATTAGGCATTTGCCGAAAGAAACTCCTTGTCGAATAATTTTTAGCCATGAGTATCTTCAATTGCCTGGAGAAAATGGCTATCCAGATGAAAACCTGCCTCATCAGCCAAAGCGGTAATACCACCTTTACAGGTCATGCCATCAATGTTCTGGCATTCGGCTTCAATCGCCAAATGTTTCTCTTCAGATAAGGCATTAAACCCTTTAAAAACAAGCTCTACCTCAGTTTCTTTTAGCTTAGTAAAATCAACGTCCAGCAAAACCCCATGCTTATCCTGAAAATAACGCGCCAACAGCGCATTGGGAACCCTCCGGAAAAACTGGGTATGTGAATAAGGTCTGGCCATGGGTTCATTCCTTGAGGCAGAAAGACCTTAATTATAAACGCAGATTGCTTAAATCAGGATAAAAGGCAGCCTAAATGTGTTAGAGCCAGATCCGATTGCCGGTCTCAGAGAAATACAGCCAAATTAAATTATCGGTCCATCTCTATTTTGATCAAAATCCGCACACCGCCGCCATTTATCAAGCACAATCCGCCAGCCAAACAAATTACAGGTATCAACAGTTAAGTGCTTACACCCCATGCAACGCACCAAGCCAGCGGTATCGCCACGCCTAACCCGTAAAGTATCCTCAGCCAACTGCAAGGAATATATCAAAATTTCCGGATTACCGGCGCATTCGTCCAAAAAATCATTGATCATTTCCTGATCAGTTTCGCCGATGGCGTCGAGGTATGACAATAGTTTTGCCTTATCCGATGCTAACAGCTCGTTTTTGGATTTTGTTTGCGTTACTCGTTTTTCAGGTGTTACCGGTATTACCGCCTGTGCTGCTGCGGCTTGTAGCGGTAATACCGAATTTATGGCGGGTGTTACTGGTGTTACCGTATTTTCAGGGAAAGCGGTCACTGCAAGCGTTTCGGCTGATTGCAGATAATAATTGATCACTTCATCCAGCATGATCGTCATCCTGAAGCTGAATCACGTAAAACCAGTCTGGTACGCCCAGGATTTTCACCAGCGTGACGTACTTTTTTGGGCCACGTTTCAACACGCCTTCCTTGATCAATAGTTGCACGGCTGGCTGGAAATCCGTATTCCCAATCGCCTTTTTCAAACCGGCAGAGCTGAACAACCATTGTTTGTAGCCTTGGTCTGTCATACGCCAGTAACCGGAACGTTCACCATGTAAACGAGAATTGTCATCCGTTTTAGTAAAGCGTGAGTCGCCATACAGTTCAATATACTGGCGGACAGCTTCGATCAGTTTTTTGGGCTCCAGCTCACCGGGGCCACGATGTTTGCGCCACTCGCCAAAACATACCAGCGCGGCATCCATTGCCGCTCGTTCCGGCCAGCCGGTTACGCCATATTCGCTAGCCAGTTCACCGGCCAGGCCGATCAAGGCAAATCCCCGTGCCGCCCGGCCTTCTTGCGGTGATAATGGGCCATGCTGTTTTTCGAAGATAGCCAGAAAACGATCCAAATATTCAGAGAAATCGCGTTCATCCCTTGTGAGTTTTTCCAGAAAGGCCAGCCCGGCGCTACCGTGAACGTGCGCCGCATTGCGGGCCAGCAGCGCCGAAAACTCCCGACCGGACTTCATGCCATGCAGTTCACTGAAAGCACCATACAGACCAAACACCGGCAACTGCAGAAAACGCACCAGTTCCCCGGCTTTGGCGGATAGGCCGGCTTTCTGCAAATGCGCCTCTATCGACTCTTCGCCATTGGACAGGATCGACACCCGCCAGATGTGCAAAGCTTTAGTCTTTCCACTGATAGTAGAACGCTGTTTTCCCATGCCGTTAGCCAGCATATACAGGGATTTGCTCACATCTGCGGCATCGGCCTTGCTCATTTCGTCCAGGCATAACAAACCGTCATTGACGCTGAGTGCTGCAGATTCCAAGCCATTCAGGGTAGCCGTCCAGGAGCGGTTATAGCGTTTCGGTTCGCCCCAGATACTACCCGCCAGCAACATGCCGCTGGTTTTGCCTTGACTCGAACCACCAAATACATGCACAGCCACACAGTCCAACTGGCATTTACCCAGTAAAGCGCCACTAAACGCTTGCGAGACGTTCAACAACAGCAAGGGATTACCCAGACAAAACCGGGCGACCTGATGTTGCCATTCAAGCAGCGAACCGGACGCCCGATAACCATTCGAAACCAAATTTGGCGCTGAGTCCGCTTGAAACCAAACGTCTTCGGTGGCATCCCCTACCACCCGATGCGGTAATACAAATACCTGGTCAAACCAACCACAGACTGATGTTGTCCAGACCGTTTTTGCCGGAGATTGCCGGCTGATGTAGTCGGCCAGTTTACTACGTTGCAGATAATTGATGTCCAGGCCGTTATCGAACAATTCCTTCTGCAATTCATCGCCGCGACCGCCCAACAAACGGCTAGGCATATTCCAACGTTTAGGCTGGCCGAGTTTATCCTTGAATTCTAAAATCAAGCCAAATTCATGCCCTTGTTTGTTCCGGGCAATCGCGGTGACATGGAGGACGCCGCAAAGGCGCACATCATGGAGGATAGGCGGCGCTTTTGGGGCGGACTTGCCAAAACAGTGATAATACACGCCGGGAGGACAGCTTAAATTCGGGCCGCAGCCAGTTTCATAGACACGGTAACAAGGACGGCTGCCGGGATCTGGAAACTGGTTTTGATCTATCGAGTTTCCGCTAGCTATTCCGGTAACACCAAAATCATGCGATGTTACTATCGGGTTAGCGCTGGAAACCTTGAATTCACTGGCGGTAGCACCGGTAACACCAGTAACACCGGTATATTCATCCATGTTAAAAATACTTTGTGGCTCAGCACTGGCTGACGCAGGTTCCTTACTTAAAGCAAGTTTGTCTATCGGCGGTAACGAGGTATTTCCCCGCAATGGCTCTGGAAGCACTACCAACCCCATCCGCGAGCCATCAACCGGTTTAGGGTCAGACAGAGGTTTTTTGCCATATCTCACTGCAGTGTGGCTATCATCCGGAAAATCCAGCTCAATGGTCTCTGGCAGAAATTCATTCATAGCGCCCTCGCCATGCCGGTCTGCGGACAACGAATATAGGTGACGATCTGCTCTCGCACCTGAACCCAACGCTCACCCACCGGTTTTGACGCATCATACTCGACAGCCGGTTGCCGGACATCAACCCAGCAAGGCCGGACGGTGACTTGCTCAGCACCGGAGAGCAATAGGATTTTCACCAGTTCAATAATCTGATCACGACTCGGGCCTATATCCCAGTCTATCAGCACACACAGTTCAAGCACCTGCCAGATATACCAGGAAGCCGGCTTGGACGCCGGCATGACCAAAGCCCATAGGGTTTGATTTTTCTGCCAGTGTCTTGCCCGCTGCCAGCAATCGCGGCCAATGCAGACCACCACCAGCCAGGGCGGATGAACGGATTGCAGTCTGCAAGCCAAGGCTCTACCGAAGGGAGGCAATTTCGGGTAATAATGGGTTTGCAGCATATTTCAGCCATCCACCCTCAGGCTGTCCGCTCTATCAATGCCCGAATGTCTTCCACCCGCCAAGCACTGATACGCGGCCCCAATTTCACCGGGGCCGGATAGCGCCCGGTTTTAATGCCAGCCCACCAAGTGGATTTACTGACCGGAATTATGGCCGGAATCGGTGGTTGCACTTTGGAATTGCCGATGATTTGCACCAAGCGCAGATAACCAGCCTCGGGTAGACGGGACATAATTGTTCTCCTAACTTCAGGTAAGTTATATTTTTGAAGGCTTTCAATAAAGTTTTTGATCCGCAGTAACGAAATTTTGATAAGCGTCATGAGTCGTCCTATTAAGTAGTTTTGATATGTGCCTATTGTCCATAAATTGATTGCTATTACGATTGCAGCAAATGTCGTATTTGCCATTAGCTGCAATAGGGTTAAAAAAAATTAAATTAAAATGCCAATGCGCCGAATTCGTCGCTGATTCCAACTGAAATCAATTTTCAAAGCCTTTGGACTGTCCTGGATTATTGTCCTTGAAAATTTTTCATAGTCTTCTGCAATAAATCGCTAATTTGCGATTTTTCGCAAGCAACACGAAAAAAAATTCGTTACACAATGGCAATGTTGGCTAAAGGTCTGCGGCAATAGCATGAACGTGTTTTGGTAATGCCTATTTAGGCTTTGTAAGAGGTAAATCCCAAATACTGAGGGATTTCTATCGGCAAGAAGGGTGAAATAACTCAGTCTAAAAACCAAGCTAGGGAACCCGAAAATAAATTTTATTAGGGAAAACAGTTTGAAAACTAGCTGTCTAGCGCTATCAGCTATCCCAAATACTATAGGGATTTAAGGGTAAAAATCCTAAGTAGGTTTTTAGCAATATTGCCGGTAATGACCGGCAAAATACTCTGCGCTTGCCGTTTTGAAGACCTACAGTTTTAGGCTTAAAAACCCTAAGAAAATCGGTTAGCGCAAGCTGTTGATTTGAAATAACAAATATCAGTACAACACAAATTATGGCTTTAGCAAAAACCTATTATAGGGAAAACTGAAAATTTTACCAAAAACCCTATATTAGGGAAAACCACCAAAAATACAAAGATAGGTTGCGTCAATATTGCCAATGAAATCAGATACTAATAAGCAATTAGTTTGCTAGGTTTTTGCGTTAAATTTTTCCGGCAAAACTCAGAGACAGAACCGACTTTTGCACGTTTTTTCACTAGGGATTTACATGCTAAATCCCAAAAGTTAAATATAGGTTTTTTACGATGTTGCACAATGACGATTTACAGATAGTAGCCGATCTTACTGAAGAACATTTTCTGGCCTGGATAGAGCTGAAAATTGAGGATCTTTATCAGCAAGCCAAGTTGCTAGTAGACGATTACTGGGCCAGATTGGCGCAAGGCCAAAAACAGCATGACAAATCGGAACGGGGACATATTGGCGTCAGAATCCGCCGCAGAGAGCACTGCCTGTCCTTCAGCATTGAATGGTTTCGGATCAAGAAAATTCGGAAAGATTTCGAGGACAAAGTGATTGCCATCTATATCCGCAAAGGCCGCAGTTACCGCTATCCGCTGGAGAAAATGCTAAAAAACGAACCGGACTGGGAGGCGGAGATTATCGAAGAGCTGGAAACCGAATTTGCCGAAATCAGGCGGCAAGTGGATATGCTGGGCAAGATTCGGGATAAGGTGCAGGATTATTCCAAGTGGGTCGCGCCAAAATGAACGAAATTAGCGATTTAACCGGAAGATGCAAGGTTTGATCATAAATCGAACACTGTTTTGTTATCGAAACACCTATTAAAAGCCTTATTGGTTTAAAATGGACTTAATAAGATGCTAGCCCACAATTCAGTTAGAGATCGCTTATCAGGGAGAGAAAATGCAGACGACACCAGAAATCGGACAGCTTGCCATCGTGCGTAAGCGCCCCTTCGTCGTCACTGAAATCATCCCATCAGCCCCTGGATTGGTAACAGAATCAGGTAAAACCAGTCATCTTATTAAACTTTCTTCAGTAGAGGACGATGGTCTAGGCGAAGAACTGCAAGTAATTTGGGAACTGGAACCTGGAACCTCGGTTCACGAAAAATCCACACTTCCTAACCCAGACAGCTTTGATCACCCGAAACGCCTTCAAGCTTTTCTGGATGCGGTTCGCTGGGGTGCAGTCTCTCAAGCCGATGATCGCGCACTGCAATCCCCATTTCGTAGTGGTATCGAAGTAGACGATTACCAGCTTGATCCGGTAGTCCGGGCGCTGTCTATGCCGCGTGTCAATCTGCTGATTGCCGATGACGTTGGTTTAGGCAAAACCATAGAAGCCGGCTTGGTAGTCCAGGAACTGATCTTACGCCACCGGGTACGCTCGGTGTTAATAGTCTGCCCGTCTTCCTTGCAAGTGCAGTGGAAAGAAGAAATGCGCGATAAATTTGGCTTGGAATTCCGTATTATCGATAGCGCCGCCATCAGCCAATTGCGACGTAAGCGCGGTATACACGTCAATCCCTGGACGCATTTTCCGCGGCTGATTACCTCTACCGATTATCTCAAGCGTGAACGGCCTTTACGTTCATTTCGGGAAACCTTGCCCGCGGGTGATGAGCCAACTTACCCTCGCGCTTACGATTTGTTGATCGTCGACGAAGCCCATAACATCGCTCCCTCAGGCCGCGGCAAATACGCGACCGATTCCATGCGCACCCAGGCCATGCGAACAATAGCTCCGCATTTTGAACACAAACTATTCTTATCCGCCACCCCACATAACGGCTACAGAGAAAGTTTCGCCGCGCTGCTGGAATTGCTGGACAGCCAGCGTTTCGCCCGAGCCATCACACCGGATCGCGCCCAGCTCGAAGCAGTGATGGTCAGGCGCATGAAGTCAGAACTCAAGCTACGCTGGGACGGCAGCCGGCGCTTTGCCGAACGTATAGTTAAACATCTGGAAGTTCCTTATACCGAGGAAGAGCGTCAGGCCCATAAAGCCTTGCAACGCTATTCGGAATTACGACTGAAACAGGCGACCAGTGACGGCGAACGCATGGCCGCCGAATTTGTGCTGAAACTACTCAAAAAGCGTCTCTTTTCATCCCCGGCGGCCTTCGGCAGTACCTTGGAAAAACATATTGCCAGTGTTGGCAGTAAAACCAAAGCCATCAATTATAGCCGCGACATCACTGATTTTTCCGACGATTACGCCGACGATGAAGAATACGAACTAGAAACCGCCGAAGCGGTCAGCTCCATCAGTCAGGCGCTATCGCCCTTGCTTGCCGAAGAACAGCAACTGCTGCAGCAACTCAGTAACTACGCCGTCAAGAACAGCCAGCGCCCGGACAGCAAAGCCGATACCCTGATTAACTGGCTTAAAAACACCTTACGTCCTGAGGGTGTCTGGAATGAAGAACGCGTTATCATTTTTACCGAATACCGCGCCACGCAAAAATGGCTGTTCGATTTGTTTGCCAGACAAGGATTTGCCGAAAATGACCGGCTAGCCATGATTTACGGCGGTATGCCTAATGATCAGCGCGAAGCGATCAAAGCCGCTTTTCAGACCCACCCTAAAGAGTCCACGGTGCGGATACTGTTGGCAACCGATGCCGCCTCGGAAGGCGTCAACCTGCAAAACTACTGTTCGCGCTTAATCCATGTTGAAATCCCCTGGAACCCTAATCGCATGGAGCAACGTAATGGCCGGGTAGATAGGCACGGACAAAAAGCTGATGAAGTGCATATCCACCATTTTGTCGGCAAAGGCTTTAAAACCGCGCAATCAGTCGGCAAAGTAGGGGAGTTGGAAGCGGATTTGGAATTCCTGATGCGCGCCGCGCTAAAAGTGGAAACCATCCGCGAAGATCTTGGCAAAGTCGGCCCGGTGATTGCCCAGCAAGTAGAAGAAGCCATGCTTGGTAAACGCAAGCAACTGGATACCAGTCGCGCGGAACTAGACGCGGAACCGGTGCGGCGCATGCTCAAATTTGAGCGCAAACTGCGTGAACAACTGGAAAAACTCGCCGGCCAGTTACACCAGACCCAGCACGACCTGAATCTTACCCCTGAGCATGTCGAAAATGTTGTGCGTGTCGGCCTGGAACTGGCCGAGCAGCCCGCCTTAATCCCCCTAGAGATAGACGGTATCTGGCCCGATCCCACCGGTCTACGTAAAACCTGCCCGGTATTTCATTTGCCGGCCCTATCCAATAGCTGGGCGCACTGCGTCGATGGTCTTGATCATCCACACAGCAAAAAACGCCGACCCATAGTATTTGATGCCTGCTTAGCCACCGGCAGAGACGATGTGGTGCTGGCGCACCTTAACCACAGACTGGTGCAAATGTGCTTGCGGCTGCTCCGCGCCGAAATCTGGTCGCTGGATAGTCAAACCAAGCATTTATCCCGCGTGTCCGCCTGCATAACCGACGATTCTGCCTTAAGCCATCCGGTGCTGATCGCCCATGGCCGTATCGTGGTATTAGGCGGCGATAACCATAGATTGCATGAAGAAATCATTATTGCCGGTGGCGCTCTTAACGGTGGTAAATTTAACAGGTTAAATGTTGGTCAAACCAAAACCGCCTTTGAAGCCACTACGGAAATTCCCGCGACGGCCGTAATTGAAGCCCGATTTCAAAACCTTTGGCCCAATCATAAAGAGGCATTGCTGGCAGCCTTAGATGCTCGCTGTAATGAGCGCACCAAAAACCTGGAAAAAACTCTGCAAGAACGTGCAGAATCCGAAGTTAGCAAGATGACTGCCATCATGACTGAATTACTCCGCTCCATTCAGGCCGAACTGGCCCCGCAACAAATAGAGCAACTCGATATATTCTTAATGGATGACGACCTAGGCAAGCAACAGCATGAACGCGATTTGTCCGCCTTGCGCCGTCGGGTAGCGGAAATCCCGGACGAAATCGCCCGCGAAGCTGAGCATATCCGCGCCCGCTTCGCCAACCCCAGTGCCCGTTTATTTCCGGTGGCGGTCACCTGGTTGATACCGCGTAAAGCTGTGCTGGAAATTACCGGGGGTAAGCTATGAGCCATCCCAGTATTCCCCGCCATCATGCCGATTGGTTGTCTTTAGTAGAGGTTTCCGGCCCGTTCGTCTCGCTACCAGTGTTACTGCGGGTGTTTCCGCAAGGTCTGGATGTCCGTGACCCGATACAAGCCAAAGCCTTACGCGCCGTTTATCAGCAATGGCAGGAAGCACCCAATGCGCCCGGCATTCAACACGCCTGGATAGAGCATGTGCTTAGCCAGTTATTAGTCTTTCCGCCGGAACTGCTTGCTCAAGGTCAAGCCATACCCGGAGGATTGCAAGCCAGTCTGCCGGAAATGGCAGAAACTTTGCGCCCGGATTTTGCTTTGCTGTCACCCGCAAGTACAGAAAACGCCGGCCAGGCGCAACTGCTGATTGTCTGTTATCCGCGGGAACAACTGCTCGACAAACCCCTGATTGGCAAACACTGGAAAGCCACACCCGCCACCCGCATGATGGAACTGTTGCACGGTGCTGGGGTTGCCTTGGGTTTAGTTACCAATGGCGAACATTGGTTGCTGGTCTATGCGCCGCGTGGCGAAATCACCGGCTATGCCACATGGGATGCCAGTCTCTGGCTGGATGAAGCGATTACCCTCCGCGCTTTTCATTCCCTGTTGGGTAGCCACCGTTTTTTCGGTGTTGCCGCGGATAACACTTTACTGGCTATGCTCAAGGAAAGCGCCCAAGACCAGCAAGAAGTTACCGACCAGCTGGGCAATCAGGTACGGGAAGCCGTGGAAGTATTGGTGCAATCTTTTGATGCATTGGACAGAGAAAACAATCAAAACTTATTGCAAGGCGTCAGCGCTAAAAATCAATATGAAGCCGCTCTGACTGTGATGATGCGGTTGGTATTTCTGTTTTCCGCGGAAGAACGCGAGCTGTTACACCTAGGCAAGCCGCTCTATGATGAGAATTATGCCGTCTCCACCTTGCAGGAACAATTGCAGGAAGTCGCTGACCGTTATGGTGAAGAAGTGTTGGAACGCCGTTACGACGCTTGGACACGACTGCTGGCAAGCTTCCGCGCTGTGCATGGCGGGGTAAATCATCAGGATTTGTTGATGCAAGCCTATGGTGGCTCCTTGTTCGATCCTGACCGTTATCCGTTTCTGGAAGGTCGTGATAGAGGCAGTCACTGGCGCACTAGTCTGGCCGAACCTTTGGCGGTCAATAATCGGGTGGTTTTGCATTTGCTTAACTCTCTGCAACGCTTGCGCAGCAAGTCCAGCGCCGGCGGCGTTACCGAAACCCGTCGCGTCTCTTTTCGCGCCTTGGGTGTGGAGCAAATTGGTCATGTTTATGAAGGTTTGCTGGATCATACTGGAGTCCGCGCCGGTGAAATCATCTTAGGCATTAAATGCGCCGCAAAAAAACAGGCGGAAATCCCTCTGGCCACGCTGGAAGATATATTGGCGCAAGGGCAGGATAAATTAATCGATTTTCTCAAGGAAGAAACCGGACGTTCCCCGGCCGCACTGCGGAAAGCCCTGCAGTCGGATCTGGAACTGGATCAGCACAAACTGTTGATTGCCTGTCATCACGATCAGGATTTATTCACCCGGCTGTTGCCTTTCGCCGCATTGATTCGGGAAGATTCTTTCGAGCGCCCCTTGGTGGTATTAGCTGGCAGCGTCTACGTCACCGCCGGCAACACCAGACGCAGCACCGGCACGCATTACACGCCGCCGTCGCTGACGCAGCCCATAGTCCAACATACCTTGGAGCCGCTAGTTTACCAAGGCCCGGCGGAGGGCTGGCCGCGGGAACAATGGCGATTGAAGACGCCTAAGGAAATACTGGAACTCAAAGTCTGCGATATGGCGATGGGCTCCGGCGCTTTTCTGGTGCAAGCCTGCCGCTTTCTGGCCGAACGCTTGGTGGAAGCCTGGGAAAATCAGGAACGTATACATCCCGGTGAAGTGCTGATCAGCCCGGAGGGCGAGTTTTCCAAAGCCGAACCCAGCGAACGCTTGATTCCCGATGATGCTGATGAACGCATAGCCATAGCCCGGCGGGTGGTGGCGGATCGCTGCCTGTATGGTGTGGATATTAACCCGATGGCGGTGGAAATGGCTAAGCTGTCCATGTGGCTGATTACCATTGATAAACATCGACCATTTACCTTCTTGGATCATGCCTTCAAATGCGGTGATTCTCTATTGGGCATTACCTCGGTAAAGCAACTGGAGTATTTCAGTTTACGACCGGAGGAAACCAAGCAAACCTCGTTTGCGACTATGAATTTATGGAGGCACATCGACGATGCAAAAACCAAGCGTGAAGCGCTGGAAGTGATGCCGTCAGACACGCCGGATCAGATCGCAGCGAAAGTGGCGTTGTTTGTCGAAGCCGAAGAGACTGTCGCCAAGCTGAATGCTGCCGCTGATGTGTTGATTGTGTTGGAATTACAGGGTTTAAGCGATAGGGCATACGATGCAAAACGTGACGAATTGGTCGATCATATGATGGTGTACTGGGCTCAAGGGTTGTCCGAGCTACAAGGTTATGCACAACAGCAATTGGGTAAACGGGATTGTTTTCATTGGGCGTTGGCGTTTCCGGAAATTACCGGTGCAAGCGGTTTTCATGCCTTTGTTGGCAATCCGCCGTTTGTTGGTGGAAAAAAATTTTCCGCATCTTTGGGATCAGATTATAAGGAATATTTGGTTGCACATCTTGCTAAAGGAATAAGAGGCAGTGCAGATTTATGCGCTTATTTTTTCTTGCGTATCCGGCAATTGTTGAAAGAAAAAGGCACAGCTGGATTGCTGGCTACTAACACCATCTCACAGGGCGACAGCAGGGAAGTAGGCTTAGATCAACTGACGGAAGCGGGTTTTAGCATTCCGCGAGCCGTGCCATCCCGGCCTTGGCCGGGTGAGGCGACTTTAGAAGTGGCTCACGTTTGGCTTTATCGCGGCGTTTGGGCGGGTGATTTCGTTCTAAATGATGCGTTGGTAGCCGGCATCACGCCGTTCTTAACGCCACCAGGACGTTTACATGGTAAGCCATATCGCTTAAAAGCCAACGAAAATAAGTCATTTCAGGGATCTATTGTTTTGGGTATGGGTTTTGTGCTTGATCCTGAAGAAGCCACCGAATTGATTGTTCGAAACCCGAAAAACAAGGATTGTCTACTTCCTTATCTAAACGGTGAAGATTTAAATAGCCGTCCCGACCAATCGCCGTCACGTTGGGTCATCAATTTTCGCAATTTTCCACTTAATCGCACAGTAGATGGTGCGTGGGTTTCAGCAAATGAAGAACAGCGAAAACAGTGGTTACGAGCCGGTTATGTACCTTTTGATTATCCTGATCCAGTTGCAGAAGATTATCCAGATTTGATTGAAATTGTGAACGAAAGAGTTAAGGCAGATAGGGATATACTTGTTGCAAAAGGTAAACAAATCCACGAATACTGCTTTTGGAAGTTTTGGGACAGAAGGGATAAGCTTTATACGGCTATAGCGGATAAGCAGCTAGTTTTAGTTGTTGCCGCGACAAGTAGAACTCTAGCTTTTAGTATGTCAGAAGCTTCACCAGTTTTTTCTCATGCGACATATGTGTTTGCCTTAGATAAACCGAAACACTTTGCTGTTATGCAAAGTTTTATACATGAAATATGGGTTAGAAATCTGGCATCTTCAATGAAAGGAGATTTGAGGTACACTGCCTCAGATTGTTTCGAAACTTTCCCATTCCCCGCAACTTTAGATGATTTGGAAACCATAGGCGAATGCTATTGCCAATATCGGCAGCTCATAATGCAAATGCGTCAAGAAGGTTTAACCAAAACTTATAACCGTTTTCACAACACCGGTGAAACTGCCGCCGACATAGCTGAAATGCGACGCCTGCATGTGGAAATGGACAAAGCTGTAGCAAACGCTTATGGCTGGCAAGACTTAAATCTTAACCACGGTTTCCACGAAACCAAACAAGGCATCCGCTATACCATCAGCGAAGCCGTCCGCCTTGAAGTGTTTGACCGACTGCTGGAACTGAATCACAAGCACTACGCCGAAGAGGTCGCGGCCGGTTTGCATGAAAAGAAAGTCGCAAAAACTTCTGGATCTGGAGGCAAACGGAAAACTAAAGCGACCGAGAATAGCGGTCAAATGGACTTATTTTAATGAACAGGGGTATTTAACTATGACTGCTCTGTCTGCAGACCGCCCAAGCATAGACCCTGAAGATGATCTGTTCGGTCATGCTCCATTCGCTAAAAACCTGGCACAAAGTATCAGTCGTTATCCAAGTAATGATGGTTTGGTTCTTGCACTTTATGGTCCATGGGGGTCAGGGAAATCAACTGTATTAAATTATGTACAACATTATCTTGATCAACAAGATGAAGACAAAAGGCCTGTAGTTGTCACTTTTAATCCTTGGTGGTTTTCAGGACAAGAAAATCTGGCGCGTGCATTTTTAGGACAGTTGCAGGCTGTATTGCCTGAAAAATATGCTGGATTTAAAGGGTTAGCTGGTATTTTGGCGGATTTTTCAGAAGGTATTGGTGGTTTGGTTGAACTTGCCGGAGCGGTAGCTGGCGTTGGCGGCGTGGTTGGGCATGGTTTAAAACTGATTGCGCCCAAACCCAAAGACGTGCCAGCCCTTAAGAAAATGATTTCTGAGGTTTTGTTAAAAGAAAACAAACGAGTTCTGGTAATTATTGATGATATTGATAGATTAACACCTGAAGAAGTGCGTCAGCTATTCACAGTGATTAAGGCGCTGGCTGATTTTCCTCACATCATATACCTCTTGGCATTTGATCGAGAAGTGGCCGTTAAGGCTATAAATCAACAGACAGGTTTACCCGGTGAACGGTTTCTGGAGAAAATAATTCAAGTACCCTTTGAAATGCCACCAATTGATCGAGTCTCGTTACAAAGTGCATTATTTAAACGGCTAGATGAAGTCTTGATTGCAACACCAGACGGTATGTTGGATCACTCGTACTGGACCAATGTTTTTTATGAAGGCATTAATCAGCTAATAAAAGTGCCTAGAGATATTGTGCGTTTTATAAATACCTTGTCAGTAACTTATCCTACGGTCGTCGGTGAGGTAAATCCAGTTGACTTTATTGCCATCGAAGCTTTACGGGTTTTTCTGCCTGGTGTATATGACGTTGTTCGATCTAATCAGGATAAATTTGCTGGCCATAAACCAGACAATCGTTACGGCGGAAGCAGGGACAATACTACGCAGGAATTTCATGCGGCTTGGCAAAAGAATGTCCCTGAAAACTTGCAAGCAAGTACCATGGCTTTAATTCAGAGGATATTTCCAAAAACTGAGGATACAGGGTATGGTGGAGAATGGATAGCAATTTGGCGTAAAAGTCAGCGTGTTTGTGTTCCAGACTTATTCCCAATTTACTTCCGATTATCTATCGCCGATGGAGAAATAAGAAGAAGCGAAATATTGGATATTCTCAATTCAGTAATAACGCCAAACTTATTTGGTGAAAAATTATGTTCCGCTTGTCTTGTAAAAAGACCTGATGGGCTTTCAAAGGTTCGAGCAATACTTGAACGGTTGATGGATTATGTAGAACAAGATATTCCTGCTGAACATATTTCAATTATTTGTAATGAGCTTTTAAATATTGGTGACAAGTTAAGTTTGCCAAGCGATAACACTGGTGGATTTGATTTAAGAAATGAACAAAGGGTTGGAAGAATCATTTATCACCTGCTCAAGCGAGTAGAAAACTTTCAACGTTCGGAATATTTTAAAAATGGTTTTAACCAAGGCCACGCGATAGGTGTTCAGAGCTATATGTTGGGGATTTTTGTGGAGGAAATTTCTAAACAATCTGAAATTAATAGTTTTTCGTTACTGGATATAAACAGTGTCGATGAATTAAAATCCATTTGGATTGAAAAAATAAGAAGCATTGATTCATCTGAATTATTGAGCAATTCACAGTTTTCAAGGATATTGCGTTTATGGCAAAAGTTTGGTTCTCCTGATGAGGTAAAAGTCTGGTGTACGAATGAAGTTAACTCTGATGAGCAACTACTCATATTCCTATCTCATTTTTTAACTCAGTCAAGAGGGCAAGCTTTTGGTGCTTGGGCAGTACATAACCAGCCTAGACTAAACCCGAAATGGTTGGATGAATACCTAGAAATTGATACAGTGGCTGAAAGACTTCAGAAAATTGAATCAGAGGGACGGGTTCCAGAATTTGCTACAGTTGCGGTTTCTCAGTTTCTTAAAGAATTTACAATGCTTAAGGATGGCAGGAATCCTGACGGTTTTGGGGCTTTTGATGATTGAAGACAATTTAATCGTAATCAGAAAAGCAATAATATTCTATGAAAATGGTCAAGGTACGGTAGAACCGGGGTGGCTATGCTAAAAATGCAACAAACTTTAATCTATTCAAGGGGTCGCCATGCAAGCCATTGAACTACACACCACCATTGATGAAAATCACCAGATACATTTGCAATTGCCTGAGGATTATCCGCCGCAAGCAGCAAAAGTCATAGTCTTGCTGGAAACTATAAGCCCCGTGCCGAGCAAAAAGCGGCAATTCGGCCAGTTTAAAGGCAAAATTCATATGGCGGATGATTTCGATGCCCCATTGCCGGACGAGTTCTGGCTGGGTGAGGCTAGATGAAGTATTTGCTGGATACGCATATTTTTCTCTGGCTAAATGAGGAACCTGACAAACTATCGCCGACCATGCGTCAGGTTTGCGATGATCCGGCCAACACACTGGTTATCAGTCTAGTTTCATTGTGGGAGATCCAGATCAAACAACAATTAGGCAAACTGCAACTTGATCTGCCCTGGCGGCAGATGCTGGAGACGCAACAGCAGGACAATGGTTTGCTGCTATTGCCTATTGAAATTAAGCATATTAGCGCTTTGGAAAATCTCCCGTCTTTCCATCGCGACCCGTTTGATCGTTTGCTGATTGCTCAGGCCCTGCAAGAAAATATGACTATTTTGTCTGTAGATGCCGTTTTTACCCAATATCCTGCTCCGCTAATCTCATGACGCTTACTACTGCCACTCCTGTACAAATTCGTGATGAACTCACGCAAATGGTGATCCGTGATTTACTGGGTCCTGCCGGCGGCCCGGGAGAGGAACTGAGTCAGTATGAGGATAACGCCTATCAACGCTATCTGGTGGGCATGTTAGCGCCTAAAGATAAAGAAGTGGCTTCAGGCGAACTGGATGAACTGGCAACTGCTGATGGAGAGACCGGTGAAGACGGCAATTCTGATGCCGGTGTTCCGGCTGGCGCTACTTATTTTCCATCGTCTATGGGTTTGAGCTTTGTCGTCAGCACCGAAGTGAACGAAATCATCGTGGCTGCCGAGTGGGGCCAGTATCAGGTGATTAAAAGCGAAACCCAGCAGAGAAAAGACGGGAATCCGGCGACAGTCAGGAAGCGGCAGCCGATAATTGCAGATGAACTGTCTTTGCAACTAAAAGAGGGCGGTATTTCCCCTAAGTTATTGCATCCCGGGCATCCACTGGTGGTGCTGCAAGGCCGAATGCGTTTAAGTAAAGACGGCTGGATAGTAACGTTGTTTATGATCAACCAGCAGGTAGAACCAAAAGGCCGAAAGGACGAAGCCTGGGTGTTTCAGCCAAAATTACGAATTTATGGCGCTGATCAACAAGCTGTTTTTGTGCAGCGTAAAAATGCCAAAGCTGATTTGTCCAAGATGGACCCGTTGACACGCGAGGAATCGGAAACTTTAGAAATGCTCTACCGCCATCAGCGCGAATTTGCAGTAGGCCATGGTATTTCCATCCATGCTACCTTGCCTGAACCCTTAGCAGAGCGCGCCATCCAGGTGGAAACCGAATGGGTGCCTTGTTTTGAAGTACCGCAACAAACCCCGCGGTCTGTCGCCGATGATGAAAATTTGGCAGGTATTACCATGGATATGCAGGCACTTGCCGAACTGCCTAAGGCAGGCTTGATCGCCAGTTTGCGCCATATCGAGACCGCTTATTGCCTTTGGATAAAAGCAGAAGCCAATAAGCTGACTTTGCCGAGTGAAAAACTGGCTGGTCATGAGGAAGCCGCAATCCTAGCCGTGAAGCGTTGCACCAGGGCGCAAGAACGTATTAAAGCCGGGATTGATTTGATTGAAACCGATGCTCTGGCCGAAGAAGCTTTCCGTTTTGCCAACCGCGCCATGTGGCAACAGCGGATACATTCTGCTTTTGCCCGTAAAGTGCGGAAAAAAGAGTTAAAATCCGGTGATGATATTTCAGTGTTGGATAATGCCCCAAACCGCAGTTGGCGCTTATTCCAGTTGGCTTTTATCCTGCTAAACCTACCTAGTTTGACGGACTTGCATCATCCAGACCGCAGTCATGAAACCGATGCGGTAGCCGACTTGTTATGGTTTGCAACTGGTGGTGGTAAAACCGAAGCTTATCTGGGCTTAACAGCTTACACCTTGGCTTTACGCAGGTTGCAAGGCGAGATAGCTGGCCGTAGCGGTGACTATGGCATTGCCGTGTTAATGCGCTACACCTTACGTCTATTGACCTTACAACAATTTCAACGGGCCGCGGCTTTAATTTGCGCTTGCGAAGCCATCCGCCGTGCCGATGTCCCCAAGTGGGGTGAAGCGCCGTTCCGGCTGGGTCTATGGGTAGGCAATAAAACTACACCGAATACTTTGGCTGGGGCGGCCAGCGCCTTACGCCAGCGCAATGTTGGCGGTAGACCCTCCGCTAACGGTACGCCGCAGCAAATCACTTCCTGCCCCTGGTGTGGTAGTGAGATTAAAGAAAAACATTTGCGCGTTTATGAAGCCCCTAGCGATATAGGCCGGTGTGTGACTTATTGCGGTGATGATCTTGGGCGTTGCGAATTTACCGAAGCTAAATCGCCTAAAGAGGGTTTGCCGGTCATGGTTGTGGATGAAGAAATTTACCGCCGCCCGCCGTCCTTATTAATTGCTACGGTGGATAAGTTTGCCCAGATGCCCTGGAAGGGTGAAACCCAAATGTTATTCGGTAAAGTCACGCAAGTTTGCGACCGCCACGGTTTTTTGTCGCCGGAAGTTGACGATGGACAGTCCCATCCGTCCCGGAACGGTTTGCCGGGTGTCAATAATCGCCCGCATGGCGTATTGCGTCCGCCCGATTTAATTATTCAGGATGAATTACATTTAATCAGCGGTCCGTTGGGTTCTATGGTCGGACTCTATGAAGCAGCGGTCGATGAACTCTGTTCATGGATAGTGGATCGCAAGAAAGTGCGGCCAAAAGTCGTTGCATCGACTGCAACCATTCGGCGGGCGCCCGATCAGGTGCAAAAGCTGTTTGTACGTAAGTTAGACGTGTTTCCGCCGCAAGGCACCAGCATACGGGATAGCTTTTTCGCCATCCAGCGCCCAACCGGACCTGAATATCCAGGCCGGCGCTATCTTGGCATTAGTGCTTTCGGGCGGCGTTATCCGGTAGCAATGATCCGCAGCTTTGTTGCGCATATGGCCGCGGCTCAGGCCTTGTTTGAAAAATACGATAATTTGGCTGATCCCTGGATGACGTTAACGGGCTATTTCAACTCGATACGCGAATTGGCCGGAACCCGAAGGCTGGTTGAAGATGATATACGCGCACGTTTACGCGATGCGGATCAGCGCGGTCTGGCAAAACGGCGGATTCGAATGGGGGCCGTTGAAGAGCTTACTTCACGCAAATCCGGTTCTGACATTCCCAAAATTTTAGAACGGCTGGAAGCTGTTTTTGATAAGACGCTTGAAGCTCAGCGGATGCTTGAACGCAAAACCGGGCTGCCGGTAACATCATCCATACCTTATGACGTTATTCTTGCCACCAATATGATTTCGGTCGGGGTGGATATTGAACGTCTGGGCTTAATGTTGGTAGCCGGCCAACCCAAAAACACTTCCGAATATATTCAGGCCACTAGCCGGGTTGGGCGGTCTAATCATGGGCCAGGACTGGTTTGCACAGTGTTCAATTGGGCGCGTCCGCGGGATCTTTCTCATTACGAACGCTTTGAACATTACCATGAAACATTTTATAAGCATGTCGAGGCCTTGTCAGTCACCCCTTTTTCGGCGCGGGCTTTGGATCGTGGCTTATCGGGAGTGATGGTCGCTTTAATGCGGCTCTGGGATGAGCATTTGAACGCCAATTTGCAAGCTGGACAGGTGGTTGATACTGATCAGTTCTGGAGTATGGTTTCTGATGTATTGAGTAAACGTGGCGGCAATGCCTCCGATAACCCTGCGGTCACGGCTAGAATTCTTGAAATGCTGGATAGACGACGGGATGAATGGCTGCGCCGGGTGCACAATCAGACTGATCACCAATTGGTTTATAAGCCGGAAGGCGGCGCAACAGTGGGTTTGCTTAGTCATTATCCGGTTAAAGATGATTTTTCCTGTCTTGACTCATTGCGGGATGTGGAAGGCACTGTAGATCTTATCCTGGATCAACGCAGCACAGGACTTCTTGTCGATTAAGGATAAAAAGATGAATGAATTAGGCGAAATCCGCCCCAGTCAATTAATATTTACTTTCGGCATTGGCTCTCTGGTCGATTTGCCCAATATGTCGGCTATGATCATGGGTCTTGATGACTGGGACATCCGCTATAGTCAAGAAATTGAGGAAGATCGCTTGATTGCGGCCGTGCAAAGACGTTTGGGGGCGCAAATGACTAAGCTGTATTTACCGCCTATAAAGCTGGAAAGTATGGAGGCTGATCCCGCCGCGCCGGCAGTCGGTGTTCCAGTCGTGCCTTTTCCGCGTTGGTTGCGTTGTACTTTGTGTGATACGTTGGCAACAGTGGAGTCCGGTGTCTATAAGTTGGTCCAAGATCCCTATCGCTCGGATAAAACTCAATATGTGCATCAGGGCTGCTTGAAAAGCCAGGGTAATAAAGCGCCTTCAGCCATATCGGTACGATTTCTGTTAGCTTGCCGGGAAGGTCATCTGACCGATTTTCCGTGGTTGAATTTTGTCCACAAAGGTAATGTACCTTGTCGTCCGGCAACTTTAAGTCTACGTGAATTTGGTGCATCCGGCGACGCATCTGACATTATCGTCAAATGCCATAGCTGTGGGACTGAGCGCCGGATGGCCGATGCTTTCTCTCAAGACCAGAATCCGAATTTTGCCTGCCCTGGTCACCATCCGCATTTACGGCTTATAGAGCAGGGATGCGCAGAAAATGCCAAGCCGATTTTGTTAGGTTCATCCAATAGCTGGTTTCCTTCATCTTTATCTGCCTTATCTATTCCCAGGGCCGTTGATAAGCTTGGTAAATTAGTCGAAGAACAATGGCTTGAGTTAAAAGATACTGAAGAACTGGATGAAGTCCGGCTGCTTAGAAAAAAACTGCATAAATTTCAAACGCTGATACATCTATTTTCTGAATATAGCGATCAGGATATTTGGTCTGCTATAGAGGCTAAACGAACTGGACGGCAACAAGGGGATGTTCCCGCCGAGGATTTGAAATTGCCGGAATGGCAGATCTTTTCAAATCCCGCTAGCGCAGGAGAAAGCGCCGATTTTAAATTAAGAGCCGTTGCCCCTCCCAATAGCTTTGCAGCTTTTTTTGAAGAGACTGTGTTGGTTGAGCGTATTCGTGAGGTACGCACCTTGCTTGGCTTTACCCGGATTGAATCCAATGCCGATTTTGCTGAAGCAACCGTTATCGAAGATGGCCGCTTGACACGGATATCCCGTGAGAGCCCGCGCTGGTTACCTGCTTCGGAAGTGCGCGGCGAAGGTGTGTTTTTGCGGATTCGCGAGGAAGTATTGTTGTCTTGGCAAGCCAAAGCAGAGGTTCAACAACTTCAACAGGAATTTCTCGATTCCCATAAGGCGTGGCGGAAGTTAAGAAAACTTGAACCATTGGATGAAGGCTTTCCCGGTATTCGCTTGGTGCTTTTACACTCATTAGCTCATGCACTAATGCGGCAGATCGTTCTGGACTGCGGTTATACCGCTTCCAGCGTCAGGGAGCGTTTGTACTCAAGAAATCCGGATGAAGAGGGAGGTCCTATGGCTGGAATTCTACTTTATACAGCAGCACCTGATAGTGAAGGCACCTTGGGTGGTTTAGTGGAAATGGGCGAACCCTTGACCATGGGTCGCCATGTGCAGCAGGCACTGGAAAGCATGCGGTTATGTGCATCAGATCCGCTTTGCGCCGAACATCGCCCGGATATTTTAGGGCGTGGCATTCAGGGGGCTTGCTGCCATGCGTGCCAGTTTGCATCCGAGACATCTTGCGAGCGTGGTAACCGCTATCTGGATCGCTCATTATTGGTAGATACCTTTGCTGATCGCGGTACTGCGTTTTTTGACTGAATTCCATGTCTGACCATTTTTTTGCTACTGTCGAAAATCTAATCCGTAAAGCCCCAGCAGGCTGGATGAAAGCTGCCTGTGAGACATTACGTACTTTGCCAGCTACAATTTCAACGGAGTTTGTACTAAAAAGCCTGCCACCTACCAATAACTCTGACTTGTCATTCTTGATAGCCCAAACGGTAAATGCAGCGGCAAAGTTGATGACCTGCGAAGCTCTTAGTTGGACACTCCAGTCCAGCTTTACAACTTATCATCGTTGCATAGCTCACCAACATATTGAATTACTGTGGTCTGGCCCGAAACCCGATAGCCAAATCACGGCCCGGCGTATTGATCAAGTGCTATACGATTTGATAGCTAACGCCAAACAGGAAATTCTATTAATCACCTTTGCTGCTGCAAAAATCGAGCGCTTGGTCAATGAATTGATAAACGCTAAAAAGCGTGGCGTAAATATCAGATTAATTTTGGAATTCGAGCAAAGTTCGGAAGGCCAGCTAAGCTACGACGCACTGAAAGCCTTTCCGTCATCATTAGTTGCCGGTATTCAGGTCTATTACTGGCCTCTGGAAAATCGAGAACGTAACCACGCGGGGCGTCCTGGAAAGCTACACGCCAAAATAGCCGTTGTCGATGATGAGGTACTGGTCACCAGTGCAAACCTGACTGACGACGCTTTCAACCGCAATCTCGAAGTGGGTGTGTTAATCCATGAAGCTACTTTTCAAGCCAAGATCAAAAGCTATTTTGACCATCTGGTGACTGCGAAAGTCATCTGTAAATTAAAAAATTGAATAGTGTTTATATGAGCAGATATTGTGGAAGGGTAAATTTAGTACCAATTATGAATGCTGTTTCGTTTTGGAAGGATCAAGCGTTGCTTGCAGATGGCTCAATTTTTAGCCAAAATCAATTATGGACTCTTGATAACTTAGCTGGCCTTAACAAGCATTTTGTACAAAACCTGGATGCTGGAAATGGTGATTTTTTGGAGAAGCTATACGAACAAATTGAACCCGCATCGCCTGGAGTTCAGCAGTTAGCTTCCGAAATGATTTGGTTGTTAATGCTTTGTCCAAGCAACATAACCCTTGGTAAAAAGAAGGAAAATATTTCAAAAGTATGGTCCTGGTCCGGTAATACTCTGGAACCACCTCCAAATCAAGCTTATCTTCTTGATGATCAAGTTATGAGTGGCATCGGCAGTGGAGGTACATATTACAGCATACATACCTGGAGAGAACTGGTTTTCTGTATTAAGTTGATAACAGCCTTCAAGCAACTCCCAAAAAATGAACAAGTTATGCTTATCAGTGATAGCTGGACGTTTGCAGAATGGTTACAACATATTGAAGAGGCGGAAAATCGTCAATTCAGGCATATGCTTTTATTTTTATTGTTTCCTGATGATTTTGAGAGAGTTTTTTCTAAAGGCAATAAGGTTAAAATTGTCAATAAACTTTCTGAAAACAAAGAAATCAAAAATGCCAAATCGTTGTCAGTATTGGAACTGGATAAATTAATTCGGGAAATTAGAATTCGTCTGGAAATTCAATACCACACCAGTGATTTAGACTTCTACAAAGATCCAATAGTATCTCTATGGCAAGAGACTGGCTCAAAAGATACCGACAATAGCCCCGTTGAAACTTATGCACAAGATAAAACTGTTTCGGAACCGTTCACGCCAGAATCTTTTAACGATGGCGTATTTTTGGGTACTGAATTGTTTCAATTTATAGTTGATCGCTTGCGCAGAAAGCAAAATATTATCCTGCAAGGACCTCCGGGGGTTGGAAAAACCTTTTTAGCGCGACGCATAGCTTACACATTGATTGGATGCAGTGATTCTGATCGAGTCGGTATGGTTCAATTTCATCAGTCGTATTCATACGAGGATTTTGTTCAAGGTTATCGTCCAGATGATAAGTCATCGTCAAATTTTGCATTGAAGAATGGTGTTTTTTTTAAATTCTGCATGAATGCTATGGCAAATCCAGATAAGGTTTATGTTTTCATCATAGACGAAATCAACCGAGCCAATTTGAGCAAAGTTTTTGGTGAACTGATGATGTTGATCGAAGCGGACAAGCGTTCAAGTGCTTGGGCTGTTCCGTTGACCTATACAGGTGACTCGGATAAACCATTTTTTGTACCAGACAATGTTTTTTTATTGGGCTTGATGAATACAGCAGATAGGTCTATAGCCATGGTCGATTATGCGTTACGAAGGAGATTTGCTTTCATCAATTTAGAACCCTGTTTCGAAACACAGCCGTTTGCGGAGTATTTATTCACTCTTGGCGCATCGGAGCAACTGATAGCGCGAATTAGAAAAAACATGCAATTGCTTAATGATGAAATTGTACGCGATAGAAACTTGGGTGCTGGGTTTCGTATCGGTCACAGTTATTTTTGTCCAGATAACTCTTCGGAACTGAATGACAACTGGTATCAGGACATCATTGATAGCGAGATTCTGCCATTGTTGCAGGAATACTGGTTTGATAATCCAAATAAAGTTGATGAGTGGAAGATAAAGTTGCTGCTGGAGGTTTGATGTCTAGGCTTAATCGTATTCCTATTAAGAATATATATTATTTGCTCTGCTATGCTTGGAATGAGCTTGAGCAGGGCGAATTGCTAGATTTAGACAAACTACCTAGCACAGAACTTGTAGATCT
Organism: Methylomonas paludis; assembly: GCF_018734325.1. Lineage (NCBI taxonomy): Bacteria > Pseudomonadati > Pseudomonadota > Gammaproteobacteria > Methylococcales > Methylococcaceae > Methylomonas > Methylomonas paludis. Next base: position 2,185,849 of record NZ_CP073754.1, on the reverse strand, counting down.
ATTTGCTTTTGTATTATGCGAGGGCCTCAATCATTTGGTCAAGAGAGGACTAGAACAGGATTATGTGCGGAGGATAGATGAGATTTCCGGTGTTCGGGGGCGGATAGACTTATTGGTGACAGTCAGCCATTTTTTGCCGCAACATGGGCGGGCTGCCTGCACTTTCGATGAATTAAGTGTCAATACTTTACCGAATCAGATTATAAAAACTACTTTGTCCCATCTGCTATCGACTGAAAACTTGGATAAAGAATTGCGTGCAAAAGTCAATGCTAAGCATCGGGATTTGCATGGAATCAATGAAATAGTATTGAGTCCAGCTCTATTTCAACGAGTCCAACTCCGAGCAAACAATCGATTTTATAGGTTCCTGCTAAATGTCTGCGAGTTAATCAATGGATCTTGGTTGGTAGAGGAGCAAACAGGGATTTATAGATTCCGGGAATTTCGGGATGATGAAAGGGCAATGGCTAGTGTCTTCGAACGATTCCTCTTTAACTTCATTAATTTGGAAGTACAGGAATGGAAGGGCAAGGCAAGAAAAGAACTGATAAAGTGGAATGCCAGTGCACTTGAATCTTCAGATCTACAGCTAATACCTATGATGGTAACTGACATTTCGCTGAAATCAGATAAACAGTACGTCATAATTGATGCCAAATATTATCGAGATGCTGTTCAATCACGTTATGGTTCTGAAAAATTTCGAAGTGGTCATCTTTATCAGTTGCTAAGCTATCTGGCAAATGCTAAATCTGATTCAGGTCGGAAAGTGCAGGGTATGTTGATCTATCCGCAGGTAAACAGACGGCTGCGAGAGCGCTTTGAAATTCTTGGTTTTGACGTTAGAGTAAATACTGTTGACTTGAACAATGATTGGCAAGTCCTAAAGTCTGAGATCATTGAAATGTTTCAACCTGCCGCTGTATGAACGGAAGGGGTGTATGCAGGGAAGTAACAATTACGGCTGGTTTACTAGAAAGACTGAAAATTGGTTTCATTGGTTTTGTTGCTTACAAATTCGCAAGAAATGAAAACTGTCAAAAAAAATTTTTATAAGTCACGACAGTAACAGAATTTTTGAACCACTTAAAGTGGTGATTCAAAAGTAGAGTAAAAAGATATTTTTAAGTCTTTATTTATCATCTAAAAACTCAAACTTAATATAGGATGAATTCGACTAGCGGCGGCGAGCGCAAGAAATTGGCTGTTTCAAGCAAGAGTTTTTCACAAAGGCGGAGGCATACAATTTGGATAACTTGCTGCCAGCTCTAGCACTTGTTTTTGCAATGGCTGCAAACCACTAAGCACTGCTGCTTGCATTGCGCAAACTGTTGCTAACCCATTGGTGTTCCTCGTTACGTCGTGGATCAAATGTACTGGGTAACCTTCATGGTGTCTTCGAATTGGATGGATGCCCGCGTGTGCATAGGAATTTAGTGCTTTCCATGAGTTCTTCTTAAACCTATTAAGTGCGTCGTAAGCTTGCGGCGGTGCATTTTTCTCTATCGCGCTCATCATGTCTGAAGTCTGCGGCATATTCTTAGCAGCCTGTTCGTTTTCAAGATCTAGGTTCGCCGAAAGCTTTGCAACGTTCTCGTCTGTGGCTGCATAAAGAATCCACACTGATCGAACCAATGCTTCAAACTGGGCTCGATGAACAACCAAGCTTGAAGGAAGTAGTCCTGAACTAAGGAGCGCACGTGCGGCACCCCAGTGCTCTAGGGACAAGGAGCATGCAACATCAGATATCACAATACGTGGGGAGTCATCATAAAGCGGTAAGGAAATAAGCTGGTAAAGTTCAGCTGCGAATTTGTCAGATTCTAAGAATATTGGATCATGCATCATACAGATTAGGTGTCCTCTTAGCTGAGTGTTCCTAAGAACGGGACAATATCAAAATAGGTTTTGTTGGTTTTACCGGTTTTATTCGGTCGAACTGAAATAATTGTCATACGTTATAGAAATTTATTAGTTTGTCTAAAATGGAAATAGCTGTTTGGCATCAAAAAACAAACTGCCACTAAAACTGCCACTAAATTTCTTACGAGCAATAAAAAAGGCCTAGGTTAATAACCTAAGCCTTTGTTTTATATGGAGCTAGTGAGGGGATTCGAACTCCTGACCGGCTGATTACAAATCAGCTGCTCTACCAACTGAGCTACACCAGCAAAACTTCGTCTATTTTACGCTATATATATCTTCCTGACAAGCTAATTTTAACTGGCTTGTTTAATTCGTGCCAAGGCATTGACCAGATTGTCCATGCTGGTGGCAATAGAAACGCGGATATGCCCAGGACAGCCGAAAGCGGAGCCGGGTACCAGGGCCACGCCGGCGGTTTCGATTAAATATTCGGCATATTCCAGATCGTCATTAATGCCGTCCAGCTTGGCAATCAGTTTTTCCACATTGGGAAACACATAAAAAGTGCCGTCAGTCGGCAGACATTCAATGCCGTCTATGGTGTTAAGCTCGGCCACCACATAATCATGGCGTTTTTTAAATGCAGCCAGCATGTTGTCGATACAGCTTTGATCGCCGTTTAAAGCTTCCTCGGCAGCAACTTGAGATATCGAAGTCGGATTGGATGTGCTTTGCGATTGCACGATACACATGGCCTCTATCAAATCTGCCGGGCCGGCAGCGTAACCAATGCGCCAGCCGGTCATGGAATAAGCTTTGGATACACCATTTAATACAATAGTGCGATCATAAAAATCCGGATTGGCGTTCAGAATGTTAACAAACTCGCCTTTATGCCAAAGTACGTGTTCATACATATCATCGCTGGCGATCAACACATCCGGAAATTCGCGCAATACTTCACCCAATGCTTTCAGCTCTGCCAAGCTATAGGCAGCACCGGTAGGGTTGGATGGGCTATTTATTACCAATAAACGGGTTTTACTGGTAATCGCGGCGCGCAATTGCGCCGGGGTAATTTTAAAATTTTGCGCCTGTCCGGTTTCAATGATAACCGGGACGCCATCGGCCAGCAGCACCATATCCGGATAAGATACCCAGTAAGGTGCCGGAATGATGACTTCATCGCCGGTGTTCAACAGAGCTTGAGCCAGATTGAAAAAGCTTTGTTTGCCGCCACAGGAAACCAGAATTTGCTTGGCTTGATAATCAAAGCCGTTATCACGCTTAAATTTGGCAATAATGGCTTTTTTCAGGCCGGCAGTGCCGTCAACAGCCGTGTATTTGGTAAAACCATTATTAATAGCGTTAATGGCAGCGGTTTTGATGTTATCCGGAGTATCAAAATCCGGTTCTCCAGCGCCCAAGCCGATAATATCTTTCCCGGCGGCACGCATGGTGGCAGCACGAGCAGTTATGGCCAGAGTAGGGGATGGCTTAACAGCTTTAACTCTGTGGGACAGTGTAATAGACATATGGCAAAATCAAACCTGAAACAAAATTCCACGGATTATACAGCATGATTGTAAAACTTTTAACAGTAAAGCCGTGCGACAAAACGCCAATATTTCCAGCTAAGCGCATTGCATAGCGGTAAAATACTGAATCTAAAAACATCTTGATACTTGGACCACCCGCAAAATGCATTATAAGTTTTCCGCTGTTTTCACCCGTAAACTCTGGTTGCAAATTCACATTTACCTCGCGCTTAGTATGGGATTAGTCTTTGCTGTGCTGGGCCTGACCGGCAGTTTGAGTATTTATCGTGATGAACTTGATGAATTATTCAATCCCGAACTGGTTATTGCCGAACAAGGCCCGATGCTGTCACCGGACAAGTTGTTGGCAGCGGTCAAAACTGCCCAGTCCAACCGCTACGGCGTTTGGACTCTGGAAATGCCGCGTTCCGCGCACAGCCCGGCCATCGCCTGGTTTGAAAAACCCCGAGAAACGGTTGATGCCTTTTATGCTCCATTAATGGTAGCGGTCAATCCGTATACCGGCCATGTCATCAACAGCCGGTTTTGGGGGCAAACGCTCACTACCTGGGTGCTGGATTTACATACCCAATTGCAGATGGATGGCTTTGGCCGCAATGTGGTAGCGGTATCGGCAGTGTTGTTATGCCTGTCAGTATGCAGCGGTATTTATTTATGGTGGCCCGGCTTGGCAGGCTTGCGTCAGGCCTTTGGTTTAAAACACAATGCCGGGCTAATGCGTCTGTTATTGGATACTCATCGTTTGTTTGGGCTGCTCAGTGCCGCTATTCTGCTGCTGTTAGCCTTTACCGGTTTTCATCTGGCTTATCCGGCCTTGCTGGAAACCTTGACTGCATCGGAAGGCATGGGACATGGTGATGCCGGCCCCAATGTACGCAGTACCGCTATTCCTAATGATAGACCCGTCAGTCTGTCCGAAGCGGTCCTGGTCGCGCGCGGGCTGTTTCCCAGCTCAGAAGTCCGCCGTATCAGCACCCCGCAAGGTGAAACCGGCACTTATCGTATCAATTTGCGCCAGCGTCATGAAATTAACCAACACCATCCCTTCACCTCCGTGTGGGTGGATCGCTGGAGCGGCCAGATCCGGGATGTGCGTAATCCGGTTAAATTCAGCACTGCTCAGGCCTTCACCGTCTGGTTGTGGCCGGTACATACCGGCGAAGCCTTTGGATCAGGTACCAGGCTGTTGTGGTTTTTTACCGGATTAATGCCTTTACTACTGTATATCAGTGGTGTAGTGCACTGGCTACACCGAAAAGGCGTGGTTGCTGACCGACCCGTTGATGTGCCTAAAATAAAACGTCAATTACTGACACAGCTGTACCGGCTATATCGGTTGGCAGTTAAAACCACAGTTTGGTTACAAGTTCGGTTATCCAGTCTGATTAGCAGACTAAAACGGCGCTATCTCTAATGCATCCAGATTTCAGGCAGGTCATATTTTAGCCGCCACCAGTACATCGCTGCTGTTAAACATAAGTCGCGCCGCTGTGCCTGGCTTCAAAGCCATGGTCTCCATAGTGGCTGGACTTATCAAAGTCTGCAGATGGTCACCGCCGATTAATCTAAGTGTCACCTCATAATTTTCATCCTGTTGGCGAATTCTGCTTACCGAGCAATGCAAAGCATTACGGACTGTAACGCCAAGCTGTTCATAATCAGTCAGCAGACAAGTGGCTTGATCATCAATTAACAACAGTACCGCACAGCCGATATCCAGTTGTAAATCATCTAGTTCAGCAAAACTTAATGTAGCACAAATCCGCTCGCCGCCAATTAATTGCACCATAACATCTACAGCATCCAAACTGGGCTGTATCACCAATATCCTACCCAGCAGTTGATTGCGGGCGCTGCTTTTGATGCTCAGCGGTTCTAACAGCAAGGGTGTCAATGCATCCTCGGTCAGGCTTTGGTTCAATTGTTGCAAAAACAATTCATACTGATTGTTCACTAGTTTAAACAAATCCAACAAGGCCTTTCCGCTACTGGTCAGCGTAGTGCCACCGCCCATATAGCCGCCGGTGGCACTGGTTATCAAAGGGTAGGGCGCTAAATTATTGGCATGTTCCAATATCTGCCAGGCACCCTTATAACTTAAACCCACAACTCTGGCTGCCTGACTGATAGAGCCGCCTTCATCAATAGATTCAAGCAGTTTGATAACCCTCTTGTCCAATGCTCTAACCAGTTTTATTTCACCTGATACCCAGGAAGGTGTAGTGCTGTGTTTAGACGTATTAGGCATGGTCTCCCGAATTTAGCAAGCCGCAGCAGCGGACTAGTGATTAATTTTAGAAGCGCACTATATCCAGGCTTCGTTATTTATTATTATATATATCGAAATGCTTAGGTGTTAATATTTACGTAATAGATACCTCATACCCAAAGCCAATCTGATCAATTCATAACATATTGAACAGCCTACAGTCTAAAGCCTCAATACTTCAATATCATGGGAATTCTAAGCGGGCATGTTTGTCAGCTTATACAGACAACGATATGGGCTTAAACAGGCCTTGATGCTCTTTAAAGTAACAATCCCGGTCTCTTAATGTTTATTCGACAAATTCATTATCTGCTTGCACTTGCCAAAACCGGCCACTTTGGGCGTGCCGCTGAAATCAGTCATGTTTCCCAACCGGCTCTATCCACCGCCATTCAGCATCTGGAAGAGGAGTTGGGCGTTACCGTTATCAAACGCGGCCAGCGTTTTCAGGGGTTTACCGAAGAAGGTGAGAGGGTTTTGGAATGGGCACGCATATTGGCTCAAAACTGGGAGGGGATGCGGCAGGCTGCGGTTCAATATAGCCGCCAACTCAGCGGTGTGTTACGTATAGGTGCAATCCCCACTACCCTGGCCGTCACCCCGCAGTTGACCAAACCTTGGCAAAGTCAATATCCCGGTATTGCCATCAAATTGGTATCGCTCAGTGCCGAAGAAATAATCCATCAACTGGATAGCTTTGAGCTGGATTTGGGGCTCAGCTATCTGGATGACCTCAGGCTGAAAGGCTTTAAAACCATGGTGTTATACCGCGAACGCCATGTGTTGCTGGCGCGCCATCCGGATCCCGGTCTACTAAAACAAAATTTAAACTGGCGCGATCTGGCCAACCTGCCTTTGTGTTTGTTAACTCAGAATATGCAAAACCGCCGTCTGATTGATGCCGCTTTTCGCGATGTCGGCATTACACCCAAAGTCATGCTGGAAACCGATTCCATATTTGCCTTATATGCCCATGTGCGCAGTGCCGGCTTGTATAGTGTGGTGCCGCACAGCATGTTAAACCAGTTTGAAACTCAGCTGGATATAAGCGCACTACCGTTAATACCGGAATTATCCCGAGAAATTGGCCTGATAATGCGCCGTCAGGATTTACCCTCACCTATACAGGAAGCGGCATGGGACATAGCCCAACAGCTTAATTTACAGCAACACCTTGATAGCTTCATAGCCGGGAACTATCAAACCATACCTCAAAACGATTAGACGCCACCAGCACTTACAGCCAACAATATATGAACCCGGCCGGGACTAATAAGGGCATGTCCAACAGGATATTCCCGTTCATAACAACATACCTACGGCAAAAACTAATATGGCTAAAATTGTTTGTGTACTTTATGACGACCCTATCGACGGCTATCCGACAACTTATGCCCGCGATTCAGTTCCGGAAATCAAAGTTTATCCAGATGGCCAAACTGCGCCTACACCTAAAGCAATTGACTTTACCCCTGGTGAATTGCTGGGCAGTATTTCCGGCGAGCTGGGCTTGCGCAACTATCTGGAAAGCCTGGGCCACACCCTGGTGGTTACTTCCGATAAAGACGGCGAAAATTCGCGCCTGGATCAGGAATTGCACGATGCGGAAATCGTTATTTCCCAGCCGTTCTGGCCGGCCTATTTAACCGCAGAACGTATCGCCAAAGCGCCTAATTTGAAACTGGCTTTAACGGCCGGCATTGGTTCCGATCATGTCGATTTGCAGGCGGCCATTAACAGAAATATTACCGTCGCAGAAATTACCTACTGTAACAGCATCAGCGTAGCCGAACATGTGGTCATGATGATCCTGGGTTTGGTGCGCAATTACATTCCTTCTTATCAGTGGGTGGTTAAGGGCGGCTGGAATATCGCCGATTGTGTCGCCGGGTCTTACGATCTGGAAGGCTTGGCAGTAGGGACGGTGGCTGCAGGCCGTATCGGCCTGGCGGTACTGCGCCGCCTGAAACCTTTTGATGTCAAATTGCATTACACCGATCGTCATCGTCTGGCGGAAAGTGTGGAGCAGGAATTGAATCTTACCTGGCATGAAACAGTGGAATCTTTGGTCAAGGTTTGCGATGTGGTGACGCTGAACTGCCCATTGCATCCGGAAACCGAGCACATGATCAACGATGCCCTGCTGGCAAAAATGAAACGCGGTGCCTATATTATCAATACCGCCCGCGGCAAGCTATGCGATACAGATGCCATCGTTCGTGCCTTGGAAAGCGGTCAGTTGGCCGGTTATGCCGGTGATGTCTGGTTTCCGCAACCCGCTCCGCAAGACCACCCCTGGCGCACCATGCCTCATCACGGCATGACCCCGCATATTTCCGGCACCAGTTTGTCTGCTCAGGCCCGTTATGCTGCGGGTGTACGGGAAGTACTGGAGTGCTGGTTCGAAGGTCGCCCCCTCCGCAACGAATATTTGGTGGTCGACGGCGGCAAATTGGCCGGTGTTGGTGCTCATTCCTATAGTGCAGGTAATGCCACCGGCGGTTCTGAAGAGGCGGCTAAATTCAAGAAATAAAGTAGTAGCAGAAATTGAGGATGGGCCTGGCTGTCCATCCTCTTCACCAACTTGGCAGAAGGGCAATCACATACGCTGATAAATAAAACCAGAAATGGTCTTAGTCCTTCGGTCAAGTCTATTTAGGTTTGCAATTACAGCTGTAATTGTTTTCGTATCCGCTCCAATTCAATTTGAGCCTGTTCCACAGCATAAGTTAGTGCAGGCAGCTTGCCCCATACCGGAGCCGGCCAGGTCGCATCAGATTGGTAGCGCACCACATGATGCAGATGTAATTGCGGCACCAGATTGCCGATAGCGGCAATATTCAATTTATCCGGGTTATAGCTATGCTGCAAGGCTTCAGCCAGCAGGCAGGATTCATCCAGCAATTGCCGGCGGTCAGCTGCGGCCAATTGATAAATTTCTCTGATATCGTTACGGCGCGGCACCAGAATAAACCAGGGATAGCGGCTGTCGTTCATCATTAACAGTTTGGATAGTGTTAAATCAGCTACTTCAAAACAATCTGCTGCCAGTCTGTGGTGTAGTTCAAATATTTGCATGGTTTTATTAAAATAGGTAACTGCGGAGTATCATCAATACTTCTCTTTAAAAACAGTCGAAGCTTAAGCCATGTGGTGGCTTCACCGCCAGACAAACCACCAAAACTTCGCAGGAGCAGGGTGTTTAACTGTTGCAAAACACCCTGCTCAACAGGCTGCACAGCCTGCATCGCGACCCGTAGCCTCGATGCAACGCAGTGGAATCGAGGAATTCGCAGTGCAGCCTTAATCAAAGCAAAGTCAGCGAAATTCAACAACGCCCTCAACCGCATGAACCAAATCAACTATCAACACAAACATAACCTTAATCAGCGACCACCGTAGGGTGGCTTCGCCGCCAGGCAAGCCACCAAAACCTCGCAGGAGGTACCCGTAGCCTCGATGCAACGCAGTGGAATCGAGGAATTCGCAGCGCAGCCTTAATCAAACCAGGTCAGCGGCATTCAACAACGCCCTTAACCGCTGCTATTTAGTTGTTGCAGATAAACCAATAAAGCTTGCAAGGCGGCGGAAGCGACATAAGTTTGCATCGCAATGCGGTCTAAGCCATTACCAATCAGATGCTGTTCAGCAACAATGTGTATTTTATCCGCTTCCCGATGGCAAATCCCAAAATAAGCAAAAGGTGTCTCGACTTGGTTATCCGGACTGGGTTCAGCATAACCGGTTGTGCCTATGGCCAGATCGACATTAAACAGCCGACAAGCTCCCAGCGCCATTTCATTGGCAACCTGCTGGGAAACGCAATTAACCGTGGCGGCATGGAACGGTTCAATATCCAGTAACACTATTTTTTGCTGAAAGTTATAGGCAGTGACCCCGCCGGCAAAATAAGCCGAACTACCGCTAACCGCGCCTAAGGCAGCTTGCAAATGCCCGCAGCTCAGGCTTTCGGCCACGGCGATGGTGAGGGAATTATCGATCAACTGAGCTTTTAATTGCCTCACCAAAGTAAGTAGTTTCATATCAAACAGCGTGTTCTGTTCTGGCATAGCCATCTCCACCGTGTTTAGTCACGATTAGCTTATTTTTATCGATTTTATTAATGTATCCGGACATTGCGAAAAAAATCAAAATCGCGATAATGATAAACATAACAATAACAAAGGTAGCGTCATGTCCGCACCAAGCCTAGACTTAACTCAGCAAAATAGCCAGTATCAATTAGCCGTCTCGTTCCGGTTTCTGTTAAGCCTGTACGCCATCGTCCCGCTGTGCGTATTGATCCAACTGATAGACCAATACGGTTTTGCTTCGCAACTGCGCGACATGCTGCCCAGCAGCCCCAGCCATTTTGTACTGTTTCAATTACTATTTGGCACACCGCATATCATCGCCAGCAATTTACTGCTGATTTCTCATCCAGAGTATTTACACACTTATAAAGCCAAGTTGCTGGGCATGACGGTGTTCATCATCGCGTTTTTTGGCATCGGCAGCCTGTTTATTCCCTATACCGTGCTTTACATTATCACTGCCTGCTGGACGGTGTATCACGTCCTTAAACAGCAGCATGGTATCGCAAAGTCGGTTTGCCAATTATCGGGTAAGGCTTTTTATCTGCAACTCTGGTTAAGTATTAGTGCCGGGATATTTATTTATTTGGGGGTGTTTATGAAAAACAGCCTGAGCCCGGAACAGGCTCAATGGGTATTGTGGACGGCGGCTGGCTTAAGCCTGGCACTGCTGTTGAGTACGGCCATAGTCCAACACACGGTGCCCAGCCGGTTCGGTAAATGGTTTTTATGGGCCAATACTTTGCTGATACTGGGTAGTTTTTATGTCTACGCTCAGCAATATTATTTTTTAGCGATATTAATGCCGCGTTTGGTTCACGATATTAGTGCTTACAGTTTTTATGTGACTCACGATGTTAATCGCCACGCCAAAGGTGCGGATACTGGTCTATACCGGCTGGCGCAAAGCTGGGGTGTACCGGTGGCTGTCGTGTTGCCGGTATTGTCGTTTGTGCTGACTTATTTGTTGCAGGCTTATGGAGATGATCTGGTTAATCTGATTACCCAAACCCTGTTTGCTACCCAGATTTATAAAGCAGTGACTTTAGGCCTGATCGGCTATCTGGCTTTAATGCATTACTATACCGAGGCATTTGTTTGGGCAAAAGGCTCACCCTTGCGGCGTTATATTTATTTTGCTAAATAACCGGTTTGGATAAATTCTGTAGGGCTAGGCCATTGCTTTGTAATTTATTAATTTTAGGGCATAGGATGTGCTGAACGCAGTGCAGCGCATCAGTCGCGTATGATGCGCCTTCTGATGTCGGCTCATCCTCTTTAATGCTTACGTCAATACAAAGTTGCTTAGCCACTTATGCTGCGCAATGTTTTTGTAAAGCGACACCATACTCCTGTAATTGACTCAACCCCCCCTTGCTATTGGCTGGATCGGCTTGTAATGCCTGAATTTTGCTGAAATATTCGTCAAAATTCAGGTAGCGCGTATCGGGTGGCTGATGCAAACGTTCAAAACAAAAGCCCTGCCAGTCCGCCAACTCTGCTGTGCTTAAGGTTTCCGGAAAATTTCTGCCCCGATAACGGAATAACATTTCTGCCAGGCGCGGGTCATCAAAGCCGCTGTTAAACGTCTTAAGTTGCTGTGGTGACAGACTGCGAATACGGCTAAGCGTGTTTTTGTCTCTGCTGCTGAAAAAACCGCCGCTGTAGATCATCAAGTCCGGATCGCTGGGGGAGTCAGCGTATTCGCGCTTGAATACCGCAGCCAGTTTACTTTCCAAGTCTGTTGTTGCTCGCAATTGCTCGGCATGGCGCAGACATACCGGAATATCCAGTTCCAGACGTTCAGCGTCTGCCGGTCTGATGACGCTCAATGGTGCCAATACCGGGCATTTGTTGATATGTACCGTTTTTAATGGAATACGCTCTATACCTTCCGCCAAGTCTGAGCTGGCAGTAAACACCCGCTGCTGAATTTCTGCCGCCGATAGTTCCAGTAGCGCCGTGGGATCGGCGGCCAGATCAAATACCACGACTTCATTGGCATTGGTTGGATGGCGGCAGAGTGGCAGTATGATGGCCAGACAGTGTTTACGGGCCGGAAATCGTCCGGAAATATGGACTAAAGGCGTATAGCTGCCCACTTGCAATAGCTGTTGCGCAGCAGTTTTACTGCGCTGGGCAAACAAATAATTAAACAGCTTGGGCTGGCGTTGTTTGATCAGTTTGGCAATGGCAATGGTGGCATACACATCGGACAGCGCATCATGCGCCGCCTCATGGGCAATATGATTGGCTTTGCTGAGCGCCTCCAGCCGAAAACTGGCTACCCCGGCTTCATCCAGCGGCCAAACTATGCCTTCCGGCCTCAAGGCTCTGGCAGCGCGGACAATATCAATCAAATCCCAGCGTGAATTATTGTTCTGCCATTCCCGTGCATAAGGGTCGTAAAAATTTCGGTATAACAGATTTCGGCTTACTTCATCATCAAATCTGATACTGTTATAGCCCAAAGCACAGGTTTCCGGTTGGGCGAACTGCTCATGGATAATACCGGTAAATTCGGCTTCACAAACCCCATGTTGCCGGGCGACTTGCGGGGTAATGCCGGTAATCAGGCAGGCTTCCGGGTGTGGCAGATAATCCGGGCTGGGGGCGCAATAACTGATAATAGGCTCAGCTATCGGATTAAACTCGGCATCTGTGCGAATGCCGGCAAATTGGCAAACCCGGTCACGTTGCGGATCAGTACCAAAGGTTTCGTAGTCATGCCAGAAAAAAGTGGGTGTGTTCATCGGAGCGGGATTATAGGATTGATTGCTGGTCTGGAGGCTGCCAACGGCAAGTGCCAAAAACCGGGAATATTTCCGGATATCTGCTTTTGCAGCTACCGATACAGCGATTTTATTTTATAATCGCTCACTTTAATTTATGTCACCAGGATAGGAAAGTTTTATGAAAAAAATCTCGCTATTTGTTTCTGCTGCATTATTGCTGTTTACCGGTGTGGTAAATGCACACGGCCCGGTTAGAGCCAAATTGACAGCCACTATCACCATAAACGTACCTGCTGCAAAAGTATGGGATTTAATCAAAAATTATGATGATTTGTCCTGGCTCCCCCCTGTTAAAAGTGTCAAAGGCGATGGCGGTAACAGCAAAGGCTCAATTCGTACCCTGACTCTGGCGCACGGTGGCACCATTGTTGAAGAGCTGAAAGCCTATGACGAAAGCAAATATACTTATAAATATAAAATTACTGACCAGAGCTCAGTCGGTACCATTAAACATGCCGGTCAGGATGAAACCATTCCGGTACTGCCAGTCGGTAACTATGCCGCTGAATTGTCGGTAACTGATAAAGGCGGCAAAGCTGAAGTTGAATGGGTAGCCACTTATTATCGTGCCTATGTTAACAACAATCCACCGGCAGAATTGAATGAAGAAGCGGCTGACAAAGCGGTTACCGAAGTTTTGACCGCCGGCCTGAAAAACCTGTCCAAAAAGCTGGATTTGGCTGCTACCCCGGAAGTTCATATCGATCTGAAACGTTAATTTAAGCCGGCGGCATTTAAGGTGTGGCAGAGTATCAGCCGCGTTCTTGCATGGTAAATATCAATCTTATCGACATTCTGATCGTCTTATGCAATTTTTTGCTGCCTTAATTTGCTTATATTTGTGCTGCGGCTGGGCTAGCGCCGAGCCGCGCGCATTTATTACCAATCAGCTGGATAATTCCGTAGCGGTAATTAATACCGAAACCCAAGCCTTGCTGACAACCATTAAAGTCACCGGCAAACCGGCTGGTGTGGCGATTAACAAAGCCTCTCAGCAAGTTTACATCAGCACGCCGGAAGCCGGTGGTTTTGCGGTACTGGACAGCCGCAAGCTGACGGTGTTGAATACCGTCAAAGTGGGAGGCGCCTCACTGGGCATAGCCACTGATAGGATAGGCAGCCAAGTTTTTGTTGCCGACTGGTATGAAAACAGCGTCACGGTATTCGATACCAAAACCTTTACCAAACAAGCGGTACTGACAGTGGGTAAATCGCCCTCTGGTTTGACGGTCAGCCCTGACAACCGTTGGTTGTATGTGGCTAACCGTATGGATGACTCCATATCGCAAATCGACTTAAAAAACCTCAGTCTTAGAAACACTACCAAAGTGGGTGCCCACCCCTTCGGCATAGTCATCGACAGCCAGGGTAAATACCTTTATACCGCCAATGTCGAGAGTAATGATGTCACCGTACTGGATGCCGTTAATTTAAAGCGCATCACCAGCATTAAAGTCGGGGCGCGGCCTTATGCATTGAGTTTGGCTCAAGCAGACAATCTGCTGTTTGTTACCAACCAGGATGATAGTACTGTTTCAGTCATTGATACCGCCAGCCAAAAACAGTTAAGCCAAATTGCTGTCGGTGACAAACCGGAAGGTATAAGTACCCACCCCAATGACAGACTGGTTTATGTTGCCAACTGGATGGATAATAATGTCTCAGTGATTGATGCCAAAACCAGACAGGTGATACAGACCATCAAAACGGGAGAGGGTAGCCGGGCATTTGGTGAGTTTATCAGTCCATAAACCCCATGGTTCCCGCTGCTTATTATGATAGACTGCCCATCGTTTAAACTTTGCCCGAGGCAACAATGGCCGAAACCGTTGAAGAATTAACCGTACGTTATGAAGACGGCGGAATTGAAACTATCAAAGAACTGGATAAAAAAGTCCTCAGTAAAGGTGCCTGGGCCACGGTTATTTACCGGTATCAGGACTGGGAACCCAGCAAGGAACAATATAGTGCTGACCGTTTTACCATACGCCGTTATCAGAAACGCAATGGCGAATATCAGCAGAAATCCAAATTTAATATCTCCAGCGAAAAACAGGCGCAAGAAATAGTCGATGCCTTACAGGAATGGTTGGCAATCAAATAATCGGCTTTTAATCGTTAAAAAAATCCCGCCGTAGCGGGATTTTTATCCAAAAAACCTAACTATTCAGCGTCCAAATATCACTTTAAAAAACAGGCAGTTGTAGGATGTGCTAACCGTAGTGCGGCGCATCATTCGAAGCTAACTACTTGTTTAAAAAGAATCATCCGGAATTTACGCTGAATAATTATCAAAAAACAACTATCAAGCTTTGCGTTTACGCATTCCGGCAGCCAGAACGCCCAGTCCTGAAACCAGTAATGGTAAAGTGCCCGGTACTGGTACAGAACTTACCGCAGTGCCTTCCAGCGCTAAGCGCAAATCATTCTGCCCCAAATTGCCCCAGCTGGCTCCGCCATCAAATGATTGATAAAATTGCGGACTGCCGATAACATCCTGGCCGGTAGCCAGACCAGTGGCGCCGGTAGTGCCGGATAAGCCTGAACCCAACACCAGATAGTAAGTACCTGGATCCAATGTCAGTGACAACGCTGCAGAGCTGTCTGTGCCATCGGTATTAGGTGCAAAACTGGTTTGGCCCACAACACTGCTTGACCAGTTTGCCAAATTGGCGGCAGAAGAAATGGCGGCAAAGATAGTGTTGCCATCGCCATACTGACTAAAATGCCCATCAATAGCGGTGATTTGTTCAGCCTGAGTCAGAGTAAAACTGGTGGCTAAGAAATTAGCACTATCAATGGAAAAATCGCCGGGTTCAGCGGCGTTGTAATTAGCCGTGCTGAACACTGTGTCAGCTTGGGCTACGGTATTGCTCAGCATCAGGGCGGCACTCAGCAGGCCCAAGGTCAATGATGTACGCATAAAATTCCTCAAGGTTAAATTAAATACTGGTGGCAGCCGGGATGGCCCGGCTACCCGGTTAACTCAGCACAGCTTATTGATAAAAATTAATCGCACTGCCAAAGTAACCCACACGCTTGTTGCCATTGGCGATCAGCGCGTTATCACGTACATTCAGACCGTTCAGTGGTGTCAAAGAATAACGGTGAGTGATAAAGCGCAGAATTGACGCAGTGTCATACAGGCTGTGATCGACGTAACCTTTTTTGGCATACGGAGAAATGATAATGCCGGGAACGCGGGTGCCAGGGCCTATCAGGTCGGCTTTAGGGGGCGCTACATGGTCGAATTGACCGCCAAATTCATCGTAAGTCACCACAATCAGCATGTTTGGCCATTGTGGGCTGCTTTTCAGGGTATTGATCACGTTCGCCAATTCAGCGTCACCATCGGCTAAATTGGTATAACCAGGGTGTTCGTTAACACTGCCTTGTGGTTTGTAAAATACAACCGGAGGTAGCGTGCCGTTTTGAGCCTGGCTGATCAGATCAGTGCGATCTTTCAGATGGGCAGTACGGTTGGCGGCATGGTTAACCGGATCAAACTCGGCGAAGTAGTTGAAAGGCTGATGATGGAACTGGAATATCGGTGCAGCGGGGATGCTGTGGCCGGCGCTGGTGGCAGCCGTAGACACCGTGTTCCAGGAACCGGTATACCAAGCCCAATCGATATTTTTGGCATTCAGCAAATCGCCGATATGAGTTTGGGTTTGCGGCGGTAAAGTAGTCGCTGCGGCTGGATTGGCGTACTGCAGAGTTGTATCGCCGGCAGCCGGGGCATTACTGCTGGGTTGATAAGGTGGTTGCATGGTGTTGACCGCACGATAGCCGTCACCAGTACCAAAATAGTCCAGTGGGGCAATATTACCGGTCTTGAAGGCAGTAGCGCTATTCAGGGCTGATGCGGCCTGACTGGCATTAGCCGCCAGTTGCGGTACGCCGTTAACCGGCGTATTGGTCAATACGTTGATGGACATATTGTTGCTGCTGACGGTTGCTGCCGGTACGGTAGGAACACAACCGCAAATCAGGTACTGATGGTTTAGAAACGAGCCACCGAAAGCGCCTTGGAAGAAATTGTCGGCCAGCGTGTATTGGTGGGCAATATTCCACATTTGAGTTTTACTGCCGTCAAAATAGCCCATTACCGTACCGCCTGAATCGCCCCAAGCGGCAAACAGGTCATTTTTACCGCCGTCAATCTGCATTTGGTTTTCAAAGAAACGATGGTAAAGGTCGCGAGTGATTTCATTTGCGGAAACGGTGCTGTAACCGTATTTAGCCACTGAACTTGGGTCATCTAACTGGAATGGAGCGTTAGGCCATACACCTGTGGTTTGCGCTTGGGTAACAACAGGTGTTTGACCTGCTGCGGTCAAACCGCCCCATGCTGGTGGCAGATAGGGCAATACGGTACCGTCTCTGTCTAATTGTTTGATGGCTTTGGCTTGAGCGGTTTTCAGGCCGTTGGCGCCTGGGAAGTTACCGTACAGATTATCAAAGCTGCGATTTTCCGGGTAGATCACTACCAGAGTTTTAATGGTATCCAAAGCCAGACGATTGCGTAAGGCTTGAACCAGATTACCATTGCTGCCGGCGTCACTGACTGCGTCACCGATACGGATTTCGGTCAGGCTGGTTTCGTTGCTCAGTGTGCCAAATAAAGAGCTATTGGCTTCATTGGTAAAGTCTTCCAGCAATTGGGCTTCAGTCACACCTACCCGGTTGGCCAAAGCAGCTAAAGCGGTATTGTAATCACTGGCGTTGGCATCAATCAAAGCTTGTAATTCAGTAGAAATAGCACTAACAACTGCCGTGGCCGCTGCGGGTGCTCTAAATGTCAGCGCCTGAGTCACAGCGGTACCATTAAACAAAGTAGTGCCGGGAATAATTTGGGCAACTACGGCAGCACCATTGCCGGGTAAGCTGAAACTACCGCTGGCATCAGAGCTGGTTTGTGCTTCGCCGGCATCACAGCGGGCATTGTTATTGATGTCCAGACAGACTTTGGCGTTATGGTAATAACCACCACTGGCAACGACACCCGTGGTAATCGGCGCAGCGTTAGCCATACCGGCGGTGGTCAGTAGTGCAATAGTCAGCACACTTTTTGTTGGGTAACTCATTTTCATAGCCCTCACTTGCGATTGGTTGATGTTGATATAGTTATCATGGTGTGCCGTCTATGCACGGCATCTACATTAGTATTGGTCGTGGATATGAAAATATAATGTCAAGGCTATGAACCTTTGGTGACAATGCTGGGCCAGAAAAACGGCTTAATGCTGTTGTCATAAATGCATGTGATGATGGCGGCCAACTTCGGCCTTCCCATTCAAATATGCAGATCAGCGTCTGGTTAAAATCCTCCCGAAATCACCTGAAGCAGTGGGTAAACGCTGGGCTTGCCGTTATTCTGCTTATTGCTTATCAGAGTCAAGTTGCAGCCGAAATCGCTGAAGATCTGAATCCGCCAATAGAGCAAACGCTAAGCCAATCTACACCAATATTGCCGCCCCATCCCTCGGTAACGGCGCTGGAAACATTAGGCCGAAAAATGTTTTTTGATGCTAACCTGTCCGCATCCGGTCGCTTATCGTGTGCCAGTTGCCACGACCCACGCCATGCTTATGGTCCTGCCAACGGTCTAGCTGTTCAACTGGGTGGCCATGATATGCGCGCCCAAGGGCCGCGTGCAGTCCCTTCATTACGTTATCTGCAAACCGTACCGTTATTTACCGAACATTTTCACGATGAGGATGTGGATGACAGTGTTGATGCCGGTCCCACCGGCGGCTTCACCTGGGACGGGCGTGCCGCCAGTTTGCATGAACAGGCGCGAATTCCTCTGTTGGCTGCAGCAGAAATGGCAAACAGCAATCCTGCTCAGGTAGTTGCGGCCATTAAACGTTCCGTTTATGTCGGCGAATTTAGTCAGGTGTTTGGCGTTGATATATTTCAGGATAATGAAGCCGCATTTAAGGCAGCTTGTACTGCGCTGGAGGTATTTCAGCAAAATCCGGAAGAGTTTTATCCCTATACAAGTAAATATGATGCATTTCTGCGCGGTGAAACCAAACTTAGCCGCCGTGAGGCACACGGTTTAGACCTGTTCAACGATCCGCAAAAAGGCAATTGCGCGTCCTGTCATCCCAGTGCTCTGGGACGGAATCGGGCATTTCCCAACTTTACCGATTTTGGCTATATTGCTATCGGTGTGCCGCGCAACCGGCAATTACAGGCTAACGCCGACCCGGATTACTTTGATTTGGGTTTATGTGGGCCGTTTCGTCAGGATCTGGCCGACCAGTCCCGCTATTGTGGTTTATTCCGTACCCCAAGCCTGCGCAATGTAGCTACTCGCCAAGTATTTTTTCATAACGGGGTTTTTCATAATCTGCTGCAGGTACTGCATTTTTATGTAGGACGAGATAGCCATCCAGAGAAATATTATGCTAAAGACGCTGAGGGCAGGGTGATGAAATATGATGATCTGCCGGGGCGATATCATGACCATGTTAATCAGGATGCGCCATTTGGCGGTGACATTAAAGATCGGCCGGTACTGACCAATCGGGAAATTAACGATATTATTGCCTTTCTGCATACCCTAAGCGATGGCTGGAGCAGTACGCATTAATATAAGTTATATAAGGGTGTTGCCGCCTAACTCACACCCTCCACCCACTCATAAATCTCTGTCAGCAAAGGGTCGCATTTGCAACAGGTGGAACCGCAATCTTGGCTTTGCGAAGCTCCCAGTTTACGCACCTTGCCTTTGCTGATCCATTTACCCAGCATTCCGCGCATGGCGTCTGCTTCGATATGAAAATGCACCACCAACTCATTCAGCGTCACTCGGTGTTTAACTTGTAAATAGCTGCGTATATCTGCCAGTATCATAGCCGTAGCCCTTCGGTTTGATTAGATGCCCCACAAAAACGTAAGGCCAGCAATATTCCGGCAAACAAGCTGCACAGGCCTATGATCCAGGCTGTCGCGGTCAGGGGATGCTGGCTATATGTCATGCCTTGGTAGAATAAAGTAGCGGTCAAAAAAGCAATAAAAGTGGTCCAGCCCATTACAAACAGGGTCCAGCCGGCACTGGTTTCTTTATAAATCGCGGCCGTGGCTGCCACGCAAGGTGAGTAGAGCAACACAAACAGCAAATAGGCGAATGCGCCGACCTTACCGTCGAAATGACTTTGCAGTACCGCAAAAGTATCCAGTTTGACTTGCTGTTTATCTGCAGCAGCGGCCTGATTACTAATATCGCCCAGATTCAGGCCCAACGGATCGGTCAATTTATCCAGGATAGCCTGCAAATTATCGGGAACCGTTTGGCAGGCCGCCCGTAAGGCCGCGCCCAAATCAAAATTGTTGGCGGCGGTATCGGGAGCGGCAGAATTGGCCATTTGGCTGTATAAAGCATCCAAAGTGCCCACTACGGCTTCCTTGGCCAGTACCCCGGTAAAAATGCCGACGGTGGCTGGCCAGTTGTCATGTTCTATGCCCATTGGTCGGAATACCGGCGTCAAAAACCGGCCAATTTCACTTAACACGGAGCGATCGCTGTTTTCCCGGCCAAAGCTGCCGTCAATTCCCCAGGAGTTCAGGGTATTCAGTATCAACACCATGGGAATAATCAGCTTGCCGGCATTAAATATAAAGGTTTTCAGCCGTTCCCAGGTTTTGGTATAAACACCCTGTAGTGTTGGTAAATGGTAAGCTGGGAGTTCCATTAGGAAAGGACTGGGCTCTCCTCTTAACAGGGTATGGCGCATGATTAAACCGGTAAATACCGCAACCGCTATGCCTAATAAATACAGGCCAAATACCAGATTTTGCCCACCCACCGGGAAAAATGCCGCTGCAAACAACGCATACACCGGCAAACGCGCCCCGCAGGACATAAAAGGGTTCATCAGATTGGTTAAAATCCTGTCACGTTGATTATCCAAGGTCCGTGTGGCAATAATGGCCGGCACATTGCAGCCAAAGCCGACGATCATCGGCACAAATGATTTACCGGGTAAGCCGATTACACACATAAACCTGTCCATCACAAATGCCGCCCGTGACATATAGCCCGAGTCTTCCAGTATGGACAGAAAAATAAACAAAAAGCCGACAATCGGAATAAACGTGGCAACGACCTGCACACCACCACCTACACCATTGCATAACAGCACCACCAGCCATTCCGGCCAGCTAAATCCAATTAGCCTGACCCGTAGTCCATCCACCAGCAAAGCGCCGACCGCCTGATCGAAAAAATCCACAAAAGCACTGCCAACATTGATGGTAAACATAAACATGGCATACATCACCAGCAGAAAAATGGGGATACCCAAAAATCGGTTCAGTACCACACTATCAATTTTATCGGTCGCGCTACGCGATACTTCGTTCAGCTTGCAGACCGTGGCTTGCACCAGTTCATTTACCAAACCATATCGGGCATCAGCCGCCAGAATATCAATTTCATCAGCAGTGGCTACCTCTATACTGTTCCGGTAATTCGCAGCGAGTTGGGACAGTTCCGGACCGGCTATGCTTTTAGCCAGAGTATCGTTTTCAAGTAGTCTTAAGGCTAACCAGCGTATATCACAGTTTTGCCTAAATTCGTGTCGTGCCAGGCTACCTTGTAAAACCTGTACGGCGGTTTCAATTTCTGGGTGATAAGGTATTTGTAATTGCGGGGCGGCCAGATGCTGGGCACAGGCTTTATTGATGGCTTCCTTAAGCTCGGTTAAACCAAAACCGGTTGCCGCAACGATGCCAATCACTGGGCAACCCAATCGTGCCGCCAATGCTGCAACATCAATTTTTATGCCGCGTTTTTTAACAGCATCCATCATGTTGAGTACCAGTAGCATCGGTACCCGCATTTCAATTAGTTGTGTGGTCAGATACAGATTGCGTTCGATATTGGCCGCGTCAATGATATTAATAACCAGATCAGCCTGCTGGGAGGCCACAAAATCCCGTGCCACTTTTTCATCCAGAGAAACATTGTCATCATCTGCTTCTAAAGAATACGTGCCCGGTAAATCAACCAAAGCAATGCGTTTGCCGTGATAGCTGTAGTAGCCGGTTTTTTTTTCTACAGTTACCCCCGGCCAATTACCAACATGTTGCCGGCTGCCGGTGAGGGCGTTAAACAATGTGGTTTTGCCGCAATTAGGGTTGCCGACCACACAAACGCTATAGGTATTAGTCATAATTTTTCGATCAGTAGCACCGAGGCTTCGTTTTTACGCAAGGTCAGCGAAAAGCCTCTGATTCTAATTTCCACCGGATCGCCCATTGGGGCAAAACGGGTCACACTAAACTCAGTTCCGGGGGTCAAACCCATAGCCAACAACTTTTTCCGGTAAACACCGCCGGTTTGATCAAATCCCACAATCCGGCCAGATTCACCAACAGTCAGCGCTTTAAGATAAGTTGACATATCATAGCCTGATGGTTATTAATAATGGTTCTCATTAAACCATAATTTACCCTAATGTGGAAAGTTTTTTTAGTGGATTGGTTAAACTAAAAATATATTTTATATCATAGTGTTAGTGAGTTTAATTAAGACTGGTTATGGAATGGACATAGTATTGTTTCAATGGTGATGATCAAATTTGATCGGCTAACTGTCCAAAGTCATGCTGATTTGTATTCAAGAGGGGGGTAATGCGGTGGAACTTGCCGAGTGCGATGTTGAAGTGGATTTAACTTAGAGGTATTTGCCCAAGTTAGATTACTCCCGGGTAGTTCATGAAAGTTTTGGGACCTCGTTGGCGTTGTTGAATAATTCGGATGTTATCAGTCGATTTGATAAAATTAACTTTATTTTTTACATTTATTTTGCTTTTAGGGAGCTTGAAAACCATGGCTTATCAATTTAAAACAACCGAAAAGAAATTAACGTCCAAAATACCTAAAATCTGGAGATTGATGATTTTTACTGTTGCATTAAATGCTGGTTTCTCTGTGTCTGCCGCAGATTTACCGGACTCGCTTGCATTGATTCAACAACTAGGCATTCAACAGGATGACCTTTCGAATCTGGAACGGAGTAAAACGGTTAACTTTGATTTAGTAGAAGGTAATGAAAAAGAGCTGGCTGCCGGCGTTGCTATTTATTTACCGGCATCACCCGATAAAATCATTAATACTATCAAGAATAAAGGCTTGTCTGCTATAGATAACGACGTTACTGCGGAAGGGATTATTCATAAGCAGGCAACGCAGGAGTCCTTTAAAAAGTTCAGTTTAAAGGCTGGAAGCGATGAAGCTGAAAATTTTATGGCGGCAACACCAGGGAATGAATTTAACTTGTCTACTGGGGAATTTCAGTCCATCAAGGCAGCAAGTTCCGAATCGACTGAAGCAGCATCGCAAACCTATCGAGCTATTTTACAGCAACGTTTGCAAGCTTATCGTCAGAACGGCTTAAAAGGCATCGCGACTTATGATCGAGGTAACGGCACAGAAGCGAATCCAGCTGAGGAACTGCGGTCAGCCACGCAGGATAGCAAATTGCTGGCTCGTTATTTTCCTGATGTCTATAAGGCATGGTTGAATTATCCCGTAGCATTTCCGGATGGCACAGATGAAGGATTTTATTGGCTTAATCGCCGGGTTGAAGGCCGGCCTACGGCTATTCTCGGTCATCGCGTCATAGTAAGCTCGGCTGCTGGCGAGGTGATACTTGCCCGGCAGTTTTATGTTGGGCATTCCTATAACAGCAATCAGCTAATTATTGCCTGCTTGCCATATCTTGATGGTTCCCTGGTTTTGTACGCAAATCGAAATTTTACCGATCAGGTTGCAGGATTTGGCAGTGGCTTGAAGCACTCTATAGGGCGCGAACAAATGCGCGGTGAAATTATTAAACGGTTGCGTAATTTGCATAAAGCTATCAAGTAACGGGTGCATGCAAAATCGGGGGAGGCAATGGATTTCAATACATTCAATAGGACATCGTTGGACAATAAAAAACCCGCTAAGCTTGATGTCTTGCGGGTTAGTGGACTTCTTTGCAGCTTATTGGATGCAAAATTGGCGGGAGAAAGACACTAGAATTAAACACATTAGATATTGATTTAAAACGAAAGTTTTTATTGTTTTATCTAAAGTTACCCTAAAAGTTACCCCTGCTTCTGATTGGTTAAACCCATTAGTAGCGGTTATTCGACCAAACCAAACGCCAGCGCCCTGGTGAACGTCAGGCTGTTGATCCCGCGCCAGCGGCCATGAAGCCGACAGGCATTCGATCAGCAAAACCATCGGTCAAGTAGTCGGCGCGCCGTCGATCCCCGCGCGGCAGACAGGTGGACGCCAGGTTGGCGGACATGTAAATAAGGTAAAACAATCTAAAATGACTTTTTATCTACCTTTGTAAAGACCAACCCAATCAATAAATTCGCCAATATTATCAAACACTTCAGTATCAATATAAGAATGTTTCGATAATTCTTTTCGACATTCGTCAATATATTCTTTAACAACACTATAAATCTGATCATTCGTAAGCTGTGAAACTTCCAATTCTGGTGTTAGGTCTGTAAGGCCAATCTCCGGTGCAAGATTCCAAGTATCAAATTCAAAAGTTTTTTTTCGAGTTTTTGTAATTCTCTTGGCTTTAATCCGGAAATATTCACCTCGGATTTGATCACCTAAAAAATGTAACCGTATGTAACCAATTATTTCGTTGTATCTCCAGCACCCGCCGAACTTGTTAAAATGGTAATCTTTAAGATTAATGTTATCCGTTTTGCAATTCGCTTCAATGTATGCTTGTCGTTGCGCCTCATAAGCTTCTTTAGTCAGCCGATAAACCGGGATATCAAAAAAATATTGACAATTCAAAACTGTGCCCCCTCTGTACACGACAAAACCTAAAAACCGGCTAAAGAAGATGATCTAAGCTTATGACTTGAAAGCCCATCGCAAATCTGTTTCACTCTCTAATGAGTAAAAAAGGGGGTGAACATGGACTTAAACGATGGGCTTAGAGCGATTTTAAAAGACCATGTGTCTTGGAGCAAGCGCCGTTTAGATTGTTTTATCGGTCTGTTACTGGCGTTAATCCAATCCAGGCACATGAATTTAACGCAATTAGCGGTGAATTTTGGTGGACAGGCGACCTTAAAGTCCCGGTACAGGCGGCTTCAGCGTTTTTTTCAAACCGTTGTTTTTGATTATGACGCCGTGGCGCATCTGATCATGCAGTTGTTTGATTTTAAGGGCCAGTCGTATTATTTGACTCTGGATCGCACTAACTGGAAATGGGGAAAGGCCAATCTGAATATCCTCACCCTGGCGATTGCTTATAAAGGCATGGCGGTGCCGGTGTACTGGTTGGTGTTGAATAAGCAGGGTAACTCCAATCAGCGTGAACGAATCGCCTTATTGCAACGCTTCATCCGGCAGTTTGGTCGGCATGGCATTCAAGGCGTATTGGCTGACCGGGAGTTTATTGGCGATCAGTGGTGGCAATGGTTAACAGACCATACCATTCCGTATTTGATTCGGATGAAAGACAATCAGTTACTGACCAATCGCCGCCACGCCGGAAAGCCCGTTCAAGCCCTATTCCGGGATTTAAAGGCGGGCGAGCAGCGCGTACTGAGGAAAAGACAGCGCATTGGCGATCAGTGGGTTTGGTTGAACGCCTTAAAATTAGAGACCAACGAGCTATTAGTGTTGGCCAGTAACCAGCGCTTGGCTCAGGCGATTCAAGTTTACGGCCAGCGCTGGCAAATTGAAAACCTGTTCCAATGCTTGAAAGGGCGCGGCTTCCATTTAGAAGAGACCCGGCTGACCCGGTATTATCGGATTAAGAAAGTCATGGCGCTCCAAGCCATTGCTTTTTGCTGGGCCCATAAAGTCGGGGAATGGAAACATCGAGCCGTTAAGCCGTTAACCATCAAACAACACGGTCGCCCGGAATGTAGCTTGTTTCGTTATGGGCTAGACGAGCTGAATAACTTTTTGTTGAAAACGGTTAAATCGGCTGATGAGATGCTTCGATTCTGGATTTTGTTTTTATGTCCGCCGACTATGATCGATTATGACCGAAGTCGGTCTGGGAAAATAACCCTCAGAATTTAAGTGGCGCGTTTTGTCGTGTACAGAGCTGTGCCCCTAAAGATTCAAGAAAAAGTCGTAATGATATGTAAGCAAAGTATACATTATTTTACACAACCGGCCACCCCCGCAAACCCGCATTCTGCCGTGTAAATAAAAGTTAATTTGACATTTTATTTACACATGATAATCTTACTTTAAGACTTTATTTTACACTTAGCGGGGCAAGATCATGAAAGGTCAACACATTGGATACATCCGGGTAAGCTCAACTTCTCAAAACACAGAACGCCAATTGGCAGACGTGCAACTAGACCGTACCTTTACCGACAAGGCCAGCGGCAAAGATGCAAATCGGCCAGAACTCAGCAACTGCCTTAATCATTTAAGGGAAGGTGACGTTTTACACGTTCACAGCATCGACCGGTTAGCCAGGAACTTAAAAGACCTGCAAACCCTCATCGAAACGCTAACCCTAAAAGGCGTAACCGTTAAATTCTACAAGGAGCATTTAACCTTTGAAGCCGCTCATACCTCACCCATGCAAACCCTTATGCTGCAAATGCTGGGTGCGTTTGCAGAATTTGAAAGAACCCTGATTAAAGAAAGACAACGGGAAGGCATAGAAGCCGCCAAGGCCCAAGGCAAAAAGCTGGGCGCACCGGCCAAACTGACAGCCGATCAGGTAGCGACCATCAAAGTCCGGATTGAACAAGGGCAGGATAAAAGCAAGGTTGCCAAAGATTTCGGTATTAGCAGACCGACTTTATATAAACTCCTGGCAGCATAAATTAAAAACTTCGGGCAGGATGAATTCGCCTTGCGGGCATTAAAAAAATACTGATAAAATCCTAAGAACAAAGGCCGCATTGACTTGCTTACGCCGGGAATTGGACCCGGATGGTACTCAAGCCAACCCGGCCTTTGTTTTTGCACTTTAAAAACTCAAATCCGATCATCTACAGTTATCAGCCAGCCTGGTTTGATTTTCAAACCATTCAACCGCCTCACTAGCTTGATTGGTAGCAACATGAATTGTCGAAATCAAACCGCTCAAGATAAAAGCCGCTTTTAGCTTTTCTGGAATATGATCGCCCACATCGTCCGCATCCAAAAATAATCCAGGAGCGACGCGCACGAAGAAATAGCGCAAATAGACTCTTTTAATTTTTCAATATGCAATTCAATAGCTTTCAATTCAGCTTCATCGAGTTTAAGTAAAACAACTTGCTCGTTATCGGTAGGGCTAATTTTATAAATCCCTAATTCTTTAGTCATAACTCTATGCTTTGGGTTTCAAGGATTATTAAAGCAAGCCATGCTCGGCAAACGAAAAATAACCCCGTTTGCTGACAATAAAATGATCTAACACCCGAATATCAACCAGCGCCAAAGCCTTAACCAGCTTTTCGGTGATGTATTTGTCTGCATTACTGGGTGATAAAATACCGCTGGGATGATTATGGGCAAAGATAAGAGCCGCAGCATTCAACTGTAAAGCCCGTTTCAGCACTTCGCGCGGATAAACAGACGCGCTATCTATCGTACCCCTGAATAACTGTTCAGCATTAATGATACGGTGCTGGTTATCCAGGAACAGACAAACAAATACTTCATGTTCTAAATCACGGTAATGGGCTTGCAGCCAGGTGGCGGTAAAATTTGGACTGGTCAGCGCCACGCCTTGGCTGATTTGCCTATTCAACAGCACCTTGGCCGCCTTAATGATTTGCGCTTCAGTCAGGGCTGCTCTAGCACGATACCTGCCGCGTTCATCACAAACAAAATGCGGGATCTTAATTATGCTGCCTGAATCGGCTGAGTGATTGCTAACCGCTCTCATTGCACACCCCCGACGCGACTGGCGCGAATAGACTTAACCAGGGCGGCCAGTGCTTCACACTCGCTTTGTAGGCAAACCAAGGCGCTGCCGGTCAATTCATTGCGTTCAATCTCTTTGGCCGTCATACCATAGCAGAACGCCAACCCGGCAAAGGATTGATGCAGATTATTAAGAATGCTTTGATTATGCTCGATTTGAGCGGGATTATTGGTGCTGTTCATGGCAGTTACTCCGATGCTGAAATATAAACCACCACCCGTGATTCTCACGTCATGGGTGACGGGATTGCAAGGGGTGAGAATACCGCGCATCGGTGCGGCCAGCCTTGCGACTGCCCAAACAACCCCGCCATAACAGAAAGCAATTAACGCCACGCAAAATAGCGGGCATAAAAAAGCCACTGGCAAAAGTGGCGATTATTCGCCGGTGCAAACGGGTTCTCACGCCCGGCCTTGCTGCTGCAAGACGGTTTGATTGTGGCACTATGCAAGTAGGGTGTCAACAGAGAAAACCAACAATTCGCCGCCGGCTGATCAATCAAAACAAAAAAGCCTTTACCGAAGCAAAGGCTTTTAATCCGGTGGCGAGACGCAACAATCGCGATGGCCACAACGTCAGATCGGCAATAAGGATAGTTAATCCCGATAATCTTGTCAAACACACCCCGCGCCCCTATTTTCCACGCCATGAGTAGCGGGCAAAGCCCGATTGGTAACGCCTAAACCAGTGCTTTTATACTCAAAACCCGACAATTTATGCATAACCTATTGAAAAAATTTTCAAAATGTCATGATTTGTCATGTTTTGTCGGGTGTCCGGCAAGGCCAAAACAAAACCAAAACACCGGCCAGGCATCCAGCGCCCATCCATTCACAAAAATGGGTTTTCCCATTTCATTAATTTTGCCCATGACCGGCCATCTTGAGAACGCTACCTTATAAAATATTTATACCCCCCCATGTGTGAAAACTTGGGGAGTTGGGGAGATAGGCCGCTAGGCCAGTAATGACACGGCCTACAGCCTCCCCAACACTTGGGGAGCTCCCCAAATAAAATAGGCTATTTTTAGGGGAGACGGCAAAAATCCGCCTAATTCTTGAATACTGGCCTTTTGACTGCCTCCCCTAAATTTTTGGGGATTTCCCCAACTATAAAAAACTTTTGGGGAGGCTGTAAGCCTTGGTATCTATAGGCTTAAGTAGTATTTCCCCAAATTCCCCAAAAATTTATATATACCCTATAACTGTTTTTCAGCATTGAGCGGTTAAACTCACAAAAAACCGGCCTTCAAAGCGGCTGACAGCTATCCTATGGCGTAAATTTCGGGGGGTGCGGGGATTAACCAGACTCAATTAATTCAGCAGACAGCACCATCACACGAACAGAACGCCCGGCAACTGTGCGCTTAACGGCTGTACGCGGTTTTTTAGACTTGGTATCCGGTTCAGTTTTCAATATCAAGCCTTTTTCCTGCATCCGCCGCCATAAGCTAGGCTGACTTATTAGAAAGGTTTCACCTTGACCTCTGGCGAACTGTTGCACGACCTTAAAAACGCATTCCGGTTGTAGCCAGACTTCAGCTGGCCCGGCTGAACTGATTTCAGAATACCACCCAATCAAATCACCTTTAGGGCTGAGTATTTTATCCCCTGTAACATCGGTACCCGCATCACGCCAACCCCATGAAAATGGCCGCTCATTCGGTGGCCCTTGGTTTAATCTATCGGCTATATGGGCCTCACCACTACTTAACGCGGCCTGTAATAGCTTTAAGAATCGCTCGGTTTCGTCTTGTTCGGTCTGGTACTCTGTTTGCTCGGTAAAGGCCTGTTTTAAGCTGGTTTCAATCGCCAGTAACAGGCTATTGCTTTGCACTGATGTTACCGCTTCAACATCCGTTAAGAACTCCAGAAAAGTATCAATCCCGGCCATCAGGTTGGCATAAATTTCAGGGGCGCGTGGGTGACTGGCAGCAAAGCCTTCACGAATAGCCAGGCTGCGTAACTGCTGTATCATTTCCGGGAAACTGCGCTTTAGATCATCCAGGCGCGGCGCTAACCATTGCAGATAGGCAGACATTAGACCTGTAAATTGTTCTAACGCTGCAGCCCGCTGTAATTCGGATAAAACCGCGTTATCAACATCCATTCGGTTTAATTCAAGAATCAGCAAGCGGCCAAGCAAGGATTGACCACGCGGTAAGTCTTCCGCTGTAATCAGCATCATAGAACGATTAAAAGGCGCGGCCTTGGCCTGCATATTAGAATCCCGCCGCCCACGCCCGGCCTGATTGCCAGTGTTTCTAATCAACCGTTCCGCCATAGCGTGCAGTTTGGCCGCTTCGGCTTGGCTGACACTGGGCTTAAAATCGTCTACCGTAAAAACGCCATCTTTGGCTTGATGAGCTTTCATTTCACAATCGTTGACGGAATCCGACCAGTTACCGGGAAAACCCCGGTTAGCATCAAAATTGCCAAAAAAGGCTTGGACAATGGCGGCCAGCGCCGATTTGCGCGAACCGGTTAAACCATGCAGCCAGATAGCAAAAGCAGTGGGGTGGCATTCACCCAACGGGGCACGAACCGCAGCGGCCAGCAATGCCGCGCCTATATGTGGTTTTGTCGGGCAGACTTTCAACAACATTAAGGCATTATTCACTGCTTGTTTAAGTCCATCACCAGCCAAAGGCGCGGGTAACTGGTAATTGCCCATCTGGCCCCGGCCAAGATCAACGGTAAAGCCATCCGTCAGACCGGTGGCGGATATAGCCCCCGTACCAGTCAAATACAGCCAGTGTTCGTCTATTTCTTTCCAGCCGCCGTGCTTATAAACGGTGGTTACTGGAATATCACCATCAAGCCTAGAATACATTTGAATACATACCCTGATATTGTCCATTTTTTGAGAACCCGCCAATACCAGTGCCTTCATTCCCCAGGCGTCCGTAATCCAGGTGGTTTGCCTGGAAGAGAAGCTTTTAGTCGATACTTCAACGCGTCTTAACAGTTGACCATTTTCACGCACCCCCTCAATAATCAAGATGCTTTCTTCACTTAAACCATCATCAGTCAGTCTTTCTTCAATCACTTTACATGAAAAATCACAAAGTTTAATTTTTTCAAAACCGCCATCATTCTTTGATTTCAAATGATAAAAACAATTATCAATGATTTGATAATTGCCAAATTGTCGCCCTTCATTCTTGCTTTTCCCGCCCCCCTGGCCACTACCACCTCCAACATTACCGGCTTTTTTGGTCGGTGGTTTATTGGCGGAATCAATCAATTTCAATACAGGCTTAGTGTCCTTATCCGACATGGCCCACCTCGCGTAAATACAGCGCATAGTCGTTAAAATCCCCCACAATCGGGGGAACGGCCACACTGCCGCCAACGTCAGCCGCCGCTTCGGTGGCTTTGGTCAGGCCAGGATTACCGGCTGATTGATCATTATCAGCACAAAACACAATCTCAGCCGCCGGTAACTTAGCCCGCACAATCCGCCCCACGGCCATCAGGTTATTGGCCGTAAACGCCAGGTAAACCCGATAACCGCTTTCTTCATGCAAAGTGGCCCCGGTAGCGTAGCCTTCACAAATCAGCACCTTGTCAGTTTTTGCCCCCAGCCACCAAAACAAGCCAGCTAGACCTCCACTAGGCAAAAAGTCTTTATCACGATCTAAAACCGGGTGCTTATCCGGAAAAATCGCCTGCAAACTACTCAGCGTACCTGTTTCGCAAAACATCGGTACCAACAAACAACCCTCAATTAATAACGTGTTATGCCTGCCGTCATCGGTTTTAATCACCCGCTTCCAGCAGCCCAACCGCAAACCATAAGGCTTAACTTGCTTACGCGCCAGGTAAGGATGATCAACTGGCGCGGGAGCAGCCGCCGACCAGATGGCTTGCGCCCGCCGACTAGCCTTTTCCAACTGCTCTAACTGTTCCGCCGTCCGCCGGCGCTGTTCCGCTTTAATACGCGCCCGCTCGGCGGCTTGTACCGGGGTAGATTTATCAATTGTGTTATTAACGAAAAAGCTCTGTTTCTGGCCGCTTTTGTGATTCCAAACGATACCGCCTTGCCGATCAGGAAAAACCTTAATCCGGCCATCGTTACGGCCCCGGTGATCGTCCACCAAATCAGCCACATGAAAACGGCCATCACTAGGCACAGCCTTATATTCAACGCCAATGGCCAGGCAGGCCACCCGGCAAGCGTCATCAATGCTGCTCAAATTCATAATACGCCGCCGCTATCATCGGTAAGAGCAGAAAAACCATACTCATCTTTAAGCCAGGCTTCTAAACTTGCATAATTCTCGCCAGTAGCAGAAAAAACCTGCCCGGTATCCGTCTTAATAGCGACATAGCCGTCAGTATTATCTATGGTTATCGGTGTATGACTGGTTTGTAAATAGCCGCGTTCTTTGTTTTTATAAATCTCAACTAAATACCCTATGATTGGTTCTAAATAATAGCCGACAACTGCGTAATTTTCTTCAGGGCCTGCCTTATCCAAAATAACAATATTAAAGCCAGGTAAAGCCGGTATAACTTGGGGTTGTATATTTAAGCTCATTAAACACCCCCATCAACATTAGTCAGTTTATGAAGGTATTCCAGCCAATCTGCTAAACAAGTAAATTCCAGTTTTAAGGAATACACTCGCCCATTGGGTGCGATTGAAGCGCTAAACTCACCTGTAAATATACCAACCGGTGTAATCGGCTTTACTAGAGGATCATCAACATACCAACCAATAACCGGATATTGTTTTAAGGTATCAACATTCAATCCGCTTAAAATTTCATCGTAATTGGTTTTGACAGCCAACCAACCATCTTTTGCATGTATGTATTTCATTTCACACCCCCAATTTTATCTAATAGCGCCCTTATTTCAGCAGCCGACCAGACGCGGCAGCGTGAAGACAATAGCTTGCCTGCCGGATACAATCCGGATTTAACGCCATTAAGAAAGGAAGATTTAGAGACACCTAAAACGGCTAGAACGCTTGGAAGCCTCACAAAGCCTTCGGTTGGTAACGGATAAGCGGCATAAGTAATTTTGGTTCTTGACTTACGCGCCGCGCTTTGTGCGGATAACTCTAACAGATCACGCTTTGATGACATTGTACAACCCTCGTAAATACTTAATAAGACGGGTTACACAATACGAAAAAAAATACAACTAAAAAACCAAGGAAAACTAAGGAGTGTAACTCATTCCCTATATTGCCTTAGATTATAGATGCATAAACTATTGATTTTAATTTTATTTTGTTTGTAACTAAATTGATGTTTTAATAGTGCCCCTTTATTTATTCTTGGGAATCCCTTTGTTTTTTTACAGGCCGCCCACTCTTTTTCTTGCAATTGTTTTCTGTACTGTATATCTGCCAAAAGTCTTTTAAGAATGTATTAATGCATATATTCCAAAGGTTGGGATTAGATTTTTTCAATAAATTAAGAATTTGTTCATGAGTATAATTTTTATCCTCAATCCCAGACTTTGATTTATAGCTATCATAGCTATCTTTTCGGCGCTCATATGTATCTCTATTATTTTTTTTAATTGTTTTATGAGTTTCTATTGTATTATCAAAATCACTTTCCGACAAAAAATTAGGCTTATCTTCTTCACCTAATAAAGTAAGTATTTTCTTTGCCATATCCTTACTTAAAAAGATTTTTGTTACATTGTCTGGGTAAAGATAATGCCAAGCATCCACGCCATTTTTTCTTTGATATTTCTGTATCTCTTTTAAAATATCTTCACCAAAAACATCCAAAATACTTTTGCAACTAGAGTATTCAAGCTGAATATAAGATGGATAATTTAAAAATCTATTACGAAGCCATTCAAAACTAGATGTTCCGTTATGCAAACAAATAATTTCGCAAAGCGTAAACTTATCCAACCGATCAAACCATTCTCGGTTACTTTCTGATATCGACATTTCACCCCCCCCTTCAAAGTGTCAATCCTCAAAAAAAGGAAACCAAGCCAACCGGTTGAAGGTTTCCTGCTTTCGCCCCGTCGAGCTAGGCTTGGTTAAACTGACTAAACTATTTTTTTAAACGGTATCACTTGCGCCCCGGACTTCAAGCTATCCAAATAATCCGACCATGTTTGCATCATTTTGCGGCGTTCGGGCAGGTGCTGAGCGCGGTTATAGGCGGCCTTAACTTTGTTTCGCTCTGCGTGTGATAACTGCCTTTCGATCATGTCGGAATGAAAACCTTGTTCGTGTAGCATGGTGCTTGCAGTGGTGCGGAAGCCATGCGCGGTATGCTGGCCTTGGTAACCCATACGCCGGATTGCCGCGCCAATGGATTCGCGGCTTATATGAGGCTCGCCGCCTTTCTTTCCTTGATTGCTTGCGAATACATAACGCCCATTGCCCGTTAACGGGTAAATCTCCCGCAATAGCGCCAGGGCTTGACGGCTTAACGGCACAATATGCGCGTCTTTCATTTTCATCTTGTCGGCGGCTATTCGCCATTCGGCCAACTCTAAGTCAAATTCCGTCCACTCGGCGGCGGCAAGGTTGGCAGGGCGGGCAAAAATTAAGGGTTGGAGTTGTAACGCGGTTCTAACCACAAAATTGCCTTGATAGGCGTCTATATCGCGTAATA
Organism: Methylomonas paludis; assembly: GCF_018734325.1. Lineage (NCBI taxonomy): Bacteria > Pseudomonadati > Pseudomonadota > Gammaproteobacteria > Methylococcales > Methylococcaceae > Methylomonas > Methylomonas paludis. The sequence goes on along the minus strand of NZ_CP073754.1, from coordinate 2,151,733 downwards.
ATTGCGCAAGGGGTTTTGGCTCGGTAATGGCTGGAAAATGGCCCCGAACCGGCGAAGGCAAGGCCCCGCGTAGATCGGCGGTTACATCCCTTTCCGCGCGGCCCGTGGCGACGCCATAGCGCAAAACTTGCCCAATAAATTGCTTGGTGCGTGCGGCGGTTTCCAACGCTCCCCGGTCAACTATGCGGCGAAGCGTGGTCAATACCTCAACCGGCGTTAATTCCTTAATTGGCCGGTTCCCTAGCCAAGGGAAAACGTCACGGGTAAGGCATTGCTCAAGGTGGGCGAAGTGGCTGGCGCTCCAACGCTTGCGATTGGCTTCCATGTATTCCTTAGCGACGGCCTTCAGAGTGTTTTCACCGCTTCCGGTTTTTTCAACCATGCGGGTAATGGCGGGGTCTATGCCGTTGGCTATTTGCTTTCGTAGTTCGTCCCGTTTGTCGCGTGCTTGGCTTAAGCTGATTTCGGGGTAAGTCCCCAATGAAAGCAGTTTTTCCTTACCCCCAAAACGGTACTTGAAGCGCCACCACCTACCCCAACCGGCTTGTTGTGGCTTCAAAAGTAGGAACAAACCCTTTTCATCGGCCAACTTAAAAGCCTTGCCGTTACTGGCTTTGGCGTGTTTGTGGGCGTTTTTGCAAGCGGTATCGGAAAGCATTTGGGGTAACTCCTATCTTGCTAGGCTACGTTACCCCAAATGTTACCCCTAGTTGATAGTGAATTTCAATAGTTTTCGTTGTGCTTTGTTGCGCAACAAATTTGCTTCAAGGCTTGAAATTTCAGGATTTTTTGACTTCGTTAAGCTTCGTTGGAAGCTAAAATGGCGGAGAGAAAGGGATTCGAACCCTTGATACGTTGCCGTATACACACTTTCCAGGCGTGCGCCTTCGACCGCTCGGCCATCTCTCCAAAGATAGTTATTACAGAATGTTAAATATCACCCATGCTGTAAAACAGCCTATTATAGTAAAAAGTTGGTTTTATTGCAAACTGATCTACAATTTACTCTAGATAGAAGTCTCAATCTACTGTTTTTTTTCTTGTTTTTTTTGATTTTCTGCTAGCCTCATCTTGCTTTAGCAAGCTAAGATATATATGGTAGCGTTTAATACCAATTTTATCATTTGCTAGTTTAGCTTTAATTAATAGGGGTTGTTATATGCAGAAAACCGTGTTAATCACAGGAGCAAATCGAGGCTTAGGTCTTGAATTTAGTCGTCAATATGCTGAAGCAGGTTGGCGGGTAATTGCGACATGTCGTAAGCCTGAGTCTGCTAAGGCATTGTTAGCTTTGGCAGATGAGTATTCCAGTGTGCAGATAGAAGCTCTGGATGTGACTGATTTTGCCGAAATTGACGGTTTGTCTGAACAATTGGCTGACGAGGTGATTGATGTATTGTTAAATAATGCGGGTGTTTACGGCGACACCCCGGAACATGGTTTTGGTGCCCTGGATTATCAGGTCTGGCAAACCACTTTACTGATTAACACAATCGCCCCAGTCAAGTTGGCCGAAGCGTTTCTACCGCATCTGGAGCGGGGAGCCAATAAACTGATAGCTTCAGTCAGCAGTTTGATGGGTAGTGTTACTGATAACACCAGTGGTGGCAGTTTAGTATACCGCTCCAGTAAGGCAGGCTTAAATGCCGCTCTAAAAAGCTTGTCTATCGACTTGCGAAGTCTTGGTATTGGCGTGCTGATATTGCATCCAGGTTGGGTTAAAACCGATATGGGTGGTGAAAATGCCTTGATTGATGTTGAGCAAAGTATCACCGGGATGCGGCAGGTCATTAAGTCTTTTACCCTGAGTCAATCTGGTCAGTTTATAAAATACGATGGCACCATAATGCCTTGGTGATTATGAATGGATCTTAAGGCCGCTTGGTTTCCGGCCAGACACCCTTTCGAAAAGGGCGTCTGGCCGGTCAGGTGGGAACCGTTAAATAGATGAGTTGCTAAGAAAAAACAGTTAGGTTTCTATATTATCCAGGCAGACAGTGATGGTATGGCGAATGATAAAAAATGTCATGGCCATTGGATAGAGGGCATAGTGTTTAGTAATTAACAGGCCTAAGATGACGAAAATGACCGCTGCGCTCATGTCGAAGCGGATCATCTTATTCAGATATCGCAAATGCTGTGCCGATTCAGTATCGAAATATTGGCTTTTATTGATTAAGGCCAGAGTCATGATCGAACTTAGCAGGGCAAAATATAAAGGGAAAAAGAAAAACATCGGCGCATCTTCGTTAAACTCCGGTTTCCAATAAGCGTACCAGACAATTAAGCCGGCAGTGGCAAAGCCATCGTGCCAGATGATATTAGGCACTTTTTTCAGATAACCGGCCAGTAGACTGGCAACCATCAAAGCCAGTCCTAAGCCTAATGCCTCCGGTGTTTCCAATATTACCAAGTATGGATTATGGGTTTGTACCAGCAATGCCAGTATTAAGCCGCTGAGAATAAGTACTATCATTTGCTTGTGTTCTGCTTTGCTAGATTAAGCTTATTGTTACCACAATATCGAGCTTGATGCCAAATAAACTCGAGGTTTAAAGAGCGTAAACTCCACCAGGCAGGAAAAATTCAGCTACCAATAGTGGGTGCTGGTGAATGGTGTATACCGTTCGCCTACCCCATAGACTGCTAGGCAAGCTTATTTGGTTTTGCAGAGCGTTTGACCATAAACTCAAAGGGATTTGGCTGAGTTGATGGTGGCTACGTTGCAGATCAGGATAGGCAAAAATCACTTCGCCCAGCGGTCGCGTACCTAAATGAGAAAGATTACGCTGAGCAATGCCGATAGTTGCGGCAGGGAGTATGGTGCGGGCTAGTATCAGCGGCTGCTGGTTGGCGTAAAGCAGTACCTCGCGGATTAATTGATAATGACCCGGTTCTAAATCCAATAGCCGACATTCATCGATAAAAGCTGGTTTCCAGTGCTGATATAGTACCTTGACGCCAAACTGATGGCCATAGATGGCACGTAAGCGTTTGGTTAATGAACCGGTTTCATAAAGCCAGGAGTGCAGTTCATCCGATAAGTGATGGCTGATTTCAAAATTATGGGTTTTCCAGCGCGGTGCCTGGTGGAAGAGAACACTTTTGGCTAACAAGGTTAAACCTCTGCGTAATGATGACTATGACCCAGCCAGCGCTGGATCAAGGCCGGCACCGCTTCTGGATGCTCCAGCAATATTAGGTTGGCGGCTGGGGCAATTAATTCCAGGATATGGCTGTCACGGTTTAAATCGGCAATTTTAAATTGGATTTGACCAGTTTGTCGGGTGCCCATCACTTCGCCTGGGCCGCGGAGTTCCATGTCTTTTTCGGCAATCACAAAACCATCGTTGCTTTCTTTTAATATGGCGAGTCTTTGTTTGCCAACAGTAGACAGCGGAGATTGGTAAAGCAACAGGCAATAGCTATCCTGATCACCTCGGCCTACCCTGCCTCTAAGTTGATGCAGTTGCGACAAGCCCAGGCGCTCGGGATTTTCGATTATCATTAAGCTGGCATTGGGCACATCCACGCCAACTTCAATCACAGTAGTGGCAACCAGTAAATCACATTGAGCTGATTTGAAGGCTTGCATGGCGCTGTCTTTTTCGCCGGCTTTCATGCGCCCATGTACCAGACCAACTCTTATTTCTGGCAGTGCTTGAGCCAAATAGGCGGCGGTTTTCTCAGCTGCTTCGCACTGGATGAGTTCAGATTCTTCGATCAGCGTGCACACCCAATAGACCTGACGTTTCTGGTTTACCCAATGGCTGATACGCTGGATAACTTCAGCGCGGCGCTCCGCTGGGATAACACTGGTTTTCACCGGTTTACGGCCTGGCGGTAGTTCATCGATAATGGATATATCCAGATCGGAATAATTAAGCATGGCTAAGGTACGTGGGATAGGGGTGGCCGTCATGATTAGCTGATGGGGGCGCAAACCACTGATTTGACCTTTTTCCCGCAGTGCCAGACGCTGATTAACTCCAAAGCGATGTTGTTCATCTATGATGATTAAACCCAGTTTTTGGTAATTGACACACTCCTGAAACAGCGCATGAGTGCCAATGACGATATTAATTTCACCACTATTCAGACCTTCCAGAACAGCCTGCCGGGCTTTACCTTTAAGCTGGCCGCTTAAGAACTCAATGCGATATTCACTAGCGGCAAACCAGCGGCTAAAGTTTTGTAAATGCTGTTCCGCCAATAATTCAGTGGGTGCCATGATGGCAACCTGATAACCAGTCGTTAAGGCCAAAAAAGCGCTGAGAGCTGCAACCACCGTTTTGCCGGAACCTACATCGCCCTGTAATAGGCGTAACATGGGTCTTGTTTGACTGCAATCGGCTTCAATCTCACTAATGACCCGCAATTGAGCCTGGGTAAGTGTAAAGCTTAAATTATCGATAAATAGCTGTTTGCTAATCGGATGGGAATTGAATACAGGTGACTGGCCATATTTATAATTTTGTTTACCTTGCTGCAGGGCTAGATGATGAGCTAAAAACTCTTCAAATACCAGGCGCTGTAATGCCGGCAGTTTACCAGTGTCCAACAAGGCGGCAGATAGTGGTGGGGTAGGATTATGCAAAGTCAGCAAGGCTTCTTTAAGATTGGGAAACCCGTGGTGTTTTAAGAGTGTAGCAGGCAAATAATCGGTAATGGTTGCTTCGTTGCCCAGACAAAGGCTGATGGCCTGATTAATCATTTTCCGCAAGCTGTTTTGACCTAGCCCTTCGGTCAGTGGGTAAACAGGTGTCAGGTTGGCTTCGGTTAATCCAGCGCTGTCTGTAACGATTTTATAGTCGGGATGCACCATTTCCAGGCCGGAATAGCCATAACGCAATTCTCCATAACAGCCTATCATGATTCCAGGTTTAAAGCGTTGGCTTTGATAGGCGCTGAAATGGAAAAATCGTAAGGATAATGCCCCGCTGGCATCGCTGATCCGGCAAATCAGACTGTTGCGCCCACGCTGAATGGTATCGATAAATTCAATGGTACCGCAAACCAGAGCCGAGCTGCCGACTCGCAAATCAGCAATCGGGGTAATCCGGCTGCGATCTTGGTAGCGTAGCGGCAAATGGAACAGCAAGTCTTGCAAAGTCTGAATACCCAGCTTTTGCAAGCGTTCAGCAGTTTGTGAGCCGATGCCTGTCAGTACAGTGACAGGCAATTGCTGCGGGTCGGCGCTATGCATCCGCTTAAGACTGTCGGACAGGACCCCGTTTCATGGCTGGAGCTCAGTAGTATTCGTTTTTTAAAACCAGAATGCCATCCATTTCAACATTGGCATCTTTAGGTAAGGCGGCAACGCCGATAGCGGCACGAGCGGGATAGGGTTCAGTAAAAAACTCAGCCATGATTTGGTTAACCAGCGGAAAATGGCCCAGATTAGTTAAAAACACATTAAGTTTGACTATGTCGGCCAATTCGCCGCCGGCTGCCTGACTGACTGCTTGCAAATTTTCGAAAACCCGGCGGATCTGGGCAGTGATATCACCATCGACAATTTGCATGGTGGCCGGATCAAGAGGTATTTGTCCGGAAAGATAAACAGTATTATCTATCTTTACCGCTTGTGAGTAAGTGCCGATGGCTTGCGGAGCCAATGGAGTTGAGATGATTTCCTTGCTCATGGTTATGCCTTGATACGAGTGATTTTTAAAACAATATTAAGCTTTTTAAGTTTGCGGATGATATTGGCCAAATGCGAACGATCACGTACCGCCAGCGTCAGCAGATCAACCGATACCCGGCTATCCTGACTCACCACATTGATATTTTCAATATTGGATTCCATGCTGGAAATTGTAGACGCTATGGTGGCCAACGAACCGCGCTGATTGTGCAGCTCTATGCGAATTTCGGCGGAATATTCGCCGGTAGCTTCGCTGCTCCATTCCACATCCAGCCAACTGGTCTGTTTCTTTCTGGCATCATTGCTGTTACAGCATTCGTGGCGATGCACCACAATGCCTTTGCCGGGATTAAAAAATCCAATGATAGGATCGCCGGGTATCGGCCGGCAGCATTTAGCCAGATTCACAACGATGCCTTCGGTGCCCTTAATAATCAGAGGCTTGCCGGAACTGCTAGGATCGCGGTCATTGAGTTTGGCAGCAGAGTTTGGGTCGGTTTGAGCAATGTACTTTGCCACTAAAAACGGCATTTTATTGCCAAGGCCAATATCCTCAAGCAAATCGGCCAGCGAGTGTTTTTTAAGTAATTGCAATACCTGAAGAATGCGGCTGTTATCAATGTCATCAAGCTGCAGATTGATAGTTTCCAACTCTGCTTCCAGCAAACGGCGACCCAGAGTAATCGCCTCTTGTTGTTTAAAGTTTTTCAGATGGGCACGGATACAGCTGCGGGCTTTAGCCGTAATGACATAGTTCAGCCACAATGGATTGGGTCTGGCCCAGGCCGCCGTGGTGACATCAATGCACATGCCGTTTTCCAGCTTGGTTTGCAGCGGCACCATTTTTTTGTCGATACGCGCAGAAATACAGGAATTGCCGACATCGGTATGAACCATATAGGCAAAGTCCACAATGCTGGCGCCGCGCGGCAGTTTAATAATTTTGCCTTTCGGGGTAAACACAAACACTTCCTGAGGAAATAGATCGACCTTCAAATTATCGATAAATTCCAACGAATCGCCCGCTGATTTTTGAATTTCCAGCAAATCACGCAACCATTCATTTACCCTGGCCTGGATAGTTTCGCTCTTATCCTTGTCAGATTTATATAACCAATGTGCGGCAATGCCGGATTCCGACATGCGGTGCATTTCATGAGTGCGAATCTGGATTTCGATCGGCATCCCATATGGGCCAATTAAAATGGTATGCAGAGATTGGTAACCATTGGCCTTTGGTAATGCGATATAGTCTTTGAAACGACCAGGAATAGGTTTGTATAAATTATGAACGCAACCCAGAGCACGATAGCAGTCATCAACTTTTTGACAGTAAATACGAAAAGCGTAGACATCAAAAACATCGGTAAACGAAATTTTCTTGATCAGCATTTTATGATAAATGCTGGCAATATTTTTTTCCCGTCCAGCAACAGTACATTCCAACCCGGTATCTTTAAGGCGAGTTTGAATGGTGTTCTGTATCGTGTCGATAATTTCCTTGCGATTACCGCGCGATTTTTTCACGGCATTGTTGATCACCGTGTAGCGGTTGGGGTATAGGGCCTTAAATCCCAAAGACTCCAACTGGTGTCGAATGTCGTTCATGCCCAGTCGATTGGCGATAGGTGCATAAATTTCGATGGTTTCCTTGGCAATCCGGCGTTTTTTTTCGCTGGGCATATTGCCCATGGTTTGCATATTGTGCAAACGGTCTGCCAATTTGACAATTATGACGCGTAAATCTTTGGCCATGGCCAGAAACATTTTTCTGACGTTTTCGGCCTGAGCTTCAGCGCGGGAGCGGCTGTCGATGCGAGTCAGTTTAGTAACGCCGTCAACTAGTTCGGCAACCTCCGAGCTAAACTGATCGCTAAGTTCTTGTTTACTGATGGGGGTGTCTTCAATGACATCATGCAGTAAGGCGGCCATAATGCCATGCGCATCCATGCGCATTTTGGCCAAGGTAATGGCAACTGAAACCGGGTGACAAATGTAGGCTTCGCCGCTTTTGCGAAACTGGCCTAGATGAGCTTTGGCGCTGTAATGGTAAGCGCGTACCACTTCATTGACTTGGGTTTCGTCGAGATAGGTATGTAAAATGCCGCACAATTCCCTGAGCAAAATCTCTTCAGGATGCTCAAGGTCATCGTTAATGGGTTTGACCGCTATCTCGGGCATAAGCAAAATTAAATCTCAATATGTGTCTCAGAAACATAACCGCTACGGTGTAAGCGTTCGATATTTTCTTCGGTAACAAATCCTGCGGCGATTTCCCTCAAGGCTAGCACAGTGTCTTTGTCTCTACCACGCGGTAGAAACTCATCAGCGCCTTTTTCCAACTGGCGCGCACGTTTACTGGCCAATATGACCAGTTTAAAGCGGTTTTCGACATTTTCTAAACAATCTTCAACAGTGACTCGTGCCATTAAATTAAACCTTCGCGTGTTTATCAGTGTGGGTTTGCTAGCGCAACTATAGGATAGCCGGAAAGCGGGGAAAGTTCCGATTATATGATAAATGTGACATTTAGCCAATTCGGTATAAAACTTTGGTGTTTATTGTCTGGCCTGAGTTTTAGTTGAGCCGGCAAACAGTGCTTGAATAGGTCATCAGCTAGCGGATAATTACAGCGGGTACGCTGATGGGTGGATAGATAGCGAACTCAGCATAAGCCTCAAAAGCGGCTTACAGTCACGCAACTCAAAATAACAACCGCAACCCAGGCCAAAACCGTCCTGGGAAAACGTCGCCCAATAAAAAGCCCGCCTAAAGCGGGCCCGTCCTGATTGTTATTTTTATTTTGTTTGGACGCCTGCCTGGAAGGCAGTTTAGTCGAGCAGTTACTGTTATTATTATTATTATGAGCCTTGATTACAGGCCGCTTCCCTCCCCCTAAAGATAAACAACCTGTTGAGTCGTTATGCACTCTGATAAGGTGGCGAAAGTGTAGTTAAATTCTGTTTCGATGTCTATAAAAAAGTTCATTTGTTTGATAATAGTTTCGCATCGAAATTATGTGGTTTAAAAACATAAACTTATAGCATCAGGCTTTGCTAATGTTATTGACGCAGTGATTTTTTGTCTTCGCGTTCAGCCTGAAAAAAGCTTAAACGTTCGTTA